>JBGSSV010000198.1:0-9377 GCA_041736875.1 Chthoniobacterales bacterium | reverse complement strand
GGTGTCGGTGTTGACGACGCCGCGCCTCCAGTCGCGGCGCAGGGCCCGGATGCCGGCCTCGGAGCAACGCTGGTTCCGCTCCACGTAGGTGCGCAGGAGTTCGCGGTCGGAGGAGTTGATGGTTGAAAGCTGCGAGTTGGGCGACGGGAGGGCGCGGCGGTCGATGAGGGCGGCCATGCCCTGCTTTTTGACGGCGTAATACTTCCGCCGGATGGTTCCCTCGGGTTCGCCGGTTTCTGCGGCGACCTGGCGAATCATGGCGACGACGCCGTGCTCGGCGGCGAGGAGGGGCTCGATGATGCCGCGCCAGTGGTGCAGATCGAGGCGGGCGGCGTCCGTGAGCGGAGCGAGGTCGGTCGCAGTCACTGTGCGGCCTCCTCGACGGCGATGGCGGCGCGCTCGCGGCGCAGGAGCTTGAGCCAGGCGCGGGCGGCGGTGATGAACTCCTCGCAAAAATCGCAGGCAAGCTCGATCTCGACATCGGAGGCAAAGCGCAGGGCTTTGTCGTCGTGCCGGAATTTCACCGACTCGAAGGTGGCGACGAATTTGTCGTGCTGGTCCTGGGCGTGGCGCTTGAACTTTTCCTCGGGGGTTTCGGGCGGGCCGCTCTTGGTGCGGTGTCCGCCCTTGAGCTTGGGCTCGGCCTTGCCGAACTCGAAGATGAGCTGCCGCTGGCTCTTGCCCTCGATGAGCTTGTCGATCTCGGCCTGCTTCTTGCGGAGCGACTCGGAGAGTTCTTCGTCGGGGGCGGTGAGTAGAAGGGTCAGGTCGGCCTTCTTGCCCAGCTTGAGTGCGTCCCGCAGGCCCTCGGCCAAACCCATGTAGCGGTAGGCGGTGGACAGGCTCGCGGCGACTTCGGGGGCGCAGGCTTCAAGCCAGGCGCTGAAGCCGTCGCCTTTCGAGCCGGCCCCGCCCGTCCGAACTTTTCCGCGTGCGGAAAAGATGGCCTCCCGCTGGACCAGCATCATGGCCCCGAAGACCAGGACGCGCTTGAGTGCGCCGTTGGCCTCGCGGAAGGCTTCGGTGATCTGCTGGCCGCGCAGCTTGTCGTCGTCGGAGAACTGCGACGTGGTGGCGAGAGAATGGCCCGGTGCGCCGCTTGGGATAAGTGCCGATGTAGGCTGCGCGCTGGCCCGCCGGGCGCGGGAAGGTGTGGAGGTTGGTGGGTTTTTCATAGGAAAGATCAGCGGGTTGCGGTGGACTGGAGGGATGCAGGAGTGCTGGCGTGAATTGGCGGCTGAGCTGACGGCGTGGAGCCATGCCATTGGCACCGGAGAGGACGCCCCTGAGATTGAATCGCGGGAGATTGCGGCGTGGCTGCGGCAGCGAATGGAGGAAGGGGACGCGGCGTGTCGGCTTTGGATTCAGACGGAACAATGGCCGGAGTGGACTCCCGATCTTCGCTGGCAGATTGGCTTGCGGCTGATCCGAGCGGTGAACATGTGCTTGTTGTTGTCGCCGAGCCCGATGCCAGCTCCACCGCGGGACCCTGCGCAGGAATGGCTGTTGATCCATTGCTGGACGATTTGCGGTCCCGAGGACGCGCAAGAGCGCGCAGGAGGATGGATTTCTCCAGAGCCATAGCGGCCAGGTAGGAGACGCGGAGTTGTGCGAGGTCCCTGGTGGTGGTCATGGTTTGATTTCGCGGGTGGTGAGGAAGTCGACGACGGCGTGGCGGTAGATGCGGTGGCGGCGGTCGTGGCCGTCGCGGGGGCCGGCGAGGTTGAGATTGCTGATGTGCTGCTCGCTGCAGCTCATCCAGTCGGCGAGTTCGCGGCGCAGCACGGTGGGGCGGAAGTGCGGGATGATCTTATCGGCCGGCACGCGACCGAGCGGGCGCTGGGGCCGCGCGATGCGATGGAGAACGCTGTAACGGTGGATGCGCAGCTCGCGTCGGCCGGTGGTGTCGACGGCGATGTTGATGGCGAGCAGTTGCCCCTCGTCCACCAGGTCGAGGACGTGCCGCTCGCTGCAATCGTCGAGCAGGAACGCCGCATCGGCTGTGCAGATCAGCGGCCGGAAGAGGGCGAAAAGGAAGTCGAGCTGCGTCGCGGAGTCCATGGGATCAGGCGGCCCTCCGTGTGGACAGGCCCAGCCGCTGGGCGGCGGAGAGGATTGTCCAGCGGTGGTCGGTGGTGGTGCTGGACCAAATGTTGAGCGCGGCGAGCCGCTCGGAGACGGCGGCGATGTTCGCGTCTTCGCTGCGGTGCATGTCCCAGAGGTCATTGACGGCATCGGCAATGGCTTTGCGGCGCGCGGCGTTGTATTTCTTTCGGTCGGTGAGTGGGCCGATGCGCAGCGACGCCTCGGTCTCGCGGATCGTGGCCCATTGGTCCGGGCACTCGCGGCGGAGGGTTCGGCGGGCCAGCAGGTAGTTTTGCTTGGCGGCGAGCAGGAGTTCCCGGGCCGCTTTGTAATTCTGGAGGATCTGGTCGGTGGTCATGGTCAGGCGATTTTTAGGCGGCGGAGGTGATCCCGGACGGATGCCCGAATAAATTTGGAGCGGTCGGTGTCCGTGAGACGGACCGCCTCGTCGATGACAGGCAGCAAAGTCTTGGGGAAGTAGATGAGGACAGCCTTGGACTCGTCCTTGCTGCAGGCCCCGCGCTTGGATTTTCGCGTCGTCATTGGGCGTAAGGTGCATATACTCGGTATAGCATTCAAGAAAAAAGTTCGTGCGGGAAAACTTTTTTTTGCGTCATATACACCTATGCCGAACGTGCGAGGAAAGGACCAGAAGGGCGTGCTTGTGATGATGCGCGAGTCCTTCCTCGAAGAGATTGACGCGGCTTTGCCCAAGGCGGGCTTTAGTGACCGCTCGAAGTTCATCCGCGAGGCGATTTACCAGAGACTGCGGTCTCTCGGCTTCGACATTGAGCCTGAGGAGCCAACCGCTCCCTCTCGAAAGGGGAAGGGTGGACGGCCTACGCACTACAAAGTTGAATCTTTTCCGAGACTGCTTGCTGCTGATGCGCCCGCCCCACCGATCGAGCAAAAGCGGATCAAGGACGTGCGCTTTGCGAAGGCGAAGAGGCCCAAGAACGCGAAGAAATGAAGCCGCCGTATAAGCAGCCTCCAGCGCGTTACTACCTCTTGGAGAATTGCGAGGCCGTCGGGCCTTTCACCGTTGAGCAACTGCGGGCGATGTTTGCCTCGGGCCGCGTCCATGCGGGGAGCCAGGTGTGCTGGGGGCGGAGCCAGGAGTGGGTTTTAGCGACGACGTTAAACCTGCTTCCTTTGCCGACGCCGACCAAAAGGCCGCGGGTGATTATTGCGCTTGTGGCCTTGCTCGCGCTGCTGGTTGTGATCATACCGACCAACGAGCTGTTCAAGGGCAAGGCTCGGCTGGCCGAAACCATGGGTGAGTTTCAACAACTGGTGCGCCTCGGGCAGATGCAGAACAGTCGGACTGCCAGCTCGACCACGCTCGACGCGACGTTTGCAAATTTTGATGCGGCGATGGCAACCGCCGATCAGATGGAGGCGTTGCAGCGGAAATTTGAGTCGGATTTTTGGATGAAGGCGGCGGCGCGCATTTTCGGAACGGGCTTGGAGGCAACGCCGCCGCGCTGATCCCGGCAAAAAAAGTCCAATAGAGAGAATGGACGCAATGGGGCGTTTCCCCGTTTTGTGATGGCATGCGAGCGTGGCTCGCATGTTGAGCGCCACACTCCTTTCCCGCCGCACGGCGGGTTTTCCCATTGGTGGAGATAGCATGACGGGTGGCAGGCGGGGTTCTGTGGCGGGGCCCCGCCTGCTTTTTGCCTGCGCGGTGCTTGCGGCGGCCGCGCTGAACGGGTGCGCGACCGGCGAGATGGTCGAGGCGGCGCGTGGTGCTTACGAATTTTACGACGCGCACCTGGAGCGCGAGGTCGTGGCGGGGCGTGATGATGCGCGTGGGAATTACTACGAAGTGCGCTGGAGCCCGCGGAGCCCAGCGCCGACAAGCGGGAAGGCGGACACGCTGACAAATGCGGGCGGGAGGCCCGCGCTCCTTTGGGATGGGAAGGCGGTGCGGCCGTGATCCAACGCCTGCAGAAGTTCCGGCCCCGCGTTGTCGTTTGCCTTGGCCTGCTCATGTTCTGGCTTGGCGCGTTCTGTCTGCTTCTCCTCGTAGGAGGTGCCGCGCGATGAAGTGGCTCGTTCCCATCATGGGTTTCACGGAATCGGTGAGCCGCCCGACGGGGATTGAGCGGCTGTGGGCGGAGCTTCGCGGGCTGGCCTCGCCGGATCTGACGGTCGTGATGCCATGGGAATGGCGCGACGACATGCGCGCGCTGGCGGAGTTCATCGTGCGCAATTCGCCTGGGTCGTCGCCGCGGGTGTTTGTTTTTGCTTACTCGTGGGGGGCCGGCTACGCCTTCCCGCGCTTTGCCCGGCAGTGCGAGCAGCTCGGGGTGCCGATCGACGTGGCGTGCCTTTGCGATCCGGTCTATCGGTCAGGCCTGCTGCCTTGGTGGCTGCCGCTGAATCCCCTTGCCCTGGTAGGGCGGCCGCGGATCGGGATCCCGTCGAGCGTGGCGCGCGTGCATTGGGTGCGGCAGCAACTGACGCTGCCTCGCGGTCATGATCTTTTCCCCGAGGACCCGGAGGTGACGGATGTCGCGCCTGAAATTGTCTTGCCGGACGCACATACCCGGATCGATTCAAACCCGGCTTGGCGGGCGATGGTGAGGGGCGAGGCTCGGTCCTGGGCGGGGGCTGGGGAAAAAGCTGGCATTCACATCCACAAGGGCTCGGACAACCAGCGGCCGGGGGTCTGCCGAGTATGAGTGGCATCGTTCCAGCCAATCGCCCGCAGTGGTCGCGCGAACGCGTGATGGTGAAGCTCGCCGAACTCGGCGCGCTCGGGACGGTGTCTTTGCTCGGGGTGCGGGGCTACTACCGGGACAGCATGGGCGCCAAAGGGCGCAACGATCTCGGCATCTATGACGATGCCATCTTCCTCTGCGGCCCGAACACCTTTGCCGGATTCAATGCGAACACCGACCCGGCGCGCGGCGGTATTAACCCGAAGGTGGGCAAACCCTACGCGGTGCTAAAGCCCGGCGTGTGGCTCTACAAGGTCGGACTCCACAAGCAGAGCTACACCGCGCTGATCCAAGCGGCCGCGGTCACGGTGCTGCGAGACAAGGACGAGGAGTCGGGCTGGTTCGGGATCAACATTCACAAGGGCGGTGAATCCTCGGTGAGCAGCGAGGGTTGCCAGACGATTCATCCGCGGCAGTGGGCGGCCTTCATCGCCTCGGTGCAGCTCGAAATGCAGCGGGCGAAAGTTTCGCGGATCAATTACGCGCTCATGGAGGGCCAGGGATGATGCTCGTTTTCCTCGCCCAGGCGACGGCGGCGGTGCCGCCGATCACGCTGCCGGACCCGAACCACTTTTCCAGCATCGGCTGGGTGCTGGTCATTTTGACCTGCCTAATCCTAAGCGGTGGCGGCGTGCTGGATGTGATCAACAAGCACTTGAGGGAGCAGCCGAAGCCCTCGGAGACGTATGTGACCATCCCGAATTTCAAGGAGATCGAGCAGGAGCGAAAGGACGACCGCGAGAAGATCATGAGGCTTCTCGGGGACATCAAAAAGGAAATGGATAACTCGAACCGCTACCAGGCGAAGGCGCGGCAGGCGATCCACCACCGGCAGAATGCGATGGAAAACGCGCTGTCCTTCGTCGCCGGGCGGTATGAGCACGACGGCGACCACTCGGCCGCGCAGGCGATCTCGCAAAAACTGCATGAGGGAAGAACCGGAGGAGGCAACTACGATGGCGAATAAGGAACCAACGGTTGGGGAGATCGCGCTGCGCAGTGCGGTGCGCAGTGTGCTCTCGGCTTTGCCGGCGCGGCGACGTGCGACGATGGCGGTGCTGCGGTCCGGGCTGTCGGCGCTGGGATTTGCGCCGACCGATGCGCAGCTCAACGGCGCCATCGAGTGGAACCACTCGCGGAACTTCATCGACTACGCGCGCAATCACGACATCGACCAGGACGAATGGTTTTTGACGGATCGCGGCCGCGCCAAGGAGGGACTCGCGTGAATGAAAAAGCCAAGGTCCGACTCGAAGCTCAAGTCGCTGCCCGTGGAGCGGCAGGAACAGATCATTGCCTGGGCCAACACGCCGAAGAGCGAGGAGTGCGTGGGCGGGCTGGCCTTCGCGCTGGAGCAGCTCAAGAGCGACGGGCTTACGGTCTCCATGTCCACGCTCGCGGATTTTGTCTCGTGGTGGCGTTTGCAGCAGCGATTCTCGCGGGCGGCGAGCCGTGCCGAGGAGATCGCGGAGATGCTGCGCCAGCAGTCGCCGGACATGTCGCCGGAGAAAGTTCGGTCCGTGGCGCAGTCGGTGTTCACGCTGGAGGCGGTGGACGCGGGGGACGCGGAGACCTACGTCAACTTGGAGCACCTGCAGCTCAAGCGGGAGTCAGCCGAGACCAAGGCCAGGCTGGAGCAGGAGAAGCTTGTGATTTCGCGGCAGCGGCTGGTGCTGAGCAAGGCGTGGTCGCAGTTGCAACGTATCCGGGAGCAGGGCCTGACCGATGCGAACAAGGACGGCGTGCAGGCACTCCTGGCGGAGTTCGAGGCTTTGGGGGTCAAATGATGCAGAAGCCCGCCTCATACGAGCTGGAGCCGTTGAACCGGCGGGACGTGCGGCAGTTCGGCCTGATCTGGCGACGCCAAGGCCGGAAAACCACGAACCTTTCGCGGATCGGACTTTACGAGATGGCGACGCGGCCGGGGCGGGTGGTCATCTTTGGCTCGGCCTCGCTGAGCGTCGGCGGCGAGGTGACCTATCGGGCGGCCGAGCAGATGCGGCAATTTCTGTCAGCCCACAAGCACCGCGAGATGGAGGCCAACGTGCGCTTCGATGATGAGTCCGCCTTCCGCGAGGTCTTCGAGCAGGGACGGCTGGAGTTGAAGCTGCGGCACAAGGATGCCCAGGTGAGCCGCCTCAAGGTTATTGCGCCGAACCCGGCCACGGCGCGCGGGTTTTCGGGCACGGTGCTTTTCGACGAGATCGGCTTCATTCGTGATTGGCGCGGGGTGTGGGAAGCCATCGAGCCGATTGCGTCCTCGGATCCGACCATGCGGATCATCCTGGCCACGACGCCGCCGGCCGACGATGCGCACCTTTCGCACGAGATGCTGAGCCCAGGGCCCGGCGTGACCTTCGAGCCGAATCCCGCCGGGCATTGGTATCGGAGCGAGACGGGGCTGCTCGTGCATCGGGTGGACGTCCACGACGGCTACGCGGCCGGAGTGGTGCTCTACCACCCGGAGACGGGCGCGGTGATCTCGGCCCAGGAGCATCGGGCGCTGGCGATTGATAAAGACGCGTGGGACCGGAACTATGCGCTCAAGTTCGCCATGGGCGGCACGGCGGCGTGCTCCTACCTCGCGCTGCATCATGCGCAGGAGCGCGGCCGCGTGGCTGGGTGTGTGGCATCCCAGGACGATTATCCGGCCGGCTGGGAGGCTGGGCTGGGCCAGGGCGAGATTTACGTGGGGGTCGATCTGGCCACGACCGAGAAGGACCACAGCAACCCGAGCGCGCTGGCCGTGGTCGAGAAGATCGGCCGGGACTTTGCCGTGCGTGCGTTGGTGCGGTGGAAGACGGCCGACCCTCGGCTCTCGCGTCTGCTCATCGGGAAAGCTCTGGATTTGCCCGGCGGTCGCCGGGTGCGGTCGCTGGCCATCGACGCGAGCAACGAGCGGTATTTCGCGGCGGACCTCAAGCGCGAGCTGGGCAGCCGCACGCAGGTGCGCCTCTTCATCGCGGGGGAGAAGGCCGACTACAAGGCCGAGGAGATGAGCTGCAAGCAGTATGCAGGCTCTCTGCTGGTCAACGCCCTCGAGGACGGCATGGTGCTGCTGCCGCCGGATCGCTGGGTGCGGGAAGACTTTCGCCTGGTGCGGAAGGAAAAGGGCTCGTTCAACAATGAGGTCGATTCCTCCGGGAACCATGCGGACACGTTCGACGCGGTGAAGCTGGCCTTGTGGTCGGCCCAGGGCGTGCCGTTCGCGTTCGTGCCGATGACTGAGGACGAGGACAACCGGAAGGAGGTGTTCGCGTGAACGCCAGGGAGCGCAGGAGGCAGCGGAGGGGCGGGGGGTCCGTGGAAAGCGGGCAGGATGCCCGCGCTCCTTTGCATGTGGCCCCGGAGCGGATCGCCCGCTCGATCCAATCCCGGTTCCAGCCGCTGGCGAACCTGACGCCGCAGCGCCTGGTCGCGCAGCTCGATGCTTTCAACGCCGGTTACCTGAGCGAAGCGGCGCGCACCTTTGACGCGATGCTGCGCAGGGACGACCGGCTGCCGGCTCTCGCGCAGAAGCGCACCTCGGCGATCGCTCGTTATGGCTTCGATGTGGTGGCGGTCGATTGCGACGGGGACGAGGCTATGGAGAAGGAGGCCAAGGCGCATGCCGAGGTCATCGAATTCTTCCTCAACCACCTTACCGCGACCAACGCCCTGGACGAGAACGAGCGCGGCGGGTTCCAGCTCCTCGTGCGGCAGATGGCCTCGGCCATCGGCATGCGCTACGCGGTGCATGAGATCGTCTGGCAGCCCACGGCGGACGGGCTCACGGCCACGTTTCGCAATGTCCCCTTGTGGTTTTTCGAGAACCGGACCGGCAAGCTACGCTTCCTCGAACAGGACTACGGCATCGAGGGCGTGGACATGGCGGAGGACGAATGGCTCGTGACCGTGGGCGCGGGGCTCATGGAGGCGTCCAGCGTTGCCTGGATGTATAAGCGCCTGCCCCTGCGGGACTGGTTGGCCTATTGCGAAAAATTTGGATTCCCCGGCGTGCTGGGCGAGACCGACGCGCCGCTCAACAGTCCCGAGTGGCACGCCATGGAGGCGGCGGTGCGGGCCTTCGCCAATGATTTCTCCGCGGTCGTGAGTAAGGGCAGCGGGATCCAACTCGTGGAAACGAAAGGCGGCGGCACGATGCTGCCCTTCGAGCCGCTGATCGAGCGCATGGACAAGGCCCTGGCCATCATGTGGCGCGGCGGCGATCTCGGCACGGCCAGCGGCACCGGCGCGGACAACACCGGGGCCAGCCTGCAGGGCGACGAGACCGACCTCCTGGAGCAGGATGATGCGGCCTGGCTGAGCGAGGTCCTGCAGACCTCGGTCATTCGTCAGGTCATCGAATACCACTTCGGCGCGGGGACACGGCCGCTGGCCTACGTGCAGATCCGCACGCGGGACCGCAAGGACACGAAGCTCGACCTAGTATCCTGTAACACTATGTTATTCGTATTGCCAATGATCGCGTTTGGGGTTTTGCTCCGGCATGGCCAATCGATACAAAGTCACCCTCACGGAGGCGGAGCGCACCCAACTCACCGGACTCACCCGCAGCGGCAAGTC
>JBGSSV010000186.1:0-25939 GCA_041736875.1 Chthoniobacterales bacterium | reverse complement strand
TGGGAACATGGACGCGAAGCGTGACTGGGGTTACGCGCCGGAGTATGTGGAGGGGATGTGGCGGATGCTGCAGGTGGAGGAGCCGGAGGATTATGTTCTGGCGACGAACGAGACGCACACGGTCAAAGAGTTTGTCGAGGTAGCCTTCGGGCACGTGGGGCTGGATTGGCAGGAGTATGTGAAATACGACGCGCGGTATGAACGGCCGGCGGAAGTGGACCTTTTGATCGGCGATCCGGCCAAGGCGAAGGAGAAACTGGGCTGGGAGCCGAAGGTGCGCTTCGAGGAGCTGGTCCACATCATGGTCGATGCGGACTTGGAAATGCTTGAAGGAAAGCGCATCGTGCATCAACATCAGGGATAGTCTTCAGAAGGAACCAATATTTATGTCCAGAGTTTGCAGCATCACAGGGGCCAAACCCAAACGCGGGTCGGTGATCCATCGTCGCGGTATGGCCAAGAAAAAAGGCGGCGTCGGCCGTCACGTCACCGCCAACACACCGCGCTATTTCACTCCGAATCTTCAGGAGAAACGCATTTGGGTCCCCGAACTCAAGCGCTTCATCAAGGTCAAGCTGACCGCGCGCGCGCTCAAAACCATCACCAAGAACGGAGCTTACGCTACTCTCAAGAAGGCCGGCGTCATTTGACCGGCCCCCTTGATTCCCACCAAAAACCAAGAAAGGACCACACAACATGGCATTCAGCACAATCAGCAAGAAAAGCGGCAAAACCTACTTCCTCCACGAGCGGCTCCAAGAGCTGCGCGGCGGCCAGAAAGTGACTCTCTACTTCTTCGCCGGACAACCCAAGGAAGGCGCCATTGACGCCCTGCCCGCCGGTTACGAAGTCTCCGAGAACGAGCGCACGGGTCTCCCGCTGCTCAAGAAAATCCGCTAGGTTAGAGATTCTCTTCTCCACAAAGGCGGCCCCGCACCATACGCAGGGTCGCCTTTTGCTTTTCCGCTATCCGCCCGGATTATCATGCCAAAGAACCCCCTGATCATTGGCGGCGGTCTGGTCGGTTTGGGCACGGCCTGGCAGTGGTTGCGGTCCGGCCGGATCGAGGCGCTGACCTTGCTGGAAAAGGAGCCCTCCGTCGGGGCCCACCAGAGCACGCACAACAGCGGCGTCCTCCATGCGGGGCTCTACTACCGGCCCGGCTCGCTTAAGGCGCGTCTCGCCGTGGAGGGCATCCGGGAGATGACGGCCTACTGTGAGGAAAAAAACATAGCCCACGAAATCTGCGGCAAGGTGGTCGTGGCGGTTGATGAGTCCGAGGTCCCACGCTTGCGGGAGTTGGAGGCTCGGGGCAGTGCCAATGGACTCCGCGGCTTGCGCTGGCTCGACGGCGGGGCATTGCGCGAGATCGAGCCGAATGCCGCCGGCGTTGCCGCCCTCCATGTGCCGGAGGAGGGGATCGTGGACTATGATGCCGTCTGCCGGGCTTTGCGGCAGGACATCGAGGCGGCCGGCGGTCGCGTCGTGACCGGGGCCGAGGTGCGGCGGTTGCGGACCACTGCCGACGGCTGGGTGGCGGAGACGCCGGCGGGTGAATTTTCCGGTGATTTCGTCGTCAACTGCGCCGGGCTCCACTGCGACCGCGTGTGCCGTCTGGCCGGCGAGCGGGCAGATGACCGGATCGTTCCCTTCCGCGGTGAGTATTACCAACTGCGGGCGGAGAGTGCCCACTTGGTGCGGAATTTGATTTATCCCGTGCCGGATCCGAAGTTCCCGTTTCTCGGCGTGCATTTCACGCGCTTGGTTGGCGGCGGGGTTGAGGCTGGACCGAATGCCGTGCTGGCCTTTGCCCGCGAGGCCTACCGCAAGACGCAATGGAATGCGCGGGACCTGGCCGACGCGTTGACCTTTCCCGGGTTCTGGAAATTTCTCGCCCGCCATCCGCGCATGGCTTGGGACGAGGGGCTGCGCTCGCTGAGCCCCAAACTTTTCTGCCACTCCCTCCAGCGCCTCGTGCCCGCCCTGCGGGAGGAGGATCTTGCCCCCGGCGGGGCCGGAGTTCGTGCTCAGGCCATCTCGCGTGACGGCGAACTCGTGCAGGATTTTCGTCTCGTCGCCGGCCGCCGTGCTCTTCACGTCCTCAACGCACCCAGCCCGGCGGCTACCGCCTCACTGGCCATCGGCCGGCATATCATCGGGCAGATTGCGTCGGCCTGAACGGCGGGAAATCCTTCCGTCCCCGCGCGCCGTGCGCTATGGTCCCGCCGTGGTTAGATTTCTGTTCTCCGCCATCCTGTTCATCGCCCTCTCCCCGGTTCGCGCTGATTTCATCGAACTGAAAGACGGAACCCGCATCGAGGGCACCATCACCTCGGTCGGTCCGGACCAGATCCGCATGGAGGTCCAAACGACGCCGACCATCCGCGATGAGAAGTCCTACCCGCGTTCCGAGGTGGTCCGCTACCAGCAGGCCACCATGGATGATCTGGCCTTCGCCGAGATCGCCGAGGTGCAGGCCCCGGCCACGGCCGAGCGGGTGGAGGTTTACGACGTCCTCCTCCAGCAAAAAATCCAGCCGTTCATGAAGAACTACGGCTACAGCAAGCACATGCCGGCGGCGCGCAAGCTGGCCCAGCAACTCGAGGCCGAGCGCCAGCGCGTGGCCGGGGGCGAGGTCAAGATCGAGGGCGAGTGGATTTCCGCCGCAGACTACGCCGCCAATCGTCCGGCCATCTTGGCCCGTCTGCAGTTGGCAAATCTCAAGAGCGCGCCCGATCCGGCCAGCGCCCTGATGGCCTTTGAAATTTTTGAAAAAGAGCACGCCACCTCGCCGGCCTACCCCGGGGCGGTTCGCCTGGCCCGCACTCAGATCGAGGCTCTGCGTCTCGCCATCACCAAAAGCCGGACCGAGCTGGAGCGCCGCAAGCGCGAGCAGGCCGAGGGTTTGCAGTTGGCCAGCGAGGACCGTCGCATCGTCATCCAACGGGGCATCGACCAGGAACGCGCCGCCCTCGCCGCCCAGTTGTCCAAGGCGCGTCAGGCCGGGTCCAAATGGCTTCCGTTGCTGCCGGACGAGCAAGTTCTGGCTGATCTGGCCAAGACGGCGGACACCGAGGGCCTGCGCTTGCAGCAGATCGACGCGGACAAACTTGATGCGGCGGTGGCCGCGGTCGCGCAAGCTCAGCAGGAGCTTGACGCCGGGCAACTCGACCAAGCCAAGGCCACGCTGGCCCGGGCCGAGCAACTCTGGCCGCAAAGCAGCCAGCTCCCGGTATTGCGTGAAGCTTTGAAGAAAGCCCAGACCCAAGCCGCCGCGACGCCAACCCCGGCCAAACCATGAGCCGCCAAGCCACGGTCAACCGCCGGACCAAGGAGACGGATATCTCGCTGCGTCTCGTCCTCGATGGCACGGGCCAGTCCACGATCGAAACCGGGATCGGCTTTTTCGATCACATGCTCGTGCTCTTCGCCAAGCACGGCCTCTTTGACCTGGAACTCCGGGCCAAGGGCGACCTGGAGGTTGATGCACACCACACGGTCGAGGACGTGGGACTTGCCCTCGGTCAGGCCTTGCGCGAGGCGCTGGGGGACAAGGCGGGGCTCTGTCGCTATGGCTGGTGTCTCCTCCCGATGGATGACGCTCTTGCGCGCATCGCCGTCGATTGCGGGGGGCGCCCTTACCTGGCTTATGACGCGCCGGATGATGTCGGGCCGATCGGAAATTTCCCCTTTCAACTTCTCGAAGAATTTCTTCGTGCCTTCAGCGTCCAGGGCGGACTGAACCTGCATGTCTCCCTCCTCGATGGGCGCGATGCGCATCACATGGCCGAAGCGGTGTTCAAGGGGTTGGCCCGCGCGCTCGATCAGGCCACGCGGATCGATCCCCGGGTGCAGGGCGTCCCGAGCACCAAGGGTGTGCTTTAAGCCATGACTCCTTCCGCCGGGTCTGGCGCGGGCGGGCGTCCGCGTGTGGCCATGATCGACTACGGCAGCGGCAATCTCCGCAGCGTGGAGAAAGCGCTCGAGTTGGCCGGGGCGGGTGTGGTTCGCGCGGCCGATGCCTCCGCCCTCGCCGACTGCGCGGCGGTGGTTCTGCCCGGCGTGGGTTCGTTCGGTGATTGCGCCCGCTGCCTCGCAGAGCGCGGGCTTACCGAGCCGCTTCGCCAATGGTTGGCGGACGACCGCCCG
Organism: Chthoniobacterales bacterium; assembly: GCA_041736875.1. Taxonomy (GTDB): domain Bacteria; phylum Verrucomicrobiota; class Verrucomicrobiia; order Chthoniobacterales; family JACTMZ01; genus JACTMZ01. Next base: position 21,790 of record JBGSSV010000186.1, on the reverse strand, counting down.
TATCTCGGCATTTGTCTCGGCTACCAGATTCTTTTTGCCGGCAGCGAGGAGTCGCCCGGCGTTGAGGGGCTTGGTCACTGGCCTGGTCGCGTGGTGCGCTTTCCAGCAGCACCGGGTCTTAAGGTCCCGCACATGGGCTGGAACGACCTCCAGTGGCGGGCGCCTGAAACGATGTTTGCCGGCCTCGACGATCCAGCTTTTGTCTTCTTCGTGCATTCTTTTTTTCCGGTGCCCGAAGACGACGGCTTGATCACGGCCGCCAGCACGCACGGCGCGACTTTCGCCGCCGCCGCCGGTCGCGGCCGGGTCCGCGGAGTCCAGTTCCACCCGGAAAAAAGTCAGGCCACCGGCCGGCGGATGCTGGAGAATTTTGTCCGCAGCTTATCCACCGACGTTTGATCCATGTTGCTCTATCCTGCCATTGACTTGATGGACGGCCAGGCCGTGCGCCTTCGCCAAGGCCGCGCCGGGGAGAAGACGGTCTATTCCAACGACCCGCCCGCCGTGGCTCGCGAATGGGCCGACCGCGGGGGCGACTGGCTGCACGTCGTCGATCTCGATGCGGCCTTCACCGGAGTGTCGACCAATCTGGAGGTGGTCCGGCGGATGGTCTCGGCCCTGGCGATTCCGTTGCAACTTGGCGGAGGCATGCGCGATGAGGACGCGATCGAGCGGGCGCTGGCGGCCGGTGTTTCCCGCGTGGTCATCGGCACCCGTGCGGCCGAGGCGCCCGATTTTGTCGCCCGCGCCGTCCAGCGGTTTGGAGGGGAAAGAATTGCCGTCGGCATCGATGCGCGGGACGGCTTTGTGGCCGTCAAGGGCTGGACCGAAGCGACCGGCGTCCGCTCGGCGGATTTGGCCCGGCAGATGGCCGACCTGACCGTCGGCGCGATCATTTATACCGACATCGCGACCGACGGAATGTTGCAAGGTCCTAATGTGGAAATGGTTGAAGCCATGGTTCGCGATGTCGCTTGCCCCATCATCGCCAGTGGCGGCGTGTCGTCCGCGCATGACCTCGTGCGCCTGAGTCTGATCCCGGGATTGTCGGGGGCTATCATCGGCAAGGCGCTCTTTGAGGGCCGAATCGAGGGGAACCTGCGCGCCGCCATGGCCGCAGCCGCCGCGCCGTCCGGTCTCTAAACCCGGGGTGGGTTGGAGATTGGTCTTGAAGTTTGGCGCGGACTTTGTTCACTCTGCCTGCATGATTCGTCCCGTTCTGGCTCTCACCTCCGTCTTTGTTCTCGCTGCGTTACTCGCTGCTTGCACAAACGAAAAACCCGCCAGCACTCAGCGCAATCGTTACGGCTACGGCGGAACGCAAACCGTGCCGCAGACGCAGACCAATTCGACGCTGCCGCCGCTGACCGCGACCGACTCGTCGGTGGGAGTGACGGATTCCGCACTGGTCACGCCGATCGCCAACCCGACGCCTGCGCCCACGCCTCCGCCGGTCAGCCTGCCCACCCCGCAGCTTTCCTACGGCATTCCCGTTCCCGGCAAACCCGGCTTTGTCACCAGCCCGCACGCTCCCAGCGCCGGGTTTGTCGATGTCCGCGGCTTTCCTCCGGGCACCGAAGTCAAGGATCCTTACACCGGACGTATTTTTCTCGTTCCCTGACGCCGATTTTTTCGACGTGAGATTGTCGTCACGTGCGGCCAAAGTGACCGCGTGATGACCACCCATCCGGACAGCGTTGCCATTTACGGTCCGGGTCTCATGGGCGCGTCCTTGCTGATGGCGCTGCGTGCCCGCTGTCCCTCGATGAAACTCGGCGCGTGGGCGCGGCGCGAGGATGCTTTGGAAGAACTGCGCGCTCGTGGCCTTGTCGATTTTTCGTCCACCGATCCGGCTGCGGTGGCTGCTGACTCCGCCGTCGTCGTGCTTTGCCTCCCCGTCGATAAAATGGCCGGCGTGGCTTCCTCGCTAGCCGGGGCCCTCCGGGCTGATGCCGTGGTGACCGATGTCGGCAGCGTGAAACATTCCGTGGTCGATGAGTTGGAATCGTGCTTCCAGGTCGGGGGCAACTTCGTCGGTAGCCATCCGATGTGCGGTTCGGAGGAAGCCGGGCTGGCCGCCGCCCGTCCGGATCTTTACGCCGGCGCAGTCTGCGTTGTCACGCCCACCAGCCGGAGTAGGCCGGAGGTGGTCCGGTCAGTGCGAAACCTTTGGGAATTGGTCGGGGCGCGCGTCCTCGAAATGGATCCCGCGGAGCATGACCGCGCGGCTGCCCTGGCCAGCCATGTTCCCCATGTCGCGGCCGCGATGCTGGTCGAGTTGGCTTGGGCCGATGCCTCGCCGGCCCGCGCGCTTTGCGCCGGTGGTTTTCGCGACACCACGCGGGTGGCTTCGGGTCCGGCGGATTTGTGGACGGCCATCCTCGCGCTCAACCGGGCGGAAGTCGCCCGCGGTCTCGGCCTCGCCGCGGAGCAGTTGCAGGCGATGAAATCCGCGCTGGAACAAAACAACTTTGATGAAGTGAAACTATTCCTCGAGTCGGCCGCGCACCACCGGAGGCAAATCATCGGACCCCTTTGACCATGGAATTCAACGTGCACAAAGCCCCGCCGATCAAGGCCGAGATCCGGGTGCCCGGAGACAAAAGCATTTCGCATCGCGCGGCCATGCTCGCGGCCCTCTCCGACGGGCCGTGCCGCATCACGAACTATCTGCCCGGCGAAGATTGCCTCGGCACCCTTGCCGTTCTGCGCCAACTCGGCGTGGTGGTGGACGTCGTCGGACCCACCTCATTTGTCGTCCACGGTCGGGCGGGGCGCTTTCAACCGCCAGCGAGCGATCTGGATTGCGGCAACTCCGGCACGACCATGCGGCTCATGAGCGGCTTGCTCGCGGCCCAGCCGTTTCGCTCGCGTCTGACCGGCGATGCCTCGCTGTCCCGTCGTCCGATGGGGCGGGTCATGGATCCGCTCCGCCAGATGGGTGCAGCCATGACCGCCGAGGGCCAAGGTGGTTGTCCTCCGCTGGTGATCGAGGGCTCCTCAGGCCTGCGGGCGATCGAATACACCTTGCCGGTGGCGAGCGCGCAGGTGAAAAGCGCGGTGATGCTAGCCGGATTGCTGGCCGATGGTGAAACCACGGTGGTCCAACCGGTGACCACCCGCGATCATACCGAGCGCATGCTGGAATGCTTTGGCGTTCCGGTCACGGTGCGGGGAACGCGCATTTCCGTGACGGGTGGAAAACTTCCCTCAGCGCGCGATTTTCAAGTGCCGGGGGACGTCTCAAGCGCCGCATTCTGGCTCGTCGCGGCGGCCGCCCGAACGGGTTCCCACCTCGTGGTCCGGGATCTCGGTCTCAACCCCACACGGACCGGCGTGCTCGGTGTGTTGCGTCGTATGGGCGCGAGCCTGCGTGAGGAAGACGGGGCCCGTGGGCCCGGCGAGCCGTGCGGATCCGTGGAGATTCGCGGTGGAGACCTCCGGGGCACGGTCATCCAAGGCGCGGAAATTCCCAATGTGATCGACGAGCTTCCGGTCCTTGCCGTGGCTGCCGCTTTGGCTGGGGGCGTGACTTTGATCAAGGATGCCGCCGAGCTGCGGGTCAAGGAGTCTGACCGTCTCGCCGTGGTTGCGTCGCACCTCAAAGCCATGGGCGCGGATGTGACCGAGTATCCCGATGGAATGGAGATCCGCGGCGGGTGTCCGTTGCATGGAGCGAGGTTGGCCAGTCACGGCGACCATCGAATCGCGATGGCCTTCGCTGTGGCCGGACTCTTTGCCGAGGGTGAGACCGTGATCGAGGACACCGCTTGCGTGGAGACCTCCTATCCGGGCTTTGCCGCTCAGTTGGAGGTATGGATGCACGGGGAGGCCAAGCCATGAGTGGTTCGGCCGAAACCGTGGTGATTGCGATTGACGGGCCCGCCGCCTCCGGCAAAAGCACGGTCGCTCGCGAACTGGCCCGGCGGCTGGGGTTCCGCTTCTTCAACTCCGGCGACCTCTACCGGGCCATGACCTGGCATTGCCTGGCTCAGAGTATCGATTGCCGCGTGGCTGCGGCGGTGGCTGTGGCGGCCGGCCATGCCATGGTCGAGGTCTGTCATGATGGCGGTGATTATTTCCCGCGGATCAACGGAGAAGACCTGCGCGCGCATCTCCGGGACGAACAGGTCAACGCCAACGTCTCGCCCGTCTCGGCCGTGCCGGCCGTGCGCTACATCTTGTCTGCCGCCATCCGCGCCAGCGCGCAAGGGCGTCAGACTGTGGTCGAGGGCCGCGATATCGGATCGGCCGTGTTTCCCGAGACTCCCTACAAATTCTACATCGACGCCCACCCGCAGGTCCGCCAGCGCCGCCGCCGCAATCAGGGGCAGAACGAGGAGATTGCGCGACGGGATCTGATCGACTCGACGCGGGCCGCCGACCCCCTCACCGTGGCCCCCGGCGCGACGGTCATCGACACCTCCCTCCTCGACGTCGAGGGCGTTGTGGCGGCCATTCTGGAGAAACTGCGCGAGCAGGGGCTGGTATGAGGATGGCTGCCTCCGTCTGCCTATGCGCCGGCGCTCATGGAGCGCCGCTACAGGAGAAACCATGCAGCAAAGAATGACCTTCTGGTATCTCCTCGGCTCGGAGTTGAGCCGCGCGGTCGGGCGGACGTTTTTCCGTTACCGGGTGATCGGCGGTGAAAACACCCTAGAGGAGGGGCCGGTCATCCTCGCGGCCAACCACGCCAGCTTCCTTGACCCACCGCTTGTCGGGGTGGCCTTCCGGCGGTCCGTCCACTACCTCGCCCGCAAGTCGCTGCTCGACTGGCCGATTCTCGGACCGATTCTCCCCGAGCTCGGCGTTATCCCGGTGGACCAAAAGAACGCGGACCGCAGTGCCCTCATGTCCTCCATTCGTGTGGTGCGCAGCGGCGGGGCGATTCTGGTCTTTCCGGAGGGCACACGCACGCTTGACGGGAAACTTCAACCGGCCCAGCCGGGGATCGGCATGATCGTGGCCAAGACCGGTGCCCCGGTGGTGCCTTTGCGCATCTTCGGCACCTTTGAGGCCTTTCCCCGGGACCGGGTCGCGCCGCGCCTTGTTCCCATCACTGTCGTGGTCGGCAAGCCATTGCGCTTCAGTCCGGAGGAAACCTCCGATCGTGCCGGCTACCAAAAAATAGGCGACCGCATCATGGATGCGGTCGCCCGGATCGAATTGCCCTGAAGTCGCGGCTGATTATTGCAGCGGGACCAGCGTAGAGTAGTTGGTCCCGACCACATTCGCGTTGGTCACGTCCGTCGGGCGGTTGTAAACGCCGCCGTCGCCGCCTTTGCGGAAGACCACGAACCCTTTGTCGCCGTAGGGCACTGCCGTGGGGCTGAGCGTCCCGGCTGTCCAGTTTTTGGTAATAACAAAAGGCTGGTCCGAAGGCGATGCCTCGGTGGTGTTCATGATGGCGAACGCGATGTTGGCCGCAGTGAAGTTGGTGTCGTTGATAATAACCCCTGGTGCTGCGAAAATTTTCCGCAGATCCTGCGACGTCAGGTATTTGCCGTTGATCAGTTCCGCAGTGAAGGTGGGGACGGTGAGCGCTGCATTGTTCGTCCCTGTGGTCCACGAAACGCCAGACCCCGCCGTGGTTGTGTCGATCGACATCGTCTGGGTGGCGAGCGTGAGCTGGCGGGCATTGTTCAGGGTCTGGGTCATTTGACCGCGGACCAGGGCGCTGGACACGGCCGGGACGGCCAGAGAGGCGAGGATCGCGATGATGGAGATGACGACCAGCAACTCGATGAGAGTGAAGGCCTGGAGGGAGCGTTTGATGTTTTTCATGTGGTCTGGAGAATCTCTTAACACGGGACGGGGAAAATTCAAATCCTATCGAGAAGATTTTAGCGCCACGGCCTCCTCAAGGACCAGTCCAACCATGCCGAGGGGGGGGAGTTCGATCATGATCGAGTAGTCCCGGCCTTGCCAGGGGATGGCCTCGGCGGCCAGGCCTCCGAGGTTGCCGACGTTGCTGCCGCCATAGACCTCGGCGTCGGTGTTGAGGATCTCCCGGTAGAACCCGGGCCGGGGGACGCCGATGCGGTAGCCGCCCCGGACGACCGGCGTGGCGTTCATGGCGAAAATGACGATCTGACCGCCGGCGGATTTGCGCATGAAGGCGACCACGCTGTTGTCCGAGTCATGGAAATCAATCCATTCGAAGCCGTCGTTGGTGTCGTCCAGTTCGTAGAACGCAGGGTAGTTCTTGTAGAGGTGGTTGAGGTGCTGGACGAGGCGGCTCAGTCCGGCATGGAGGGGAAATTGGGTCAGATGCCAGTCGAGGCTCTGGCTGTGCTTCCATTCATCCCACTGCCCGAACTCCCCGCCTTGGAAGAGCAGCTTTTTGCCCGGGTGGGCCCACATGAGGCCGTAGAACATGCGGAGGTTGGCAAACTTCTGCCACATGTCGCCGGGCATCTTGCTCAGGAGCGCACCCTTGCCGTGGACGACTTCGTCATGGCTGAGCACGAGGACGAAGTGCTCGTGGAAGGCGTAGAGCAGCGAGAAGGTGATATTGCCCTGATGGTAGCGCCGAAAAATCGGGTCGAGGCTCATGTAGTTGAGGAAGTCATGCATCCATCCCATGTTCCACTTGAAGCCGAAGCCGAGACCGCCCAAGTAGGTCGGGCGCGAGACGCCGGGCCAGGCGGTCGATTCCTCCGCGATGGTGATGATGCCCGGATGGCGCTCGTAGCTGATCTCGTTGAAGCGCTTGAGAAAATGAATGGCCTCGAGGTTCTCCCGTCCGCCGAAGCAATTGGGGACCCAGTCGCCGGCCTCGCGGGAGTAATCGAGGTAAAGCATCGAAGCGACCGCGTCGACCCGCAGGCCGTCGATGTGATAGCGGTCGAACCAGAAGAGCGCGTTGGCGATGAGAAAATTCCGCACCTCGTTGCGCCCGTAGTTGAAAATATAGGTGCCCCAGTCGCGGTGCTCGCCCTGGCGCGGGTCGGCGTGTTCGTAAAGGTGCGTGCCGTCGAACTTGGCCAGGCCGTGCGCATCCTTGGGAAAATGCGCCGGCACCCAGTCGAGGATCACCCCGAGTCCAGCCTTGTGGCAGTTGTCGACGAAGTGCCGGAACTCGTCCGGATTGCCGAACCGGCTGGTCGGGGCATAGTAGCCGGTCACTTGGTAGCCCCAGGATCCGTCGAAAGGATATTCGGCGATGGGCATGAGCTCGATGTGGGTGAAACCCATTTCGAGGCAGTAGGGGATGAGGCGCTGCGAAAGCTCGAGGTAGCTGAGCGGGCGGTTGTGGTCGTCGGCCATGCGCTGCCATGAACCGAGGTGGACTTCGTAGATGCTGATCGGCTTTTTGTGCCACGACTGCTCGGCCCGGTGCTTCATCCAGCCCTCGTCCGACCATTTGAAGCGGTCGAGGTTGTAGACGATCGAGGCGGTCTGCAGGCCGTGCTGGCCGTAGAAAGCGAAGGGATCGCACTTGAGGAACACATCCCCTTGGTAGCCCTTGATTTCGAATTTGTAGTGCGTGCCCTCGGCGATGCCGGGGATGAAAATTTCCCACACCCCGCTACCGAGGAGACGGCGCATGACGTTGACCCGCCCGTCCCAGCGGTTGAAGTCACCGACCACGCTGACGCGCTGCGCGTTCGGGGCCCAGACGCAGAAGACAGTGCCCTTGGCGCCATCGACCTCGGTCAGATGCGCGCCGAATTTGTTGTAGAGGTCCCAGTGATTTCCCTCCGCGTGCAGATACACGTCGGTGTCGCCGAGAATCCGCCCGAAAGAATAAGGGTCGCGCTCCTCCCACGTTTTTCCGTCCGCCCCCTTGAAGCGCAAGGCATAGGGAAACTCGGCCACGCCGGCCGGGAGTCTGGCTTCGAAAAATCCGTCCGGATGAATGCGTTCCGCCGCATAGACGCGCGTGCGGTTGTCGAGGTCCACGATCTCCACCGAACTGGCGTCCGGACGGAAGCTGCGCACGACCAGCGCCTCGCCGGCGCGGCGCATCCCGAGGGTGTGGAAGGGGTCCGCATGGCGGGCCTCGAGGAAGGCGGCAAGTTCTTCGGGCGGGACGGTTGGTTTATTCATGGGGGAGGGGGGGGAGTGGCTATCTCCATGCTTATCCTCCGCTCCCACCCCCGGCAAGGGCCGAGAGGAGCCAGACGGCGGGAAACCTTCGCCTCGCTCCGGCTCAGGCTGCCCCGCCGGCCGAATTGGCCAACTCGGCCTCCTCGGGCGGGAGGAAGGGCTTGAAGCGGTTCTTGTCGATGGCCTTCATGAAGGCCTCATGCGGGGTCACCCGGCCCTGTTGGAGTTCCGCCCAGATGGCGTCGTCCATGAACTGCATGCCTTGGGCTTTGCCGCCGACGATGGCGTCCTGCAGTTTCTGCGTTGCACCCTCGCGGATGATGGCGGCGACGGCGGTGTTGACGACGAGAATTTCGTTCACCGCGATGCGCCCCCCGCCGTCGGCGCGCTTGAGCAGCAACTGGGCGATGACCCCGCGCAGGGAGGCTGAGAGCATGGTCCGCACCTGCGATTGCTGGTCGGAGGGAAAGACGTCGATCATGCGGTCCACCGTCTTGCGTGCGTTGTTCGTGTGCAGCGTGCCGAAGACGAGAAGGCCGGTCTCGGCCGCCGTGAGGGCAAGCGAAATGGTCTCGAGGTCGCGCATTTCGCCGACCAGCACGATGTCCGAATCCTCGCGCAGCGCGGCTTTCAGCCCGGCCGGGAAGTTGATCGAGTGCTCGGGCACCTCGCGTTGGGTGATGATGCTGTTCTTGTTCGAGTGCACGAACTCGATCGGTTCCTCGATCGTGACGATGTGGCGGCGGAAGTTCGTGTTGATGTAGTCAATCAGCCCGGCCAGCGTGGTGCTCTTGCCCGAGCCGGTCGGACCGGTGACCAGCACAAGGCCGCCGCGCAGGTGGCCGAATTCCTTGATCACCGGCGGCAGGCGCAGGTCGTCGAGGGTGGCGATTTTGGTGGGAATGAGACGAAAGACCGCGCCAAGGCCGTGCACCTGCTTGAGGTAGTTGCAGCGGAACCGGTTGTCCTCGTTCATCTCGTAGGCGAAATCGAGGTCGCCCTTCTCCTGGTAGCGCTCCCAATTCTTCGGGCTGCAAATTTCGCTCAGCATGTAGTTCATCTCATCCGAGGTGAGGATTTCCTCGCGGATGGGAATGACGTCGCCGTGACGGCGGATTTTCGGCGGTTGGCCTTCGGCCAGATGCAAGTCGGACGCCCCGGCGTTGATCAGCACTTCGAAAAACTGGTCGATGTAAGCCATGAGTTTTTAAATCAGCCCGCAGATCTGTTTCATCAGCGGCTTTTGTTCGGCCCGGGCCACGGCCTCGTCGGCGGAGATGAGCCCGGCGCGGAACAGGTCGGTCAGGGAGTCGTCCATCAGCTTCATCCCGAGTTTTTTCCCCGTCTGGATGATGCCAGGCAGCATGAAGGTCTTGGCCTCGCGGATGACGTTGGCCACCGCGGGCGTGTTCATCAGGATCTCAATGGCCAAGGCGCGGCCGGCGCCGTCGGCGCGGGGCACGAGTTGCTGGGAGATGATGCCCCGCAGGGATTCGCTGACCATGATGCGGATTTGTTCGCGCTGGTCCACCGGGAAGACGTCGAGCACGCGGTCCAGCGTGCGGGCGGCATTGCCGGTGTGCAGCGTGCCGAGGACCAGGTGACCGGTCTCCGAGGCGGTGATGGCCAGCGAGATGGTCTCAAGGTCGCGCATTTCCCCGACCATGATGACATCCGGGTCCTCACGCAGCGCGCCGCGGAGGGCGGCGCCGAAAGAATCGGTGTGGGTGTGCACCTCCCGTTGGTTCACCTGGCAGCCCGCCGGGGTGAAGAGGTATTCGATCGGATCTTCCAGCGTGATGATGTGCTCGCGCCGGGTGCGGTTGACCTCCTCGACCAGCGCGGCCAGCGTGGTGCTCTTGCCGCTGCCGACCGACCCGGTGACCAGCACGAGGCCGTTCTGGTATTGGGTCAGCATTTTGAGCTGCGGCGGCAAGCCGAGTTCATCCATCGTGCGGACGCCGGTCTGGATGATGCGGAAGACCAAATCGTAGCCCAGACGGTGGCGGACCACGCTCGTGCGATAGCGGCCGTCCGCGTTGGCGTAGGCGAAATCGACATCGCCCCGATCGGCCAGCAGTTGTTTCTGCGCGTCGTTGAGGAAGCCCATGGCGAGCTTCTCCGTATCTGCGGCGAGCAGTTTGTCCGCCTGCAACCAGATCGGCTCGAGCGTGCCGAAGCGCCGCCAGGTCGGTTGGACGTTGACGCTCAGGTGGACATCGGACGCGCCGGACTCCTTGCCGATGGCCAGGTATTGGTCCACATGGGCGAGCGCGTGCACCGTGGAGTCTTCGGACACGACTTCGACCATGCTGGAGGGTTCAGATTCGTCGGACACGATGGTTCGTCGGGATTCTTACGGCTTGCGGTCGGCGCGCAAACTCAAAATCAGCGGGAGGAGCTGCGCGGCCGCAGCTGGAACGGTTTTGAGTAAAGTGGGAATCCAGAAAGCCGCCCCGCCCGCCGACGATCCGGGGCTTCCTCCGCGGGTCGCCAGATTGCCCGGCACGCGCAGGAGCTGGGCCACCGCGAACCCCGCGATGAGAGCCCCCGGCAGCCACCATTTCCAGTCGCGGGCCACGCTGACCCGGAGTTGGTTCAGCGGGTTGGCCGCCGCGGCCAGGGTGCGGGTTTGGGTGCTCAGCGCCCGACCGGCCTCCTCGAGTTCCCGCAGATAGTCTTCGCGCGTCATGACAATTTATCCACTTCGCGCTGGATGGCCTCGCGCGTGCCCGGGAACAGGGGTTGGCGGGCGCGCTGGATGAGCACGCCGAGGAGAGCACCGGCCAGGATGAGATGAAAACCGAACAAGCCCAGCAGCACAGCCATCCAGCCGCCGCCCAGCCAGTTGGCCAGAGCCATGCTGATGCCGAGAAGGAGAAAAAGGTAGGCGAAGACGCCGGCCACGATGAATCCCACGGCCAGACTCGCCAGCCACAAGGCCTGCTCGCCCGTCTCGCGCAACTCTAGACCGAGCAGCCCGGTGAAGGCGCGGAAAAAACGCGCAGCCGAGGAGGCGAAGGTGCTGGTCGCGGACGACAAGGCAGATTCCGCCTTCGGCGCCGGTCGCTCTGCGCCGGGTGCGGGATTCATGGGGCGCCGGTCAGCGTCGCAGAATCACGCCGAGGATGAAGCCGGCAGCCAAGGCGATGCCCACAGCCTGCAGCGGGTTCTCGCGGATGTAGCTCTCGCCGTCCTCGCTGAGGGATCGCGCCCGCACGGTGGTGTCCGACCAGACTTGACCAGCCCGCTCGCGGTATTCGCCGGCCCGTTGGTTGAGGGTGTCCCGCAGGTCGTTCAGCTTTGCCTCCGCGGCGGCCCTGATGTCCTTGGCTGCTTCGGTGGCGTGTGATTTTCCGCTCTGGAATTTCTCCGCGGCGTCTTTGGTTTCTTTTTCGCTCATGGTTGTAATTTGTTACGTCGCTATTCTCGCAGTTGGCCGACGTGCTGGCAAGTGCCGCGGTGGGCCCGTGCATCGTTTTTCTTGAAGCGAACGTAAGGTTGGCGGACAAATGACAGTTTCATGACCGATTCCGCCGCCCGTCACGCCGACAATCTTCCGCCGGAGCTGGTTGCCCGGGTTGAGGAAACCATCACCCATTATCCGGTCGAGAAGCGCAGTGCCGCCGTGCCGCTCCTGCATCTCTGGCAAAATCATTTCGGCTACATCGACGACAGCGGGGTGAAATGGATCGCGGCCAAGCTCGACCTCGAGCCGATCAACATCCTTGAGTTGGTCACTTTCTATCCGTGGTTCCGCCAGACGGCGCCGGGCCGCACGACGATCCGCGTATGCCGCACTCTGTCCTGCGCGATGGCCGGGTCCGCCGAGGTGCGCGAGGAGTTGCTCCGCGCCGCCGGGGCGATGGATGCGCCCGACCATGGCCATGGGGTGAACAGTCCGGACGGAAACTACACCATCGAGTTCGTCGAATGCCTTGCCAGTTGCGGCAGTGCGCCGGTCGCGCTGGTCGACGACAAGCTGGTCGAAAAACTCAAGCCTTCCGAGGTCCCGGCTTTGTTGCACGATGCCGACCGCACCTACCGCAAAAACCTTCGCGCCCCGCATGCGGCGGAAAAGCGCATGATTCTCAAGAACGTCGGACGCGACGACTACGACCCCTCTCTCGCCTGCTACCTGCGCCACGGTGGCTACGAGTCGCTGAAGAAGGCCCTCAAGATGAAACCCGAGGACATCGTGGCCGAAGTCAAAGCGTCCAATCTGCGCGGCCGCGGCGGCGCCGGCTTCCCCACGGGGGTCAAATGGAGCTTCATCAAGCGCGAAGACGGCAAGCCGCACTACCTCGTGGTCAACGGCGACGAATCCGAGCCCGGCACTTTCAAAGATCGCTACATTCTCCACGAGGATCCGCACCAACTGCTCGAGGGCATGATGATCGCCGCGTGGGCGCTGAAGATCAACCTGAGCTACATCTACATCCGTTGCGAGTTCCCCGAGGCCGCTCGCATTGTCGAAAAAGCCATCGCCGAGGCCCGCGCGGCCGGATTTGTCGGCCCGAACCTCCTCGGCTCCGGATTCAACAGCGAGGTCTACGTGCACCAGGGCGCCGGGGCCTACATCTGCGGCGAGGAGACCAGCCTGCTCGAGTCGCTCGAGGGCAAGCGTCCTTACCCTCGCATCAAGCCCCCGTTTTTCCCCGCGGTCTTCGGCCTCTACAACTGCCCGACCATCGTCAACAACGTCGAGTCCCTCTGCCATGTGAAGCACATCATCGCGATGGGCGCCGCCGACTTCGCCAAGCTCGGTTCCCCCGGCGATGGCGGGACCCGGACGCTTTGCGTCAGCGGCGACGTGCAGAATCCGGGCTACTACGAGCTGGGCTGCGGACAGGTCACGGTCGGCCAATTGATCAACGACATCTGCGGCGGCCTCAAGCCCGGGCGCAAACTCAAGGCCATCATTCCCGGCGGCAGCTCGGCCAAGGTGCTCCGCGCCGGCGAGGCCTACAAAATGAAGCGCAAAGGTCCGGACGGCGTCGAAACAACGGTCGACGTTGACCTGCTCGACCTCGTCATGGACGCCAACAGCTTGGCCGCGGCCGGTTCGATGATCGGCAGCGCGGGGGTCATGATCCTCGACGACTCCCGCGACATGGTCTGGGTGCTGAACAACCTCAACGACTTTTACGCCCACGAAAGCTGCGGCCAGTGCACTCCCTGCCGCGAGGGCAGCCTGTGGATGTCCAAAGTCACGACCCGCATGGTTCACGGGGACATCAAGGCGACCGATGCGGACCAGTTGGTCGGCATCGCCGACAACATCGCCGGCCGCACCATCTGTGCCTTCGGTGAGGCCTGCGCCTGGCCAACCCAGAGCTTCGTCGCCAAGTTTCGCGAAGAGTTCCAGCCGCGCCCTTAGCGGTTCTAGATGCGGTCTATGACCGCTTACTCGGGCACCGCGTAGACGATGCGGCCGCACTGCTCGCAGGAAACCACGGTGGTGCCCACCCGGGCATCGCGCATGGTCGTCGGGGTGACTTTCATGTGGCAACCGGAGCAATGGTCGCCTTCGAGTGGCACGATGGCGCGGCCCAGCTTGGCGGCAAAAAGCCGCTCGTAAAGTTCGAGCAGATCCTCGTCGGCTGCGCGCACTTCGGCGGCGATGGCCTCGCGTTCCGTCCGCAGTCCGTCCACCCGGCCTTGCAGCACGCCGGCCTTGTCCTCGCAGGCCTTGAGTAAACCTGCCACGCGGGTCTTCTCCGCCGCAAACAGCTCCTCGGCCGCCGCGATGGCCGGTTTGAGGTTCTCCGTCTCCTGCATCAGCTCGAGTTCGCGGTCCTCGATGAGCGTGATGTCGTTTTCCGCCCGGTCGATCTCGTGCTTGAGGGCGGCGTATTCCTCGTTTTTCCGCGTTTCGAATTGCTGCGTGCGGTATTTGGCGATCTGCGTGCGCTTCGTTCCGGCTTCAACCTCCAGCCGTGCGCGCTCCACTTCGATCTGCTTTGCCCGGGTCTTGTCGTTCTCCAGCCGCTGCCGCGCCGCCTCCAACTCCCGCTCGAACGAGGCCTTCTCCCCCGGCACGTTGCTGATTTCTTGCCGGAAGGTTTGCAAACGCTGATCCCGTTCCTGCAGGAGGAGGAGTTTCTCCAAAAGTTCAACCATTGCAGACCTTGTAGGCCTTTCTGCCCCGGGCAGCCAGCAGGAACTGCCGGGCTGCGCTTTGCGCCAGTCAGTAATCGGAGGCCTTGACCTGCTTGAACCGTCCTTCGTTCCGCCGCGCGACGCCGCGGAGGATGTCTTCCTCCTCCTTGCGCGCGTCCTTGGTGAGAAAATGGATCACATGGATGCGGGCCGGCTGCTCCATTTTGGATTGGCCGTCTTTGATGATGCCACCGAGGTCGCGCTCGTCGATTTTGGAGCCTTGGGCGTCATCTCCCTCGGTTGCGCCCCCGCGGCGGCTCATCTCCCCGTCGCTGATGAGGAAAATCGTCGATGGACGCATGCCCAGAGCTTGCTTGAGGGCGGTGTCGGTGCGCGTGCCTCCGCCCTCGTAGAGTCCGGTGCCCATTTTGCTGTAGGTGCCCTTGTAGGACATGCCGCTTTTGTCGCTGCCACCGTCCACGCTCGCGATCCAGGCGGCCGCTTTGGCCTTGTTCGCATCGGTCGCCGGCTGCACGTCGGGAAACATCGCGACCGAGCCGCCCTCGTAGATGATGATGTTGAAGAGCGTGTTGATCCCGAGCCCCTTGATCAGGTTGGCCGCCTCCTGCTTGACCGCTTGAAACTTGCCCGGCTGGCGGTCGAACATCGTGTCGGAAACATCGACCACGATGATGACCCTCGTCGCGGTGTCGGAGATGCCGAAGAAGCTGACGGCCGAGCCGCGTCCGCCGCCGCCCGAGCCGGTTCCCGCGCCACTGCCGGCTCCGCCCAGGCCGGCCAACTGGTCGGAGACGATGTCGCTCGGATCCACCGTGGCCAGAGCGTCGACCGGCATGGTTGGGAGGTCGGGCAGGGCAAATTCGGTCGGTCGCGCTGTGGACATTTTGTCCGTGAAGGAGGGCTTGGGTCGGGCCGCGTCGAATTCGGACATGTTCATGCGGTGCTCGCGCTCCTCCGCGGCGATGCGGATTTCTTTTTTCACCTCGAAGGTCGTCGGGGTGGCGAGGATGAAGCGGGCGACGATCCAGATGCCGGCGAGGATGGCGCCGATGAAGTGGACGGCCACGCTGACCACAATGACCGAAATGATGATCCGGCGCCGCCGGAGGCGGGCCTGCGCCTGGGGATCGAGGACGGGGTGGGCCATGGTCTTACAGCTCCTCCTCGGTCGTGCTGTCGGAAAAAGTGACGCCCGTGATGTCGGCCCGTGCACAGGCGTTGAGCACGTCGACGATGCGCTGCTGGGTGGTCCCATCCGAGGCATCCAGCGTGATCAGGGCGTCGGCTTTGTTCGCATCGGCCGATTCCTTGAACCGCTTGAGTGTCGCGACCAGCTGGGTCAGGTCCGCATCGGCCGGCTCGCCGAGGGTCGAGTCGTTGAGCACGACGCGGCCGTCGTCCTCGATGCGGATGCGCTGCTCGTCGGGTAAGTCGACGCTTTCCTCGGCCGCGACCGTGCCGGGCAGGCCGAGGCTGATGTCGCTCTCCTGCTTGATCGGCTTGGCCGTGACCATGAAGAAGACGAGGAGGAGGAAGACCATGTCGATCATCGGTCCCATCTGCATCTCGACCATCTGGACGTCGCGGCGGCGGACTCTCATGGCTCAGGATTGGTAGCTGCCGAAGATGACGTCGACCGCGCCCGCGTCGGCCGCCATTTTCATCACCTCTTTGATTTTCTTCCCCGGCGTGGTCTTGTCCGCCCGGATGTAGAGCCGCAGCGGCGGCATGTTTTCGAAACGTTTTTTCAGGTAATCAGCGAGTTCCTTTTTCCCCGCCGGTTCCTGGCCGATGAAATAGTTGCCCTGCTCGTCGATGCTGATGATGTCGCGGTTGCTGATGTCGCTGGGGATGACCGCATTGCTGGCCACCGGGAGTTTGATCTCCTCCTTGATCTGCTCCTTCGAGATCTTGGTCGTGACCATGAAAAAGATCAGCAGCAGGAACGTCATGTCGATCATGGGCGCCAACTGGAAGCCCATTTCATCGTCAGGACGGCGGGTGATTTTCATGATGCGCGGCGGGCCGGGGGCTGGGGTTACTCGGCCGGGGCTTCCTCCTCGGGCGGGAGGTCGTGCGAATGCGTGGCGCCCTCGAGTTTCAGTTCGCCGGAGAGCACGTCGATCATGAAGGTGACCGATTTTTGGATGTTGCCGATGGCCACCTGCAGCAGGTTGCGGAAGTAGAAAAAGAGGAACATGGCCGGGATGCCGACGATGAGGCCGCCGGCGGTGGTGAGCATGGCCTCGCCGATGCCGCCGGCCAGATCGGACGGCTCGCTGCGGCCCGCGGCCAGCTGGTCGAAGCTCTGGATCATGCCGGTCACGGTGCCGAGCAATCCGAGCATCGGGGCGATGGTGGCGAAGATGTTGAGGTAGTTGATCCAGATCATCAGGCGCTGCTCCTCCTGGATGAGGGTTTCGCTCGCGGCCTGCTCCATCGACATCTTGTTGGCCAGTTCGCGCTCGAAGTTCACCTTGAGTAGCGCGGCCGACATCGTGTTGGAGAAGACGTTGGGCGCGCTCTGACAGAGTTGGTAGGCCGCGTTCGGGTCGCGTTGCTGCATATATTGCGACACCGCCGCCTCCTGCGTTTTCGGCATCATTTTCTTCTGGTTGATCTGAATGAAGCAGTAGACGCCGACAGCGATCGTGCCGATCGAGCAGGCGAGGATCGGCCACATGAGGGCCCCGCCGGCAAAGAAAAGGTCGAGCAGACTTTTCTCGATCACGGCGGGTGGTGGCGGAGCACCCGGGGCGTCGGTGCCCTGCGCGAGTGCGGTGGCGGCCAGCGCGCAAAACGCGAGGGCGAGAAGGGGGGGCAGTTTGCGGTGCAGTGTTGTTTTCATGATTTGTCGGTTGGCTTGGGCTGGATGGTGGCGGCTTTCTGGGCTTCCGGGGTTTCGGGATATATCTCGAGGAGGTCGGTGGCAACCCCGCGGGCAGCCTCCTCGTCTCCGGTCAACTGGTAAAGCTCCAGCGCGAGGCCCAGGCCTTGGGCGGCACGCGCGCGCTCGGTGCCGTGGAAGAGAAATGGATAGAGCGCCATGTCCGCCGCATCGTTGAGCAACCGGCCGCGCTCGGCCCGCACCGGCGGATCCTCATACCAGCGGGGGTTGTCGGCCAGCAGCTGCCGCAGCGTGGCCACGCGGGTCTGGGCCAGCAGGAGTTTGGTGTCGAGTAAAAGCTCCGGGTCCTCGGCGGTGGCCGCGATTTCCTCGGCCTCGGCCGAGGCCTCCTCGAGACGCCCCAGACGCAGCATGGCCCGCAAACGTCCGCGTTTGGCCGCCTCGCGGTCGGCCAGGTTCCACGCTTCCGTCTCGATCCTTTGGTAAAGGGCCAACGCCTCCTCGTGTCGGGCTTGGTCGGGCGAGAGCAGTAGAATTTCCCCGAGGAGGGAGCCGGCTTGGGCCGCGCGCGATTCCGGCAGGGCGAGGAGCGGAGCCAGGACGTCCCAACGGACACGGGCTGCCGCGGTCGAGTTCGGGCTGATGTTTTTCGCCAGAGCCTCAAGCACGGGATCGGGATCGAAAATGATTTTGACCACATCGGCTCGCGGAATGGTCGTGGTTGGTGCCGGCTGACCGGGGAGGGGCGGGGGCAGGCTGAGGCGGAGCGAGTTCAGTTCCACCCCAATGACCCGGCCCTCGCGCACGGTGCCGTTTTGCAGGTGGATCTGGTCGAGAGCCAGCAAGGGCGCCACAGGCAGGAGAGTCAAGAGCAGGAGGGTTGGGGTGGTTCTCATGAGGCTGCTCCCCCGAGTTTTTGGAGTTTCTCGCGTGCGGCGGCGGCCTCCGGCAGCGAGGCGAGATCCTCGCTCTTGGTCAGCTCCTCGTAAGTCTTGCGCGCGGCCTCGCGGTCGTTGAGTTTCTCAAAGGCCTCGCCGCTCCGCAGGTAGGCTTTGGCCACGGTCTCGCGCCACTTGCCGTAGAGGATGTAGATGCGCTGGTAATACGGAATGGCGCTTTGGGGCCGGTCGCGGCCCATCTCGAGTTCGCCGAGGGCGAGCAGCGCCTGCGCCTTCAGCTTGCCCGGCACGTTCTCCGCCGCAAGCAATCTGGTGTAGGCATCCGCCGCCTGGTCGGGCCGCCCCGCCTCGGTCTCAAGGCGTCCGCGGGTCATCAAGACCTCGCCGATGAGCGGCGACCATGGGGTGTCACGCTCCAGCCGGTCGTAGTATTCCAGCGCCGTTTTGTTGTCGCCGTCGGCCAGCGCGATCCGCGCCAGCGCCCCCAGGGCCTTGTCCTTCTGCGCCGCGCGCGGGTGCCATTTGAGCAGGTTGCGGTAGAGATCCTTGGCTTTGTCCTGCCGCGCCGCCGCCGCAGCCGGATCGGCATCGGCCGAAACCAACTGCGCCTCGGCGCAGTCGGACAGCACCAAGGGATTGGTCACCTCCGGCTTGGCCATCGCCCCGGCCTCACGCAGCAGCGCGACGGACAACTCGGGGTCGGTTTTCTTCACCGCCTGCGAGAGCGCCCAGATCGCCCGCACGGCCAGCACGTCCTTCTTTTCCGCCACGGCCTGTTCCCGCATGGCCCGCAGGGCGGCGAGGTAATCCCGCTTTTCCGACTCGCCCTTGTAGAGGCGTCCGAGAGCGAGAAACAAATCCTCGACGGAATCGGCCTCGGGATCGTGACCGAATTCCTTGATCGCCTTCCAATAGTCCGCGATGGCCTTCTCCGGTTGGTCCTCCAGCCGCCAACTCTGGCCGATCAGGAAGAGCGCCTCGGCCGCCCGCGGGCTTTTCGGATAGGCCGCGAGGTAGGCCTGCATGAGGTCGCGCAGGCCTGCGTAGTCCTCCTCGAGCTTGAGAACCTTCGCGAGTTTGAACTGCGCGTCCTCGTGGAAACGTCCGGCCGACACGGGGATGCTCGCGTAGATCTCCTTGCCTTCGTCGGACTTGGCCTGCGCGAGCAGAGCATCGCCGAGGAGGATGCGCGCCTCCGGATTCTCCGCGCCCTCGGGAAACTTTTGCAGGTATTCCTTCAGCTCCGTTTCGGCCAGGGGAAAGTCCTTCATCGATTGGGCGGCGTAGGCGCGGCGGAAGGCCGCCGGCCCGGCCATCGGACCTTGCGGAAAGTTCTCCGCGTGCGCGGCCAGAACCTCGCGCGCCTCGGGGTATTTTTTGGCGAAGGTCAGGGCCGCCCCGCGCCAATAGCTGGCCGGCTCGGACATGTCGTGCTTCGGGTGCTTGGTCTCGAACTCGGCGAACGTCGCCGCCGCCTCCTCGTTGCGCTCGGCCAGGAGTTGCGTGAAGCCCTTCATGAAAAAGGCCCGCGGGGCCTGCTCGGATTGGGGGAATTTTTCCGCCAGGGCGGCGAAGGTCGCGAGGGCTTCGTCGTATTGCTCGGCTCGCTGCTGCGCCGTGCCGCGGAGGTAGAGCACGAGCGGAAGACTCTTCGAGGCTGGAAATCTCTCCTCGAAGACCTGCGAAATCTCCACTGCCTTGTCATAACGCTCGATCGACATCCAACTTTGCAACGCGCTGAGCGAGGCGGTCTCCACCACGGCGTCGGGCTTCATCTCCCGCAACACATCGTCGAGGAGCAGGGCGCACTCACGGTAGCGCTCCTGCTGGTGAAAGGCCGTGGCCATGCGGAAACGCACCGACGCGTCGAACGACGGAATTTTTTCAAGGTTGGCCAGTTCCTTCTCGACCTCGCGCAGCAACTGCTTCTGCTGGGCGCGGCGGAAAACGTCCGGACGCAGCGCCGATTCGATTTGGGCCAAGTCGGCTTTGATTTCCTCCAACTTGCGCGTTTGGTGCGCGACGAGGCGCTCGCGCGGCCAGATGTTTTGCAGGGCGCGGATGGCCGGGCGGGCTTGGTCCGATTCGAGCAACTTCTCGCCCAGGCCCAGCGCGAGGGTCTGGAAGGTGGCGAGTTGGTTGATGTTCTCCGCCTGCCCGGGGCCCTCTTCGGCCAGCAGTTGCAGGGCCTCCTGATCCTTGCCCGTCTCCACGAGGCAGTAGAGCTCGAGCACGGTGGCGCGGCCGCGGTGCCGATGGTTCGGCGACTTGCGGATGGCCTCGAAGGCCTTGGCGGCTTCGTCCGTCTTGCCGGCGCTCAGCAGCGCGTTCGCCGCCAGCAGTCCGGCATCCGGTCGGCGGTCGGACTTCGGAAACTTGGCCAGAAATTCCCCCAGGGCCGTCGTCGCCTCGGCGTGCTTGCCGGCCTGGAGGAGGGCGACGCCGAGCCAGAAAGCCAGATCCTCCTGCTGTTTCTCCCCGATCTCCGGGCGCTTTTGCGCTTCACCGATGGCATCGACGGCAGGATCGAACTTCTGCGCCTGCATCAGCGCGGCGGCCAGGTTGTAGCGCACGTGGGGCAGTAATGCGGTCGTCTCGGCCGAGGCGCCGAAGTCCGCCAGAAGCTTCTCGTAGCCGGCCACCGCCTCCGCATAGCGCTTCGCGTTGTAGTCCCCGTCGGCCTTCAGGATCAGGTCGCGCGCCGTGCCGACCTGCGGCGCGGCATTGTCCTGCGCGTCGGCCGGACCGCCGGCCATCAACGCGATCATCGCGAAGAGGCCGCAGCGCAGAGACCGTGCAACTGGCTTCATCGCGTCCAAATGTGCCCTTGTTCTGCGCCTGCGCGAGGCAAAATTTCGTTTGTCCCCGGCGCCGGGCTGGCAGGATGAGGGGGATGAGTGACGCAGCCGGGCCGTGGGCCGATTTTGAACAACGGGTTCTCCGGTGGATCGGGGATTCCGCCGCCGATTCCTTCGAGCGGATCCTCCCGGATTTGCATGCGTTCCAATTTCGTCACAATGCGCCCTACCGCGCCTACTGCGTGAGTCTTGGTGTCGGGGAATGCGTTGGCGGTTGGCGCGACATCCCGGCGGTGCCGCAGGCGGCCTTCAAGCAAACCGAGTTGCGGAGTTTTCCTGCAGAGCAAATCACGAAGGTTTTCCACACCAGCGGAACGACCGGCGAAGGCTTCGGCCGCCATCCGTTCCGCACACTCCGCATTTACGAGGCGGCTGTCCGCCAAGGCTGGAGGCTGGCCGGGTTGCCGGCCGGGCCGTTTCTCGTGCTGGCCCCGCATCCTGACGAAGCCCCGCATTCCTCCCTCAGCCACATGTTTGCCACGCTGGCGGGGCCGGCGGACTTCATCGCCCGTGGAGGCGGCTTTGAGATGGAACGCCTGGCGTCCACCACCGGACCGGTTTGCCTGCTCGGCACGGCGCTGGGCTTTCTGCGGCTTTTCGAGGAGATGGACCGCCGTCGCCTGCGGATCACGCTGGCCCCCGGCTCGACCGCAATGGAAACCGGCGGCTACAAGGGCCTCGGGCGCGAAATTTCCCGGCCCGCCCTTTACGCCATGTTCGAAGAATATCTCGGCCTCTCCCCCGGCGATGTCTTCAATGAATACGGCATGACCGAGCTGAGTTCGCAATTCTACGCTCGCGGGCCCGCCGGGTTGCACCAGGGGCCGCCCTGGGCCCGGGCGGTTGTGGTTGACCCGCGCACGCTCGACGAAGTGCCCGATGGCGCGACCGGCATTTTGCTCCTCTACGACGCGGCCAACGTGGGCTCCGTTGCGGCCATCCGCACCCAGGATCTGGCCGTGCGTCGCGGCGATGCCTTTGCCCTGCTCGGCCGTGACCCCGCCGCCTTG
>JBGSSV010000145.1:0-36762 GCA_041736875.1 Chthoniobacterales bacterium | reverse complement strand
GGCGGCCAGCCGCGCGGCGAGCGACCGGGTGCGCTCCTCGATGGCATCGCGCTCGGCCTCCTCGAGGTCGCCGTCGTCGCCGAGCATGGTGCCGATCTGATCGGCCTCCTCGTCGTCCTTGGCGATCAGGTGGGCTGGCTTGATGAGCGCGTGGTCGTGCGTGAGCCAGAGGAAATCCAGCAGGAGTAAGTGATCCTTGTTGGGATACATCCGCGTGCCGCGGCCCACGATTTGGCAGTAGAGACTGCGGACCTTGGTCGGCCGCAGGCACACGACGCAGTCGATCGAGGGCTCGTCGTAGCCCTCCGTGAGCAGCATGGCGTTGGAGAGGATTCCGCTGCGTGCTGAAGAAAACTCCGACAATACTTCAGCACGGTCACGGCTGGCCCCGTCCACGTGCCATGCCTCCAGACCACGCTGGCGGCACAGGTTGGCGAAGAGGCGCGAGAGGTAGATGAGCGGCAGGAAGACGATGGTCTTGCGGTGGCGGTGCTCGACCATCACATCCACGATGCGTTCGAGCTGGGGCTCGATGGCGTGGCCTAGATCCTCGGCGTTGTAGTCGCCGGCCACGGTGCGGGCCTTGCGCAGGTCGATACCCAGCGGGACCGTCTTGACCCGAATGGGCGAGAGCCACCCCTGGCGGACCAGATCGAGAAGACCCACCTCGTAGGCGATGTTCTCGAAATACTCGCCGAGTTGACGTTTGTCGGACCGCTCGGGGGTGGCGCTGGCACCCAGCGTTCGCGTGTCGAAATACCAGAGCACCTTTTGCCAGGAGTCGCTGGTGGCATGATGAGCCTCGTCAGCTACGACCAAGCCGAAGTGACCGCGGGGCCAGCGCTCCAAGCGGTGGTCGCGCATCAGCGTTTGCACGCTGCCGACCACCACCTGGGCGTCGAGCGACGCGCGGCGCTCGCCCATCTCCACCTCGGCGGTGAGGCCGAAGGTGGAGAGGCGATGCGCCGCCTGGTCGATCAACTCCTCGCGGTGACAGAGGACCAGAGAACGCTCGGGCTGCACCCTGCGAATGACCTCGCAGAAGACCTGAGTCTTTCCCGACCCCGTGGCGGCCACGAGGAGCTGGCGGCGGAACTCGGCAAAACCCGACATGATCGAGTCGACCGCCGCCAGCTGGTAGCCGCGGAGGGAGATTGGCTGGTCAGAATGGGCCGGCATCCCGTTTCTCCTTTTTGGCGGGGGCGATCCACGCGGCGACTTTGCTGCGGGCGCGGCCCTCGTAGGTTTCGTTGACGACGCGGATGCGCCCGGTGCGGCCGATCAGTTCGTCGGCTTCGATGTTCACTTCCTCGTCGGGCAGCACGAGGTCGCCGATGGCGGCCCGGAAGCTGTCGATTTTCCAGAAGGCAGCGGGGGTGAAGACCAGGCGCTCGTAGAGGAGCGCGTCGTTCTCCAGCCGCAGCTTGAGGGTGATGATGGGATTGCCGGATTGGGCTTTGCCCTCTTCGGCGTTGACGATTTCGCAGTCGTATTCGCCGGGTTTGACGGCTTCGGGTGCGACGGACGGTTCGGATGCTTTGTAACTAGGCATGGTGTTGTGTGCTTATGGGTTGGTTGTGGTGAGTGAGGGGGCGGACTGGTCGGCGACGAGCGCACGGCTCGACTTGCCTTCCTTGACCACCTCCTCGGGAAAGGGGCGTGACGGGAGCTTGGCTTCCCAGATGGCGCGGAACTTCTTGGCGGAGAGATTTCCGTAGGCAGCGAGCACGTCGCCGAAGCCGAGGTCTTTCATGTGCCGGCCCACGTCGGTGTGGTTGACGAACTGCGCCACGCGGGACTTGGCCAGCTTCCACCCGGGCACGGACGTGTTCGCGGCCAGCAGTTCGCGGGCGCGGGCTTGGGCCTGCTCGCGGAAATCGTCGAGCACCGAACAGGCCGTGAGAAAACGGCCGAGACGTTCCGGATCGCTCAGAATGGCGGCGAAGTCGAAGCCGGTGGTGGCCAGGGAAGAAGACACTGCCGCCGTGCGGGCTGGGCATGTCGTCGCCTTGGCGCACCAAGAGCAGTATTCGCAGAGGACGGGCTGCTTCTTGTCGTCGTGGTAGGCCGCCACGAGACGCTCGACCAAGGCGAGGGCTTCGCGGTGGCTGAACGTGTGGGTGATGATTTCGCGCTGGTCGCAAAACAGCAGGTGGGCCGTCCACTGGGAGGCGAAGTGCTGCTCCATGAGCCCCAAGGCGTATGCCGCCATCTGCTCGCGGTAGTTGCGCTTCTGGCCGGTCTTGAGGTCGGCGTGGAAGAACTTCGATGGCACGATGGCGTCGGCCGTGCCCGGTTCGGCAAAACCCGGCACGTGAACGCGGCACTGGTTCTCGGCTACGAGCACGGACTCGCCGCCGGCCATGGCACGAAGGGCGGTCACGGCCCAATCCACGTTGGCGAGGTCGGAGTCGCTGAGGCCCGCATCAGCCGGTTCGGGCTCGCCGGCCACGCGGGCGCGGAAGACCGAGTCCATGTGCGTGCCACGCTCGGCGGCTGGACCGGGAGTTGGGTTTGACTCGTAGCAGGCGCAGAGCGCCAGCTTCGGGAGAGCGGAAGGACGCAGGCTCATTGGTCACCTCCGTTCTCGCGCTCGGCGAGCATCGCATCGGCCAGTGCGTAGGCCGTGAAGGCGACGCAGTCCTCATAGGCATGGTCAAACGGCAGTTCGTATGATTTGTCGCGCGTCACCAGGCCGGTCACCGCGGTTGCGGCAAAGAAGTCGCGCAGACTTATGCCGCCATCGCTGGTGGCAACGTGCTTCGGGTTGGTCGGCCCGCGGCGGTTGAAACGGGTGGCCGTCATTTCGCACCTCCTTTGAACTGCTCCACGGCGGCGAGGAACTTGTCCGGGTCGGCGAAGATGCGAGCGGCGTAGTCGCGGTCGATGTCGTTGAGGGAGCCGTCGGTGGTGAGTTGGCCGCGGTTGATCAGGAACTCACGGGCATCGCTGACCTTGTCGCCGAGCACTTCGGCCAAGCGTTCGCCCTGGGACTTCACGGGAGCAGTCACTGCGGTGACGGCGAAGACCGGCGCGATGGCCTCGTAGCTGAACGCGAGCTTCTCCTCCAAGCCGTGTCGGTTCTTGGCGTCGTAGGCCGCGCAGTGCGTGGTCATGATGACGCGCTCGCGCCCGCCGATGCCGCGACGGCGGCCTGAATCGCTTTCGGCCACCTTGGTCACGTAGTTGGTGAAGAGGATGAGGTCGGCCCATTCCTTAAGGAGCGGGGCCACCTGCTTCGAGAGCTTGAGCTCGTAGCGGTCGTAGCTGCCGGCTTGGTCGGGCGACTCGAACTTGCGCACCGTGCTGTGGGCCAGGAAGATAACGTGGATGCCGCGGGCGAGCAGCGCGTCGAGGGAGGCGAGGAACTTGGCGAACTCCTCGGCGATCAGGACGTAGCCCTTGCCGTAGCCGAAGTCCTCGATGGATTCCTTGTTGGCCTTGCGGCAAAGGTGCTCGGCCAGGCGCTTCTCAAGCCAGTCCGCCGTGTCGATGACGAAGCTCTTGAATTCATGGTCGCCGGTGGCGAGAGACTTGGCTGCGGCGAGCACGTCGTCCCACGTGCGCACGTCGGGGAAGCGCACCACGTCGAGGTGGTGGGTGCCGCCCTCGGTGTCGAGGAAGACGGGTGAGGGGAGTTGGCTGGCGAGCGTGGTCTTGCCCACGCCCTCGGGGCCGTAGACGACGGCCTTCTGTGATCGCGCGATTTTGCCGCGCGAGAGTGATTGGATGTTCATGTGCGTTGTAGGTTGGTTTGTTGGTCGGGCCGGTCTTTTGCCGTGCCTCTAACCCCAACGGGGGACATGTCCCGAAATGGGCAAAACGTGTCCCCTTTACAGTGTAGAAGTCAGCGCATTCTCAATTTCGGCGCTTTTGACGATGTCCCATTTTCTCTGTCGGCAAGATTTTGGGACATAGTCCCGAGCCCCGATTGCGCCGCCGGGAAAACCCGATACCCTCACAGCCGCATTTATGGCCGCCATCCGACCCTCACGATTCGCCCGCTTGGGCAACCTTCAGCGCATGAAAGGATCAACTTTCCATGCGTTCTTCGACCGTTACAGCCACTACCTCACGACCCGCGGAGTGGTGCTGCCCGCCACCCTTGAAGACTACGATTTCGAGCCTCTGTCGTTCGTCATGAGCAGTCCCGACCTGACCACGCCACCGGACTTCGTCGAGGAACTGGAATTGCTCGACCTCATCACGGGGCCGCAGAGCGTGTTCCATTTCGAGCGCGACTACGCCGAAGTGGTGGAGCGTGTGCGCGAGGAGGATGACTCCGTGGTGGATCTTGCTGTGAAGATTCTGCGGGCCGCGCCGGAAATTGCCTGGCGTGAGTTCGACCGCCG
The DNA here is from genome assembly GCA_041736875.1 of Chthoniobacterales bacterium. Taxonomy (GTDB): domain Bacteria; phylum Verrucomicrobiota; class Verrucomicrobiia; order Chthoniobacterales; family JACTMZ01; genus JACTMZ01. Next base: position 32,410 of record JBGSSV010000145.1, on the reverse strand, counting down.
CGCACTGCAATGCGAGCGATCCTTCGCCGCGTTTGTGGTCCCGCCGGAGTTTCCCGTCCTCGACTTCTCAACCGCGCGGCAGACGGGAATCGAGTCAACGCTCGGCACTTGGTTTGAGCGCAACGCCCGCACGAGTTGGTGCCGCGTGCGTGCCCAGTCTGACGAACACGGCATGTCGTTCATCGTGCGCCACGGCGAGATGCTCAATCGCCTTGGTGTGATCGAGGACGGCTCATCAGCGCAAAGAATCCTCCGGCCCGAGCGCCTCGACATCGTGCATTTCCGCAGCGCGACGAAGTGGAAGCGGCCGACGGGCAGTGCAGCGACGTGTCGAAAGGCGACATGTTCGGATTTATTCGCGGAGCGCTTCGAACCGGCGCGAGGCTTGTCGAGGTGCGGATCGCGCTCAAGGTATCGGGCCGTCGCCGACAAGTCGTGGTGCGGATCAACCTCGACCGCGATTCCCTCACCGGGGCGGTGGACATTCCCGCCGTGGAGCAGTGGCTGGAGAACGCGCGGTTCGTAATTCGCCATGACACTGGAGAACTTCTGGCCAGCGCTTGAGCGGTGCGGGCGAGCAGCCGCAGCAGCCGACTGGCAGTTGATGGCCGGCGAAGGTTGGCGCACCGGCCCCGTGCGCAGGACCACCCGCTTTGCCGCGAGCGTGCTCGATCCGCGTCTGCCAGCCCGAAGGCTTGATGTGCTGGACGAATCGAACGGTGCTGGACCTGTGTTTGCGATTGTGGACGACGACTTTCGCCCGCGTGCGGATGTGCCGGCCACAGCGGACGACGTCACGGTCTGGGAGGTGAATTTCGACCAGCTCGCCGCCATGCTTGGCAAGGCCCTCGGCTTCGTGGCCAGCGGGGCCAGGGAGGCTGGCGGTGGGTGCATTCAAGTTGGCAACGTGATCGCCCGCCGCGAGGAAACCCGCCCCGTCTTTCTCCACGTGCCCGCTGGGAATCTCTTCGACGGCGAACAGCTTGCGAGCGTCATCGCCCAACTCCCGGCATCGGTGCTGCTGCTTCCAAGCAGCCGCTGGATCACGAAGGAGATCGCCGCCCTGGCCCAAACGCGGGGTGTGCGCCTCGATCCCGTGGCGGATCGCCTCAAGAGCCCGGCCTTGGAACGTGGCACCCTGCATGCCCGCGCCCGCACAGCCGCCTCGGCCAAGGGCAAAGGGCCGATCCTCGACGTGCAGCCCGGATGGACATGGGACAAGCTCAAGGTGGGGATTGATCCGGTTGGAAAAATGCATGTCAGCTACGGTCGCCATGGCGCCACGCATGACTTTCGCAAGGCCTCGCGCTCCAAGGCGGCTCGGCACACGGAAGTCCTCGCCATGGTTGCTCACTACGGCGAGTGGACAAATCCACCGTCTGGGGACAAGGACCACGAGACAAAGCGAAAAGCATTCCAGCGTCTCGAGAAGGAACTCAGGACTTTGGTTCCCATTGCGGGAAAGCCTTTCGAGCGCGTGGAGGGCAGGTGGCGGCCGATGTTTCAGCTCAAGTTGGTCGGGGTGGACGACATGAGGGGAAAACGGGACGACTCGTAGAGTTTTGCGTTGGAAGTTGCCTCCTGCCCGCGGGGTGCCGATGAAAAGGCTGCCCAGCGCTACCGCTTGACGTCTCTGACGATGTTACGTTACTTATGTCACATGGCCCGTGGACCCTCAGGACGGTTGGTGGTGGACTTCGACCCGGCGCTCAAAAGGGAATTCCACGCCGCCTTGGCGGCAGACGGTACGAACTTCAAGGAGTGGATTTTGGCCCGTGTTGCCGAGTATCTTGAACATCGGCAGCAGATGCGTCTGCCCGGCATTTCCTACCTTTCAGACAGTCCACCGGTCATCGGGCTTGCTGCCGAGGATCCCGCCACCTACCGCACAGACAGGACACCTTCATGAGCACTCCCCGCGAAACCTTCCAGTCACTCCTCCGCGACATGTTCCAAGTCGATGCTGCGGCGGAACTCGACTTTGGCATCTACCGCATTCTCGGCCAGAAGCGCGAGGTCGTTGAGAAGTTCATCAATGAGCAGCTCGTCGATGTAATCAACGCCGAACTCAACTCCGGCGCGCTCAAACAGGAAGCTGGGCTGGCCGAGCGCATCGCGGAACTCGCGGAGCGCATCCGCGAGAACATCGCGGAGGATGCCATTGATGCGGCGGGCGTGCTCGATGATGCCCACCGCGAGACCAAGCTCGGGCGTCAATACCTCGCCCTCCAAGACCAAGCCAAGGGTGCCCGTCCAGCTGCGGACCGCGAGGCCACCATTTACAACCACCTCGTCCAGTTTTTTAGCCGCTACTATGACAACGGCGATTTCATGTCGTTGCGCCGCTACTCGAAGCGCGAGAAATACGCCATCCCCTACAACGGCGAGGAGGTCCACCTCCACTGGGCGAATGCCGACCAGTATTACGTCAAGACCGGGGAGACGTTCACCGACTACAAATGGCGTGATCTCTCGGGCGGAATACGTGTCCGCTTCACCGTCGCCCAAGCCGACGTGTCGAAGGACAACATCAAGTCCCCGGACACCCGCTACTTTCTGTCCCAAACGGACACCCTGACGGTCGAGGTCGTCGGCACCGGGAAAGAGCGGCATTCGCTCATCACTCTCCCCTTCTACTACCGCGGGCTCACCGCTGCGGAAACGGAACGCTTTGAGGAGGAGGCGAAAGCTCGGGGCTTCACCAGCAATGGCAAAATCCAGACCGCCATCCTCGCCTTGGCAGCCGACGCTTTAGCAAAGACGAAGGCGCTCAAAGAAAACACCGAGGCGCTCAACGCCCTGCTCGTCGAGCACCATAAGGACGCCGAGGGGAACCCCATCAGCCGCATCGCCCACCACCTCCGCCGGTTCACCCGCAAGAACACGTCGGACTACTTCATCCACAAAGACCTTGAAGGGTTCCTCACTCGGGAACTCGACTTTTACTTGAAAACTGAGGTGCTCCAACTCGACTCGCTCGAAGCGGGCGGCGGCGAACGCGCCGAGGGATGGTTCCAAATCATGCAGGTTATCCGCCGCATCGGCGGCACCATTATCCGCTTCCTCGCCCAGATCGAAAACTTCCAGAAGCGCCTCTTCGAAAAGAAGAAGTTCGTCACCGCCTCGCACTACTGCCTCACCCTCGACCGTGTCCCGGAAGCCCTCTACCCGGACGTCGCCAAGAACAAGGACCAGATCGCGGAATGGAAACGCCTATTCGCCATTCAGCAGGCCAAGGGCTGGACCGAAAAGCCGACAGTCGCGTTCCTCAAGAAAAACTGGAACCTCGTGCTGGATACCAGGTTCTTTGACGAGGCACTTGTTGATGAGGTGCTGGCCGCACAGCCCGACATCGAGTCCGGGCTTGGTGGGATGGCGATGCACACGGAGAATTTTCAGGGGCTCTCACTCGTCGAGGAGCTCTACCGCGACAGCTCGAAATGCGTTTACATCGACCCTCCCTACAACACTTCGAGTAGTGCCATTCTCTACAAGAACGACTACAAGCATTCGTCTTGGGCCACATTCATGCGAGATCGACTGGCCAGGCTTGGGCACCTGCTGAAGCGCGATGGCGCGGTCTTTGTCAGCATTGACAAAGTCGAACGCCAAATTTTGGAAATGGTGATGGATGTGGTCTTCGAGCCGGGCAACCACATCGAAGAACTCATCTGGACGCAGAACACCGCCAATAGCCAACTTCCAAACTATTCCACGAATCACGAATACGTTGAGGTGTTTGCCAAAGATCGGGAGGCCGCGGAACGCGACCCCGACATGTTCAGGCAAATGAAGCCAGGTTGCTCGGAGATTCTCGATCTCGTCCGGGAAATGAATCCGACCTACCCCGCCTTGGCTGACGTCGAGGCTGCGATCAAGGAACTGTTCAAGAAGCACATGCTCGAGTTTCGGGAAGAACTTGAAGCGAAGGGTATCGAGTGGAACTCGGAGACACAGAAGCTGGACCCTTGGAAGGGAATTTATTTGTATTGTCAGGCGGAATACCGAACGCAGGACGGCCGGTTTGTTGAGGAATCAAAGGCACGGCAGCATGGCGCTCAATTGTGGATTTGGAGGGAGATCAGTCCTTCGGCTCCGGCTGCAAAGCAGTCGCCAACGACCAAAGACGCCAGCCACCCCAACTTCAGATACTACAAGCCCAAACATCCGTTTACTGGGAAACCATGTCCTCATCCAAAGGGAGGATGGAAATTTCCTCTCAAGGCATCCGAGGAGGAAGCCGAGCGCCGAAGCTTCGTGTCTCTCAATGAGGACAAACGAATCGCATGGGGAGTGGATGAGAAAAAAGTCCCGCAGACAAAAGGCTTTCTCCATGAAGTTGAAACGAACATCGGCACGAGCGTTTTCTACGACTACAACGACGGGGAGGCTCAACTTGCCGACCTTTTCGGCCAATCAGGGCTTTTCCTATCGCCAAAAAACTCGCGCTTTCCCGCACGGTTCATCGATCAGGCAACTCGCAAGCAGGACATCGTCATAGACTGCTTCGGCGGGTCGGGCAGCACGCCGCATGGGGTTATGGACATGAATCGGCTGGACGGCGGCACGAGAACGTATGTCGTAATGGAAATGGGCGACCATTTTGAGGACTTGATCCGGCCCCGCCTCCAAAAAGTCATCTACTCCCCCGACTGGAAGAATGGCAAGCCGCAGACGCGTGACGCGGGTATCAGCCATTGTTTTCAATACGTGAAGTTGGAATCCTACGAGGACGCACTGGGAAACATTGCGTTCAACGAGAACGAGGCAGCCCAGCGGCAGCTTCTCTTCGACGAATACGTCATCCATTACATGCTGGCGTTCGAGACGGGGCAAAGCGAAACCCTGCTCGACACCGCAAAGCTCGCGATGCCCTTCGACTACAAGCTGGAGATTCGCGAGAACGGGGACAGCACGGTCCGGAGCGTGGACCTTGGCGTCACCTTCAACTTCCTGCTCGGCCTGCGCGTCCGCACCCGCAAGGTCTATTGGCGCACGGAAGGCAGGAAGAAGCACCGGTATCTGGTCTATCGCGGACGCGCGAATCCTAACGCCACCGGCGGCGAGCGCGAGGTCGTCGTGGTCTGGCGGAACACGAAGGACTGGGAATTGAAGGATTTCCAGGCCGACCGGGAATTCATCAAGAAGGAGAAAATCTTTAGTGGTGCGGACGAGCTGTTTGCCAACACGGACTGCCTCATGGAAGACGTGAAGGCCATCGAACCTGTCTTCAAGCGCCGGATGTTCAATCAGGCGGACTGATCCATGGCGGACACGACCTATCAAAAACTGGAGCGCCGCCTTGTGCTGCTGGCCTGGCTGAATCGGCACTTCGGTTTCGAGGACAACGAGGATTTTCTCAAGTCACTCGCCGAGGCCGACCATGGGTTCAGCGACACGGGCATGGCTTTCGTCACGACCCAGTTGCTGAGTCGAGGATCGAAGTGCCGCCTCTCCCGCGAGAAACTGGCCAACTACGATGCCAACATCGAGCGGCATCTGGAGAAGATCAACCGCAAGCGTATCCGCCCGATCGTGCTGCGGTATTTCCAGCACCTGTCGCTGCTCTACACCGAGATCTATCTCGACCGGTATTTCCACGATCGTGCGAACCTGCTGGCCGAGCTGAATCGTTTCGTCGCCGACCGGAATATCGACAAGCTGCCCGGCGATATCCAGGACGCGAAGTTCACCGACGACGAGCTTGGCAAGGTGGCCTACTGGATGGCAACCGGGAGCGGGAAGACGTTGCTCTTCCACATCAACTACCACCAGTTCCTGCACTACGCTCGGGAGGCACGGCAGGAGATCGACAACATTCTGCTCATCACCCCGAACGACAACCTCACCACCCAGCACCTCGAGGAAATGGAGGCTTCAGGGATTCCCTGCGCCCGGTTTTCACTCACCGAGAGCGGTCTGGGCATGAAGGACACCGTTCGTGTCTTCGAAATCACCAAGCTGGTGACACAGAAGAAAGGCAGTGGTCTTTCCGTTCCGGTCGAAGCGTTCGAGGGGCATAATCTTGTTTTTGTCGATGAGGGGCACAAGGGCACTGGTAGCGAGGCCGAGACGTGGCGCAAACGCCGACTCGCGCTCGGGCAGGGAGGATTCACGTTTGAATATAGCGCCACCTTCGGCCAAGCGCTCGACGCGACAAAGCGGGACGCGGTCACGGAGGAATACGCGAAGAGCATCCTCTTCGACTATTCCTATAAGTATTTCTATCGCGATGGCTTCGGGAAGGACTTCCACATCCTCAATCTCAAGGATTATCAGGCCAAAGACGACATCTACACCCTCCTGCTGGCAAACCTGCTCTCGTTTTATGAACAGAGGCTCTACTTCGAGGACAATCGCGAAGAGATCAAAGACTACCTCCTTGAGCCCCCCCTCTGGCTCTTGATCTGCAGCCGGGTCGGGGCGAAGAACGCGGAGATCGTCACCGTGCTGGAGTTCTTCGCCCGATTCCTCCCGAACACCAAGGGGTGGGCGGTCAACAAGATCCAATCGATCCTTCAGGGCAAAAGCGGAATCCAGACCGAGGATGGCCGCGATATGTTCGAGGGGCATCTCACTTACTTGCGGCGCGAAAAGCTGCCCGACCCAAAGAAAGTCTTCGATGGCATTTTGAAGAAGGTTTTCCTCGCGGCTTCGGCGGGAGAACTGGAAATCCGGCAGTTGACCTCCTCGAAGAATGAGGTCGCGCTCCGTGTGGCGGGCACCGAGACACCTTTCGGCGTCATCGCCATCGGGAGCGTCAACGACTTCAAAAAGATTATGGCATCGGAGGCTCCCGGTCTCGCGATCACCGAGGACGCGATCCAGCAGCCACTCTTCCCCCGCATCAAATACGCCTCAAGTCCCCAGACGATCCTCATCGGAGCCAAGATGTTCATGGAGGGATGGAGCAGTTGGCGCGTGGCAAACATCGGCCTGCTCAACGTCGGTGTCTCGGAGGGCTCCGAGATTATTCAGCTTTTTGGACGTGGTGTCCGGCTCAAGGGCTACGGGTTCGACCTCAAACGTAGCGAGAAGGTCAAACGTCACGATGGCCGGGACCATCCGCCTCACATCCGCGTCTTGGAGCGGCTGAACATCTTCGCCGTCCGCGCCAACTATATGTCCAGGTTCCGTGATTACCTCGAACGCGAGGGAATCAACACCGGGGGGTTCCTGGAAATGGAACTGCCGCTCTGGACGAACAAAGCGTTTCTCAAGGAAGACCTTTACAGGCCCCAGCTACCGCAAGGTCGAAGGTTCGAGGACGAGGAGGACTTGGTGCTGGAATCGACGGAGGATGTGAGGGTCCGGCTCGACGTTGCCACCCGTGTCACCGCCATGCAGAGCAAGTCCACAGGCGGTGTGTTCGAGGCATCAGGCTCGGTCGGCCATGCCGTCCGCATCGAGCCGGGCGCGCTTTCCCTGCTGGACTGGGCACTGCTGCACACGGAGCTGCAAGAATACAAGCAAACCCGACGGTTCAGAAATCTGGCCATCCCGGTGTCTGCGCCCCGCGACATTCTCTCCCGTGAAGAACCGTGCCTCTACGAACTCGTGGCCGCCGATGAATTGGTGAATCCGACAACAAGCGATGGGCTTGAACGCCTCCATCGCCTTGCCTCGACGCTTCTGAAGAAATACGTCGAACGATTTTACCAACAGCGAAGGCTGCGTTGGGAGTCCAAGCAGATGACCTACGAGACGTTGAAGGTCGCGGATGAAAATTTCCAGCCCTATAGGGTTTCCGTTCCACGGAGTGATCCCCGTCTGGTGAAAGAACTCCATGACGTCATCAAGAAAGCCAAGAAGCTAGCTGGGAAAGCGAAGCCCGAGGGCATCTATGCGGGCGACATGTTGCTCGACCTCCCGAACGTGCATTTCGACCGCCACCTCTATCAGCCCCTGCTCGTCGCCCGAAAAAATGGCGAAATCAAAGCGGTGCCGCCCCTCCTCGTGGAGAGCGAACGGAAGTTTGTCGAAGACCTGCGCAGTTTTTGCCAGTCCGAAGCGGATGGACTGCTTCGCGGGGTGGAACTGTTTCTGCTCCGCAATCTCGGCAGGGGGAAAGGGATTGGTTTTTTTGAATCCTGTGGCTTCTACCCGGACTTCATTCTGTGGATTAAAAGCCGTGGAAAGCAGCGCATTGTATTCATCGAGCCGCACGGACTGTTGCACGAGGCCGCCGGTTTCCACAGCGAGAAACTCAGTCTCCACAAACGGCTGCGGGAGCATTCCAAAGACGCCCTCAAATCACCAAAGCTGAAGCACCTCAGTGTGGATGCCTTCGTGGTGTCGCGTTCGCCTTACGACCAGCTTTCCGGCCTTTGGAGGACGGACAAAGGCGCTCGTCGCAGTCGGGATGAATTCACCGCCGACCACATCCTCTTCCAAGAGGCTCGAACCCCTGAATACGACTACGTGCGCCAGATTGTTGAGGTCTGAATCTCTGCGACGGTCGAAGCGAACTTCCATGAATCCAGAAACAAGCAACCAAGCCAAGTCTGAGCCACGTTCTTGGACCCCCAGCGATTTCAAGTCCCCGCCACTCGTTAGGCGCCGCTTCCTTATCCGTTTGGATATTCCCAAGGCAGCGTTCGAGGAGCATGCCACTAGCTTAGTGGAGTCGATCGAGAAAGAAGGACGTTTTGACAACCGCGGCCTGAAAGAGCAGTGGGACTTTCGGCTCGATATGCAAGACGCACCGCCGAAGCCCAGAGTCCTGCTGACCCACATCCCGATGCTGATCCGCAGCTCCACAGGGGACAAGCCAATGACTGTTTTGGAGTTCTGCCCTCCAATCGAGGCGAAGCCTGCCCAGTTCGTTATCGAACAAGAACGCACAGACGCAGCCGCATCACGCTTCGCGGATTTTGAGAGAGAGATTCACACGTGGCTGCCGCGTGTGACGGAGCACTTTGGCCTGGCGCGCGTCGGCGGGTTCGTGCTCGAATATCGAAATCTGATCCAGCGGGACAGATATCCGATTTTCTGGGAGAAAGAGAAAACTCTCCAACTTGGCAGACTGCTTTCCTTGTTCGAGAATGGCCCCAAGCTCGGAAGCTTCGTGACCCCTTTTTCCTTGGAGTTCAATGCCGCCAAGCCATGTGGCAAGACACGCTTTCAGACAAAAACCGTGCCAGAGAAGGGCAAGAAGCAGGAGTTCGCTCTGGAGGTTGCGCTGGCCTACAACTCCCTCGCCAAAAAGGAGAAGCACGATCTTGCCATGGCATTCAAGGAAGTGTCGGATGCCCACGGCTTGCTTTTCCATGATTTCGTTCGACACTTTTCTCGCGACGCGCTACAAGTCTTCGCCCAATGAGCACCACCATCCTTGAATCGGCCCCCGCCGAACTCTCGGAGGTCTGGAGAGACTCCGCAGAGGATCAAAGAAAAACCGAGGAGCGTGAATTCGCACCTGGTCAACTGCCTGAAACTCTCTCTGTGGAGCAAGAATTCGCTCTTCAAGTGGACTACTCGCACACATGTTTCCCTGTGGAGGGAAACATATCGGTGCATGTGGCAGATCCCGATAAGTCGCCGATCCGACTGGGCTATTCCGAAACGGAGGGCACTTTGGAGGTGATTGGGTGGGGCATGAAACTCCCGCTCGAGAAGGCCCAAGAACTTCCCCGCGAGATCGGGAGGCGATTCCTGGAGCTTTACAGTAAAGCGGTGACTGGCTGCCTGCGCGACGAGGAAAGGAAATGGTTGCGGTCCATCTCCGAGCAGATGGATTACCACGCTTTTGCAGCCAGCCGTAAGCTGCCGCGCTACCGTGAGGCGACGCTCATTCGCAAGGAGCCAGTCCTCTTAGTTCAATTTTTGGAAGACCGTAACGTCAAACTCGACATTTCCTTGGCCTCGAAGCTGACTGCGGTCAATTGCGGCGAGCGATTCGCTGCGTGGTTCACCATGAACGAGAACGGAGCCATCTCCGACTTAAATCATGTCTTGAGATTACCCCCCCTCGAAGAAGACCTGCGGGATATGCCGATTGCTTCCAAGCCTATCGAATTCCCGCCAGGCGTCTGCTCTCTACTGCCGCGCTTGGAGGAAGAGTAGCGTGGGCCGTCATGGAGTTGGTTGTTGACCTCTGGGACGTTGGCCAAGGCGATTGCACGGTTCTCCGTTTGCCGGACGGTAAACTGTTGATCATCGACACCGGCCCCCCAGACTCCCCACTGGTAGAGTGGCTGGCTGCGCGTCCGGAGCAGATTTATGGGATTGTCCTTACGCATAACGACGAAGACCACGCTGGATGCTTCGACGATTTGCTGGAACGCTTTTCCTCGCGTTTCGAGCACGTTTTTCTTCTGATTGATCGAAATCCTCAAGAAACCAGTGCAAAGCGAGTCCTTGATCGAGCGTTGAGATGGGCGAGGCGTAATCCGGGTAGACTGCACAATCTGGAGATCGCAGGGGATGGCTTGATGCCCATCTACGGGTGGGATGGGGGTGGGGGACGCGAGAAGCTCGCAATCTACGCCGTGCACCCTGAATTCGAGTGTGTCTTGCGCAACCTACGGCGGAAAGGGGCGCAGCCAAATTCAGTCTCGGCCGTTTTGTGTCTCGATGTGGACGGAAAGACGGAGATTATATGGGGTGGAGATGCTTCGATGCGCTCCATCGCAGACAAGTGCCAAGATAAAGTGCCTGAGGTGATGTTTGGACCCCATCATGGTGGGCCTATTGATCGCGACCACGTCACCTACCGCAGCCAGTTCGACCGAGTTCGCCCCAAAAACGTTTTTATCTCGGCTGGAACCACTAACCAGCACCGCCATCCGATTAAGACCTTCATTGATCTTCACTTTGCAAGAGGCCGAAGGGTTTCATGCAGCCAACTGGTGCATTGTGACGCAGGGCGCGTCAAAGGCCGCCGCCACGTCATGAAGCACCATCTGGAACTGGGGATGGTTCCTCCGCAGAATCCGGGTGCGGTAACGTGCCGCGGGCCTATGCGCTTAGAATGGGATCCCGAGATGCGAGAGTTTTTGCATCACGACACGCATCAACTTCATTTGGAGAAGCTAACGGAAGTTCACAGACCCTACTGCAAAGGTGGGCTTGCGGCCCATCAATGAGGCACATCTGCGCCGAGGCGTTGCTGATGCTTTCGCTGAGCGAATTTTCAAGTCCTCATCGTTTGGTTACATTTGGGGTAAGTGGAGCAGCCCCAGAAGTCCGTCCCCATGTTCTTTCCCTTCGCCGCCGTCCGACGCACCATGGTCGCGCCGCACTTGGGACAAAGCTTTTGCGGGTTGAAGAGCAGGCGGAGAACCTTCGAGTTCGAGGATTCCAGCGCAGATTCGATGCGATCGAGCAGCCCCTGGCGGTCCACAATCGTGATGTTCTCTTTCTCCGCCAGGCTTCGGGCGGCATCCGTGGCCGTGCGACATATGAGGAACCCGCGGCCAAAGCCCTCGTGGGTCATAGCTCCAAGCAGCTCCCGCACCACCGCGGGGCCGCACTTCCACTTGGCCCAGTGCTTGCATTGGACGGCGGCCCTCGATGCGGCCGACTCCACGACGATATCGATGCCCCCATCGGCCTTGGCACCTCCGCGCCGACTAACCTGGTTGCCTTTGCTCTCGAAGAGTGCGGCAACAAGCTTCTCCAACTGAAACCAGTCGATCCCATCCAGCGCTTTTCCCAACTCGAGGCGCGAGGTTGGGGGTGACGACGCCACCACATCGAAGCGCGAAGATGGTGTTGGCCGTGGCGCCACCTCGAAACGCGTTGGGTGTGTGGCGGCAGACCTTGCGGTGATGACCTTGATGAGCATGGCGACGAGCATGAAACAGCCCACCAGCACCGCTGCGGCGACCACAGCGAAACTGGCAAACTTGAACACCTCAGCCGCTCCCTTGATGCCGCCCGTGGCGAGGCCCGCAAGCAGCACGAGGGCGGCTATGCCTTTGATGATGCCCTCGTAATCTCTCCCGCGTCCGCGCGCCATTGCCGATTGACTACACGATCGGCCGAACGGCCTCACCAAAAAACCTGTGCTTCACGCTTCCGGTTTTCAGTCCTCCGGCCGCTCGCCACTCGGGCACATCTTGACCAGCTTCGGATCGAAGCGGGCGAGGATGTCCACGAGATCGGCTTGGGCGGCCATGACGCTGGTGATGTCCTTGTAGCAGGCCGGCACTTCGTCGAGCCCGGCGGAGATGAGGGTGACGCCGCGATCCCGCAGCAGGGCGTTGGCGTCCTGCCAAGAGAGCGTGTCGTTGGCGCGGGTGCGGCTCATGCAACGACCTGCGCCGTGGGCGGCGGAATCGAGTGAGTCCGGCTGGCCTTTGCCGCGGACGATGAAGCCCGGGGAGGCCATGGATCCGGGGATGATACCGATGGTGCCGTCACCCGCGGGTGTAGCGCCCTTGCGGTGGACGATGACTTCCTTGCCGAAGTGCGTCTCTTTCCACGCGAAGTTGTGGTGGTTCTCAATGTCGAGCATCACCTCGACGCCGAGGTTCGCGGCGATGTGGCGGTGGATGAGGGCGTGGTTGGCCGCTGCGTAGCGGCCCATCAGGTTCATGGCGTCCCAGTATTCGCGGCCTTCCTCCGAATCGAGCGTGAGCCAGGCGAGCCGCGCGAGTTCCTTGGGCAGCTCGGGATGGAGTTTCATGGCGAGTTTGCTGTAGTGCTCGCACACGCCGGCACCCGTTCCTCGACTTCCGCTGTGCGAGAGAAGGGCGAGGTATTCGCCGACGGGTATTCCCGCGGCCGGATCAGAAACTGTGAGCACGCCGAACTCGACGAAGTGGTTGCCGCTGCCGCTCGTGCCGAGTTGCGACCAGGCTTTGTCCTTGTTCCGCACGGTGACCGGACTGACCGACCAATCATCGTCCAGCACGTCGTGCTGGCGGCGTTGTTTGAAGCTGGATCCAACGCCAAACTTCGTCTCGGCCTCTATGGCGTCCTTGAGGCGGTCCTGGCGCTCGTTGAGCCATGAGAGCGGCAGGTCGAGCACGGTCATTTTCATGCGGCAAGCGATGTCCACGCCCACGGCATACGGGATGACTGCGTTCTCCGTGGCCAGCACGCCGCCGATGGGCAGCCCGTAGCCGACGTGGGCATCGGGCATGAGGGCCGCCGCCACGGATACGGGCAGAAGGCTGGCCATCTCGATCTGTTTGATGGCGGTTTCGTCAATGTCCGTGCCCCATTGCTTCCAGGGCGCGGGCTGGCGTCCTGGCTTGTAGAGGCCCGGTTGTTGCAGTGACGAGGCGAGGGGACCTCGCAGCGGGTCGTCCGTGAACGCCACCGGGTTGGCGACGACTGCGGCGATCTCAGCTTCGAGTTGGTCCTTGGAGCCTCCTTGGGTGCAGAAGGCGGAGATGAATTTGAAAGCCTCGCCCATCGGTCCGCCGAGAGGCACGCCGAGTTTGAGGAGATGTTTAGCATTCATGGCTTTGGTGTGTTGTGGGTTTGGTGGAAAACGAAAACCCTGCTCTCCGGTTGGCGAGCAGGGTTGGAATCGGGAAGTTGGTGATTCTACCTGCCGGCCGGCGGATTGGGCGCAATGGATTCGCGACGGGCCGAACCCTTCGCGGCAGAAAACGCCACCGACACGAGCATTGAATGTCGTGCTGACTTGAGGCTGGCTGGCGTGCGCGGAGGCATTGGAAGATTCAGTGGATAGGACGAAGTGGTTCGTCCGTCAAGACCAGCCACTCCGAGCTCCGATCAGACTTGCCGTTCAATCCGACGGTTCGCCAAGCCTGTTCTGTGTCATGATTGCGCGCCGACTCTTGCCTTGCAGCCGTCGCCGCAATATCGCTTGCCACCAGTGAAGGGGGTCAGTTTACTCGATCCTGTGGGTTGGGAAAACTTCAGATACCATTTCAAACAGTCCTTCCGAGGCGGGTACCGCTACTTGGATCGCTGCGGAGAGTTCATGATTGCGGCGCAAGAGGAACTCGATTTTCTCCCGCAGGATGCGAAGCCAAGCGGCTGTAAGATGGCGATCCCAGAGGAGGACATTACGATGAGTGCGGATACCAATCAGTTGGTGGTCACTCAGGAATTGCCGGTAAGAGAAGATGCCGCCGCCTTCTTTTTTGAAATCACAAATGCCCTATCCGCTCTTGCCTCCGAGTATTTCAAGCCCGTCGGCATTGAATCTAACGGGTATGCCAGCGAGTCTTTCCTCCCGATGGACTCGATGGAGGCGGCAGTCAAGGAATCGTTGCGGCTTGGTGGGCAATTCCAATCGGAGGTTGAGAAAGTCGTGGGGATGACGGCGTATTCGCAAGAGCTGGATTACCAGTTCATTTCCGGCAACTCGGAATTGCACGTCAACGTCCGCCCCGTCACCTTCGAGAAAAAGACCGTTCAGCGGTTCGCACCTGGCTTTCGAAGCAGCACCGAAACTCGACACGTCATCGAACGGTGGAACAAGAAAGCGGACAAGGCATCCCTTCCAGTTCAGTATGCATTGATGCTGATGACTGATCTGATCGAGAAAGAGCCACCGGTTGATGCCCTGCAAAAACACTTTGACCGGATGATCGAAATCGATCACAAGTTGAATGCCTTCGGGTTCACTGCATGAGCATTACAGTTTCCGATTCTTCAAACGACACCGCTCGTTTTCATGGGCAGCAAGTTTTATCCGTCGAGGTAAATTCTTGGGCGCATGCCAGATCTTACGGTGAGCTTGAATCGCCCGTGGCGAGGGTGGTGACCCCGAGTCAGCACCGGGGCCTCGTCAAGAAACCCCAGCGCAGCAATCCGCAGCGGCGTCTGGAAGGTTTTCTGATCGAAACCCACGGTAGCGAGAGCAAAGTCCTGATCGATGAAGACGGTCACATGGTGGAGTATTTCTTCCCTACTGAAATGTTGAAAAAAAGCGGGGTGACGTTGAAGAATCAGCCGTTTGAGTTGGATGAGTTTCTTGAGGGTGCATCGCTCATTTTTGAGATGCGTCCGCTTGCAGGTCCTGAGCACGCTTCAATCTCTGGCATCCCTCTCGACCCAGATCGGCGAAGGAAGCTAGACCTGCTGCTGAGTTCTTCAGACGGTGAGGATTGATTTTTACGAATCCGGGGTTGGCGAAACAATAATTGTCACGTTTCCAAGCGGCGGGATAGGAATCGTCGATGCCCATCCTTCGGGATTTAACTCTCGTGCGGACATCCTCCAACTCGTCGAGGGCAAGAAGATTCACTTCGTGTGCCTAACCCACCCTCACACTGACCACGGACGTGATTTGATAAGGGTGCTTGAGAACGCAAGCCCTGAGACTTTCTGGCACACAATTCCCGATTTTAAGCAATTCATTTATCGATCCTGTGAGACGCAACAGTTTTTCACATCGCCGAACAGAGCCTTCGTAGAGAAGTATCAAAAGGAGTGGGCCAATGTCTTTTTGGATCTCTTCTCTGCCGCCACGACAAAAAAAATTCCCAGACGCCAGCTGCGGGCAGATCTGCAGCCCGAGACCATTGATGATGTTGAAATCCATTTCCTCTCTCCCGAGGAGAAAATCACCCAAGACTTCATAGAGAGATATGCCGCAGAGATTCACAAAGCCGAACCAGAGGGCGGTGACCCAAACCTGTTGTCAGCAGTTCTAGCGATACGATATCGCGGCGTGGTCCTGATCCTTGGTGCAGACGCGCTGAAGAAAAATTGGGAAGACGCCATCAGACGTTTCCGTTCGAACCGGCTTCCGAAGGCTCTCCTGATAAAAGTTCCGCACCACGGGGCGTCGAACGCGATGGATCTGCGGAACAATGGGGCTCACCGCGACTACCTCGAAATTTGTTCAAGAGATCCGATGGCTTGGAGCGTCATCTTCGCTGGCGACGCCGGGCACCCTGAGCCACGTGTCTACGAAAAATTGACCAAGAAAACCCGCACGACCTGCCTATCCAACGGTTTGGTCAGTTCGAGATCAGGTAGCAAACCTTTGGGTGTGCGCATGCCGGGGGTTCGGCGTGTTAGCACACCTGCGATCTGCCATTCGGTGTTGAGTTTTGAAATTTCCGCAAATGGGGAGCTGATCAAGCTGACCGGTGGGGATTGTCGGACATGCCCAAATGCAGCAACGAGCGAACAATTCGGGTAGTGTCCTAATTTGAATTTGCCCCGGGTTGGAGGTGCGGGGAGCGAGCCTCGTGCAGCGTCAGGTGGAGCCGTGCGCAGCGCCAAGCCACCCCCATCAGTCTCCAAAATCCAGTTCCATCGTCTGTCCGTTTTTTGGAAAAGTGCGATACACTAGGCTTTTGAATGGCTCCCATTCTCCGGGCTTAAACGCACGAGCCATTCCAAGTAGTTCGTGGATTCTGCGTACCAATTCAGGGTGGCCGATATCTCTAGTAAGGAGCCGGTGATGATGAACCTTACGGCGGCCTTTTTCATCAGCCGGATTCATTTCGCGCAACGTGCGCAGCACATCAGGAGCCAAACGCGCATACACCAAGTCGTTGACATACCTCCCGACCAGAGAGGGCATCTTGCCGGCCTTCCATTCCCACTGTTTCAAACGAAATATTTCCTTAAAAAACGATGTTGGGAAGGTGTTCGTCCACTCATAGAGCCTGCCGTCGATGTATTTCTTGAGGATTTCTTGAAGCGCTTTCCGGTCTCTGACCTCTTGAAAGCCCGTCGCTTCATCGACAAGAGCATTTATGCCGACATTGGCGAATCCTTCCAGGAGAACACGGCACCGCTCGGCAATGTGCTTTTGATTTGGGCGGAGTTTTCTTGCCGCATCTGCCTTCAGAAAGAGACTGCAAACGGATGTCAGCAATTCCGCTCGATACCCAATGGAGAGAACTCCGTGAGGCGTCCTAAACACAATTTCGTTGGAATTCTCTAGCAAAAGAGTGTCAGTGAACGCTTTAAGGTTCTCTGCCGCTATAAAAATGGGGAGTTTGGATTCGGGCGAGTAGACTTGGCCGCCTTTCACTTTTCCTGTGCGGCCCATTGCCCGCACGAATCCGGCGCGAGACAGAACACGAGTCCCATCGGGAAGATTTGCGCATTGGATCTTGAAGCCAGCAATATCAAGAGTCCCTTCATGCGTGGCGCGAGGGAATGCATCTTGCGCTGAGTCGTGGCGTGTTGCCCACCTGGTTCTCGCTGCGTTGCTGGCGATAACGGATCGCCGTTCTGGAGAAAGTTTCTCGGCGCGTGCTAGTCCACCAACGGATTGTGCTGAATCATTCATAATGCAAGCATCGTGCATGCATGCAGAACTTTATGCAAGCAGAAATTTTATGCTTGCGAGTGTCTAGCAAGCATAGCGGTTTTGATTCATCGCAACATGCTTCCAACCGAAACACGCGGCGGTCATCGGCGCGTTAGCCGAGGGTAGCAGCATCCGCAGCATTTAGCGCATGACTGGGATTCACCGCGACCCGATCATGCGCCTTGGTGTTCGCGTTGGTGAAACATGCAAGACCAACCTGCAGGAGAAGATGGTGAGCCCGCCATGCGCCTGCGCGGCGGTTGTGCGCTCTGGCCCTCAGCGGGACATCCAAGCAAGCGCATGGTGCGCCTCAGAATTAGGAGTTTGAGTCCGCGGCAAAAAAATCTTTCGAGATTTCCGCTTGCGTGATTCTCGGACGTGGAGTAATGCCTTCATGTATTCAATGCAAACGAGAGCATATCGCCATCAGATTTTGAGCGCCGCCGCGATGCGGTGCGGTGCTCTCGTGCCCTCGTGGTTTTCACTCAAGACCAACGAAACACCGAGCACGGAGGCCAGGACCTCGTAGAATTTCTTACCAGAACTTTTCCACGAACCCGGCCTCGAAAAGGAGCCGGGTTTTTTATTTGCCGATGAATTGACCAAAAATTTCCTGAACAAGACATAGAACGAAAGAGGGCCGGGACCAGTTGACGCTGATCCCGACCCCGAGGCGGACCTTGCAGGGTCCTAGTGCCGCGGTGAAGTTACCGCAACAAGCTACCCTGTCAATGCCGCCTCTCGCTCACCGAGAGGCCCCAAGCGCGCCTGAAGCGCCCGAAGAACCGCCGTGAAATCCCTGCGGTTGCCGTCCTTAACGGACTGCAAAGGTGTGTGTTCTTTATGCGTTGGCCGGGAGCAAGCCGTTTGAAAACGGCATCCTCCCGGCAGGGCACGGACTTTCGGTTCGTGCCAGACGCGCTCAAATGGCGTGTCGCGGCTCCCTTGTTCCCGCGGCACGCCCCATTTTCGATGCAGGAAGGATTGGCATCCCACCGGGTCTCATAAGCCTGGCAACCGTGGTTCGATTCCACGTCCTGCAACTTTTTCAACGATGCGGAGGGCACCAGCTGTGCAGCCGGGTCTCCAAAACCCAGCCTGCCCGGGGCAGCACCGGGACTCCGTGCCATTTCAGATGGGGAACGTGGTGTATCAGTTAGCATTCAGGTTTGTGGAACCTGCGGAGCGGGTGCAAATCCCGTCGTTCCCCCGTCTTTGTATCGGGCCGCTAGATTAGTCAGTAAATCAGCCGGTTTGCACCCGGCAGTGCGGGGAGCGTAGCCCCGGCGGTCCAGCTTTTCCCCTGCGTAGCCCAACCAAGTAGAGGCACGGCGTCGAGGGCGCCGTCAGTGCGGGTGCAAGTCCTGCCGCAGGGACCATTGAACCCGAAGCCACAGCAGACCGGCACCGGACTTTTAATCCGGCATGGTGAGGTTGCGACTACCTCCGGGTTCATGTTTTTCGGACGCGAGTAACAACAGCATGTTTGCCTGCCTGTCGAGCAGGAGCGAGCGGGGGCAGCACCCGTCGCGTCCGCCATTTCCCTCGGGCACGAGGAAGAAAGCAATCCGCCTCGCCTGGGACGAGGAGACACCCGGAGCGTTACCGGGGTGCCCGACCATTTCCAACGCGCCAGTGATGTTCAACAGACCAGCATGCCGCTCTTCCAAAGCGGTCGTCCGGGTGCAACTCCCGGTTGGCGCACCATGCCCCCGTGGCTCGAAGAGATCAGGCGCCCGTCTTCTAAACGGGATTGATGCCGGTGCAATTCCGGCCGGGGGCTCCACTTTCATGCGCCGCATGCCGAAGCCGTCGAGGCGGCTGTTTGCAAAACAGCTCTTACCCGGTGCGAGTCCGGGGCGGCGCTCCACTCCTCTTACTCCGCGTGATGTAACAGACAGCATGCGAGGCTTCGAACCTCGTCGTCAGGGTGCAAATCCTTGCGTGGAGATTTTTCATGGAAGGTGAACCGGACCAGCGTGCCGGGACTCAGTGCTAATGAGATCGGGCTCCGCTAAGGGGCCTGGGGAGCATGTCCTCCGCCTTCCGCCATCCCCCGCATAGCTCAAAAGCAGAGCCACCGGTTGATAATCGGAAGACCGAGGAGCGTTACCTCGTGCGGGGACCAATTCATCGGGCTGTAGCGAAGCAGCCAACGCACCTGTCTGGGGGACAGGAAATCGCGGGTGCGAGTCCCGCCAGCCCGACCATTGTCGCGCAAGCATAGACAGCGATGCAGTCGCTTCGTAAGCGACAGAGCAGGGTGCGAGTCCCTGGCGCGGCTCTTCATTTTCCCTGCGTAGCCCAACAGCAGAGGCATCGGTCTTAGGAACCGACCAGTGCGGGTGCAAATCCTGCCGCAGGGACCCCCTTTCGCTGGATGGCATAGAGAGATGTGCGCGGGCCTGAAGAGCCCGAGAGGTCGGTGCGATCCCGACTCCAGCGGCCACTTTCCCAAGTCCCCGCGTAGCCCAAGGCAGAGGCAGCGGTCTTAAAAACCGCACAGTGCGGGTGCAAGCCCCGTCGTGGGGACCAATTTCGATCCGGCGGTGATGTAACAGGAGCATGGCTGGCCTACACCCAGCTCGCGGGGGTGCAAATCCCTCCCGCCGGACCAACCGCGGCATTCGTCTAAGAGCAGGACGCCACGTTGCCAACGTGGAGGAACCGGAGCGTCACCGGTATGCCGCATTTCTGTCGCCGAAGCATAGATAGCGATGCACGCCCTTGGTATGGGCGATAGCGGGGCGCAAGTCCTCGCGGCGGCTCCACTTTTCGTCCCCGTAGTTCAGCAGACAGAACGCAAGGTTGCGGACCTTGAGGTCGCAGGTGCAATTCCTGCCGGGGACAGTTTTTCAGCCGTGTCGTCTAACAGTAGGACTCCGGACTTTGAATCCGGCAATGATGGTGCGAGTCCATCTGCGGCTGCCACTCTCGGGAAGATGAACCGGACAAGCGTGCCGGGACCGCCTTGAAAGCGGAGCGAGCCGGCAACGGCTTGGGGAGCATGCCCTCCATCTTCCGCCAGTTTCTTGGAAGATGAACCGGACAAGCGCACCGGGCGCGCCTCGAAAGCGCTGCGGGCCAGCAACGGCCTGGGGAGCATGCCCTCCGTCTTCCGCCACTTTCCTCCTGTCGTCCAACTAGCAGGACACCCGGTTGATGTCCGGGGAATCGGGGTGCAAATCCTCGCAGGAGGACCACACCAGCGTGGGATAACAGTAGTCCACCCGCCTGTTAAGCGGGACGGTGATGGTGCGAGTCCATCCGCTGGTGCCATTTCTTGCCGCGAAAGCATACCCAGGTGATGCGCCCGCCTTGTAAGCAGGAGAGCCGGGTGCAACTCCCGGTCGCGGCTCCAGTCTTCCTCCCGTGGTGTAAAGCAGCACGGCTGCCTTATAAGCAGTGAGCCCTAGATGAGGGCGCGGACCAGGTGCGAATCCTGGCGGGAGGACCATTCGCTCCGTAGTTCAGTCCAGCAGAACGCCGGTTTCATACGCCGGATGTCGCAGGTGCGAATCCTGCCGGAGCGACCATTTCGACCCGCGAATGCAAAGAGTCGAGCGCCTCGCCTTTCAAGCGAGTCCTAACCGGTGCGAGTCCGGCCGCGGGTGCCAATTTTATCGAGCGCGATCCAACGCATGAAGAACGCACGAAATTTTTGACCATGAAAGACAAACTGACATCACCAAGTGTGCTGGCGCTCAACGCGAACTGGCAGGCCATCGACGTTTACACGCCGCAGAAAGCGTTTTGCATGATGGCCTCCGGGGCAGCATCCGGTATCGACACCTCAGGCGGATCAATGGTTCCCGTTCGTTGGGACCAATGGATCACGCTGCCCGGGGATGTTGGCGCGGAGGCAGCCATGACGGCCAAGGGGCCGATTCGCATCCCGCGCGTGATCATCGCTGTGAACTACAAGCACCTGCGGATCAAGACGGAGTCGTTGACCCACGAGGTCATTGCCCGCCGGCAGGACTTCCGTTGCGCCTACACGGGGCAGCGCGTGCGGCGCAAGAATTGGTCGCTCGATCACGTGATCCCGAAGAGCCGTGGAGGATCGTCGTCGTGGGACAACCTGGTCATTGCCGACCGCGAGGTGAACAGCCGGAAAGGGGACCGCACGCCGGCCGAAGCCGGGCTGCGACTCCTGCACAAACCGAGACCACCGCGCCGCATGGTGCCGTGCGATGCCATCCGGCAACGCTTTGGTATTCTCTTCCGCGAATGGGAGCCGTTCGTCTCGCCATGAGACACAAAGCCCTGCCGTCCAAGCCGCAGACACTCGTGGCTGGGCGGCACGTGGCTTCAGCTTTTGACGAAGGAGGCTTTCAGGTTAGGCGACGTTGGGGTGCCGTGGCTCATACTCAGATTTCTTGAAGCCCGCCTCTCGAATCTCTTCGGATGTTGAGTCGTGGAACGCTCCGAGCGCAATCCGATGACACCGAGGACACATGCAATCCTCGGCCCACGCGTGCCCGAAGGGCTTGAGTGGGCGCTGACGAATGCCGGCGTAAACGGTGCCGACCTCCTCGCAAATGAAAACTACAAGGCCGCATCCAGGACATTTAGCGAAGCAAAGCTCTCCATGACCACAGCAGCATGGACAGTATTCGTCCTTGAGCTGCCATCTTGTTGTTTCGGATTTCACGGGAGACGTGCGAAGTCGCCTAACTTAATAGGCGACTGATATCCGATTGAGCCCCGCGGGGCGATGCGAAAAGGCGGCATATCATCCGCTGAATCACGGCCTGTCCGAGTCTTCAGCCCTTCTTCACCAAGGAGGCTTTGAGTCCCACAGCCATGCCGTCGATCTTGCAGGAAATCTCATGGTCTCCATCGACGAGGCGAATGGCTTTGGCTTTGCTGCCGCCCTTGAGGACTTGAGATCCTCCCTTGAGCTTGAGGTCTTTGATCAGCGTCACGGCATCGCCATCGGCCAGCACGGTGCCATAGGCATCCTTGACCACACGCGCCACGACCGGTTCGACGCGTTCCCATTCGTGCCCGCAGGTCATGCATTCCCAACGCTCGCCGTGGTTGAGCACCTCATTCATCTCGCAAAGGGGGCATGCAGGTGTGGTAGTCATCAAGGGGAGGGTAGGGCGCGCGGAGTGCGGCAATCAACCGATGATTCAGCGATGGGAACTCTTCGTGCTTGGTCGGAGTTTTTGATACTTTTTGATACAAAAGTTTGGGCAAAAGAGGATCAAAAAGGAATAAGCTGAAAAATCCAAGAAACCTTCGGAACCCCCATGAATACAGGGTTTTAAGGGTAGTAAGCGGGAAGAAATGAGAAGTGCTCGGGGGGGGACTTGAACCCCCACGCCTTTCGGCATACGCCCCTCAAACGTATGTGTCTGCCATTTCACCACCCGAGCGGGACAAAGGCATACTAGCGAAGGGGCGGCCGGGTGCAAGTTTTTCGCCGTATACGGCTGGACTCCTGGCCGGAGGCGTAACAATTTAGCGCCCAACTAAGTCCATGACGTCCCCGGCCCTAGAATTCACCCTGAACGGCGAACGCATCCGCCTGGGGGATGTCTCGCCGAACACACCCCTGCTCGACTGGCTGCGGGCCAGTGGGCGGACCGGGTCGAAGGAAGGCTGCGCGGAGGGGGATTGCGGGGCATGTTCGGTCGCGATGATCGACGCCGATGCGCAAGGGCGCCCGGTCTGGCGCTCGTTCAACAGCTGCCTCACGCCGCTGGCCTTGGTCCACGGCCGGGAACTGGTCACGGTCGAAGGCTTGGCCGATGGCCAATTGCATCCGGTCCAGCAATGCATGGTGGCCAATCAAGGTTCGCAATGCGGCTACTGCACGCCCGGGATCATCATGTCGATGTTCGAGGGCTACTACCGCGATGACCTCAAGCAAGACTGGCAAGTGAACGACCAACTCTGCGGCAACCTCTGCCGCTGCACGGGCTACCGCCCGATCCGTCAGGCGGCGCTGGAGGCGTGGTCGGCGGCGGAGCAGTCCGCCGAGGACCGCTTCGGTGTGCGGCTGCGCACGACGGATGCCGTGCCGCCGGCGACGACCTATGAACATGACGGACAGAAATTTTTCCGTCCGGCTTCGCTTTCCGAGCTCTTTGCGTTGAGGGCAGCGCATCCCGGGGCGCGGCTGATCGCCGGGGCCACCGAGTTGGGATTGGAAATCAGCAAGCGCTTCAAAACTTTTTCGGTCCTGATCTCAACCGAATCGGTCCCGGAGTTACGACGGCTCGAGGAGAGAGGCGGCGCGTGGCACATTGGCGGGGCCGTCACGCTCACGCAACTGGGCGACGCGATTGCGGACGATTTTCCTCTCTGGGCCAAGATGCTCTGGGTTTTTGGTTCGCGGCAGATCCGCAACCGCGCGACGCTCGGCGGCAATCTGGTCACGGCCTCGCCCATTGGGGATTCCGCGCCCGTGCTGCTGGCGCTGGATGCGGATCTCGTGCTCGCGTCGCCCCGCGGACAGCGCACGGTGCCGATCGCGGACTTTTTCCTCGGCTACCGGAAGACTGCGTTGGCGGATGACGAGGTGCTGCTGGAAGTCGTCGTGCCGGTCGCCGAGACGGCGGCCGGGCTCAGTCGCAAGCGCGACTGGTTCAAGGTTTCCAAGCGCCGCGAGATGGACATCAGCACGGTCTCCGGCTGTTTCTCGATCGAGACCGACGCGGACGGCACGGTGACAAAAGCCCGCCTGGCTTTTGGTGGCGTAGCAGCGACTCCGGCACGGGCGCGTCAGGCGGAGGAGTTTTTGCTCGGGAAAAAGTGGACGGAGGAAACAGTGCATGAGGCTGGGCGCGTCCTCGCGGGAGAGTTCAGTCCGATCAGCGATGCCCGCGGCAGTGCGGATTACCGGGCTGGCCTGATCCGCAGTCTGCTGGAGAAGTTTTTCCACGAGGCCCCGTGGAGCGAGGCGACGGCGCCGCTCCCCGACCCGGTGATTCCGAGTGATCGCCCGTTGCCGCACGACAGTGCGCACAAGCATGTGAATGGCGAAGCGGTCTATACCGACGACCTGGCCCTCCGGCGGCAAAATGCCCTAGAGGTCTGGCCGGTGCATTCGCCGCATGCGCTGGCGCGGATTGTCAAACGGGATGCTACCGCCGCGCGCGCCATGCCGGGAATACACGCCGTGCTCATGGCGGAGGACGTGCCCGGTCTGAACGACGTGGGGGCGGTGCGGAAGGACGAGGAGTTACTCGCCGACAAGCTGGCCCAGTTCCACGGCCACATTGTGGCCCTGGTTGTTGGCGAGACCGCAGCCCAGTGCCGCGCCGCGGCGGACCAAGTGGCGGTGGAATATGAGCCGCTTCCACCGGTTCTGACAATCGAGCAGGGCATCGCCGCGGGAAGTTTTCACAGCGAACCGAATTTCATGCGGCGCGGCGATGTGGCCGCCGCGCTGGCGGACGCCCCGCGTGTCCTACAGGGAGATTTTTCCTTCGGGGGTCAGGAGCACTTTTATCTCGAGATGCAGGCGGCCTTCGCGGAGCCGGGAGAGGATGACACGGTGCAGGTCACCAGCTCGACCCAGCACCCGACGGAGGTTCAGCACGCGGTCGCCCACGTGCTCGGTGTTGCGGCCAACCAGGTGGTGGTCAAGGTGCCCCGCATGGGCGGGGGTTTCGGCGGCAAGGAAACCCAGGCGGCGACCCTGGCGGCGCTCTCCACGCTCGCGGCCAAGGTCACCGGGCGCCCGGTGCGGATGCGGTTCAATCGCGATCAGGACATGATGCTCACGGGCAAGCGTCATCCGTTCTTGGCACGCTTCACCGTGGGTTATGACGCCAATGGAATCCTGCGCGGGCTCAAGGCGGCGCTGTTTTCCAATGGCGGCTGGGCTTTGGATCTTTCCATGCCGGTGACGGACCGCGCGATGTTTCATGCGGACAATTGCTACTACATCCCGCACGTCGAAATCGCCGGTCAGGTGGTCAAAACGAACCTTGTGTCGAACACAGCCTTCCGTGGCTTCGGCGGTCCGCAGGGCATGTTGATCATCGAGGAAATCCTTGATCGCGTGGCCCGGCAGTTGGGCTTGCCGCCCGAGGTCGTGCGGGAGCGCAATCTTTACCACGGCACCGGCGAGACCAACACGACCCACTACGGGCAACCCATCGAGGACAATCGCATTGAGCAAGTTTGGCATGATCTGAAAAGGTCAGCCGATCTGGTGGCGAGGCGCGCGGAAATTGCGGCATGGAATACCTCCAGCCCGCATCGCAAGCGCGGACTGGCCATGACACCGGTCAAGTTCGGCATTTCTTTCACCAACACCATGCTCAACCAGGCCGGAGCCCTCGTGCTGGTCTACAGCGACGGTTCGGCCCAGGTGAACCACGGCGGCACGGAAATGGGGCAGGGGATCAACACCAACATCACCGTGATCGCCGCGCGGGCGCTCGGGTTGCCCTTGGCGAAGATCCGCGTGATGTCCACCGCGACCGACAAGGTGCCCAATACCTCGGCGACAGCAGCCTCAAGCGGGACGGACATGAATGGCATGGCGGTGCTGGATGCCTGCGAGAAAATCATCGCGCGGCTGCGTCCGGTCGCCGCCGAACTGCTTTCGGCCAAACATGGCCGGTCTTCCGCACCCGGGGAACTGGAATTTCGTGAGGGCCGCGTGTTTCATCTGGATCAACCTGCAGATTTTTTGGAATTCGCGCAGGTCAGCCAGGCGGCCTGGATGCAACGCATCAGCTTGTCAGCCACCGGCTATTACCGCACTCCGGAGATTCATTGGGACCGCGCCGCCGGGCGGGGGCATCCGTTCTACTACTTCGCCATCGGTGCGGCCGTCAGCGAGGTGGAGTTGGACGAGTTTACCGGCGAGATGCAGGTGCGGCGCGTAGACATTCTTCACGACGCCGGCAACTCCCTCAACGAGGGCGTCAATCGCGGTCAGGTCGAGGGAGGCTTCGTCCAAGGCATGGGTTGGCTCACCGCGGAGGAATTGGTCTGGAATGCCGAGGGCCGGTTGCTGACGCATTCACCCGACACCTACAAGATTCCCGCCGTCGGCGACACGCCCCGGGATTTCCGTGTCCGTCTGCTGGAGAACGCGCCCAATCCCAAGGCCACGGTCCATCGCACCAAGGCCGTGGGCGAGCCACCATTCATGCTGGCCATCTCCGTGCGCGAGGCTATCCGCGATGCGGTGGCGGCCTTCGGTCCGGGCGGACGACAGGTTCGCCTCGCCTCACCGGCCACGGGCGAGGCGATTTACCGGGCGATCCGGGAACAGCAAATGCCCGAATTCAGCGGCACTGCGACCGAGGCGGTGCCGCGGGGAATCCTAGCCTGAGTGTCCGCCTGCAAGTAGCGGTCTACTTCGCCTTCTTGACCCGCACGCCCTTGAACCGGCCGATCACCGGCAGTTCGCCGAGGAGCGGCTTGGCGTAGGCGATGAAGGCCGGCGTCACGTTGTTTCCGGCCTTGTTGATGAATTTGTCGGGCATGTGGCGTGTTTCCTTCGAGACCTTCCGCAGTTCGACCAACCCGTAAACCGGGGCGTATTTCTTCCCTGGCTTGCGGCCGATCGTGACCGATCCGCTGTGCGTCGCTCCCGCCACGGCATGACGCACGGCAAGACTTCCGACGGTGCGTGCTTCCGTGGAGTCCACGGACGAGGCGATCCCGGGGAACGACCGCTGGAGGTAGCCGAAGGTGTCCGCGCGAACGCGGGAGATCTTCGTCTTGGCCTTGATCACATCCGCGAGCATGTCTCCGAGCGCTCCCGACCCGCTGAGCTGCACGTTGCCGTGCGAATCAACTTCCTTACTCAACTTGGCCGCGATGGCTACACCCTTGCGGTCGCAGATGCCCTCGGAAACCGCCACGACACAACGTCCGAGCTTCCGGTAAACGGCCTCCACGTCGCGGGCGAAGCGGTTTTCGTCAAACGGCCGCTCCGGCAGATAGACAAGGTGCGGGCCGTCGTCCGGATAAACGCGGGCTAGCGCGGCCGCGGCGGTGAGGAAGCCGGCGTGACGGCCCATGATGATATTGATTTTCACGCCGGGAAGGGCGCGGTTGTCGAGGTTGTCGCCCATGAACGCCTCGGCGACAAAGCGCGCCCCGCTGCCGAAGCCCGGGGTGTGGTCGTTCTCGCGCAGGTCATTGTCGATCGTCTTGGGAATATGGAGACAGCGGAGGTCCTCGCCAGCGGCGCGGGCGGCCTCATTGATGATGTGAGTCGTCTCGGCGGAGTCGTTGCCGCCGATGTAGAAAAAGTAGCGGACGCCGTAGCGCTGCAGCACGCGGGAGATGGCCACGCAGTCATCCTTGGTCGGCTTTTTGCGCACGGACCCGAGGCCGGACGAAGGGGTCTGGGCCACGCGCTCGAGTGTGGCGGTGTCCTCCTTGCGCAGGTCGATGAAATTCTCGCCCAGAATCCCGGCGATGCCGTGGAGAGAGCCGTAGATGTTTTTGATCTGCTTGTGCTTCTTCGCCTCGAGGACGGCGCCGATGAGGCTCTGGTTGATGACCATGGTGGGGCCGCCGCTTTGCGCGATGACCATGTTGCCGAGAGGAGCTTTGGTTTTAGCCATAATGGAGAACCGACGATCTTACAGTCCCGGCGGCGGACCGTCGAGACTTCGCCTCAGGGGGCCAGACGCTCGGGCTGCCATGAGCCGTCCTGCGCCCGGACATAGCGGAAACGGTCGTGCAAGCGGTTCTCGCGGCCCTGCCAGAACTCAAACTCGGACGGCACGACGCGAAAACCGCCCCAGAACGAGGGAAGGGGAACCTCGCCCTGCACGAATTTGCGCTTCATTTCGTCCCACTTCATCTCCAGCAACTGGCGCGAGGTGATGACCGAGCTCTGCTGCGAGACCCACGCACCCACGCGGCTGCCGTGTGGGCGGGACGCGAAATAGGCCAGCGACTCAGCCGGGCTGATGCGTTCGGCCCGGCCGAGGATGGCGACCTGACGCTCCAATGCATACCAGGGAAAGAGGAGGCTGACCTGCGCATTGGCTTCAATGTCCCGAGCCTTGCGGCTGCCGTAGTTGGTGAAGAAAACAAAACCCCGCTCGTCATACGCCTTGAGCAGAACCGTGCGGGCACTCGGCCGCAGGCCGTCCGCCGTTCCGAGGACCATCGCGTTCGGCTCGACCAGCCCAGCCGCCGTCGCCTCGCCAAACCAACGCCGAAACTGCCCGACCGGATCGGGGTCAAGCTCGCCGCGGCGCAGGCCGGCCCGCGTGTATTCGCGGCGCAAGGCGGCAACATCGGGATGCGTCGGGGAATCGGACATGACCGACAATCTAAACCGCGCCGGGCCGACCTCCAGACGTTTCGGCCGGACGGGGTGACAAGCCTGCGCTTGACGGGAGGCGAAGTTACGCTACCGATTAAGGGAGAGTTTTAAACGTTCGTATGCCAAAAAACGCCGCGGAATCCACGCGTGAGCGCATCTTGCGCGCTGCCGAACGCATTTACGCCGCCAGTGGTTTCCACGGCATGTCGCTGCGCGACGTGACCCTGCTGGCCGGGGTCAATCTGGCGGCGGTCAATTACCACTTCGGATCGAAGGACAAACTCATCCACGCGCTGGCCGACCGCCGCCTCACGCCGATCAATGCGGAGCGACTCGAGCGCCTGGCCAAGCTCCGCGCCCATCACGGGGACCAGGCCATTCCACTGCGCGATCTGATTTGCGCCCTGATCGATCCGATGTTCAAAGCACTCCGGCAGGGCCGCAACAACCGCGCGATCATGGTGCGCTTGGTCGCTCAGATGATGATCGACGACCCCGAGCGCTTCTCCCAGTTGCACAGGGTTTTCTACCAAGAGGTGCTGGATTGCTACCATAAGGAGCTGCAGCAAACCTTGCCGCATCTCAAGGCCGAGCAGATCTATGCACGCTTTTACTGCGCGTTCTGCACCGTGCTCGGGCTCCGTTTGCTGCACGAAAGCATGGGCTGGTTCATGAAAATCCGGGTCGAGGAGCGGCAGTTCGACGTTCTTGAGGAAGAAATGCACGCCTTCATGCTCGGAGCTTTCGCCGCCGGCGCGGCGTGACCCGGACGTCGGTCCGGCCTATCATCGTTCCGCGTGCAAAAACGAAGAATTCTCATCCTCGGAGCCGGAGGCCGGCTGGGGGCGCGGCTGACTCATGCCTATGGGCGTGACCATGCGGTGCAGGCTCTGGGCCGCAGGGACGCTGACCTTGGCCGGCCGGAACACTTGGCGGAACTCGTCCGCGCCGCAGCCCCGGAGGTCGTCATCAACTGCGCGGCCATGACCAACGTGGACGCCTGCGAAACCGAGCGCGATCTGGCCGAAACGGTCAACGCCGTGGCACCAGGCGTTCTGGGGAGGGCGTGTTCGGACCTCGGGGCGCGCCTGATCCACGTCAGCACCGACTACGTTTTCTCCGGCGAAAAAGACACGCCTTACGACGAGCAGGATACCCCGAAGCCGCTCTCTCGGTATGGCGAAACCAAACGCCGGGGCGAGGTGAACGCCATGGCATCCGACCCGCGGCATGCCGTGGTGCGGGTGGCGTGGGTTTTCGGCCCGGACCGGGACAGCTTCGTCGACAAGGCATTGCATGCCGCCATCCGCGGCGAAACCGTCCGGGCCGTGGCCGACAAATTTTCCTCTCCGACCTACACCGTCGATGCCGCGGCCGCTCTGGCGGGGCTCTTCGCTGACCACGCCGCTGGAGGGATGTATCACCTTTGCAATCGTGGAGTCTGCTCATGGCAGGAATGGGCCCAAGCCGGCATCAACGAGGCCATCCGCCTCGGCGTGCCCATCGCCAACCCTGTGGTCGAGCCCATCAAACTCTCAGATCTCGCCGTCATGAAAGCCCGCCGTCCGGTCTACACCGTTCTGGGCTGTGACCGCCTCGAGGGACTGCTCGGACGCCCCATGCGCAGTTGGCCGGAAGCCGTAGCCGACTACGTGCGCCTGCTTCGCGAGGAAGGCCGGCTGACCCCGGGCGATGGCGGCGGTGTAGGTGCCAATGATCGGCCATTGAGGTAAACAAAAACCAGTCCCGGCAGCAGAACCGCGCCTAACTCGAACGTCCAGACGGCGGCGAAGGCGGCAGCCGAGGACTCCGGAAGGCCCGGGTGGGTGAGACCTCCGTGAAGCCGGATGAAGTCTAGCCGGTAGACCAATTGGGCGAGGCCCAGGACCACCGGTGCAGTGGATCCGCAGAGCATCAGCTCATCCGCGTGCCGCAACCCGCGCGCCACGCCCAGACATCCGAGCAACCAGCAAAGCGCCAGCACCGCGCAGACCAGCAGGAGCAAACTCGGCCGCCTCACCAAGTTCGGCACCAAGGCCAAACCGCCGAAGAGCAACAGATACCCGAACTGAACCGCCGCCCGCCGTCGCGCCAGCCTGAGCTGCGCCGCCACCAAGTCGTCCGGGGAAGTCATCTGGGGGGCCATGGGGTGGCTTGGACACAGTTAGCCATTATACATGACATATATTGTATGCACTTATTGGTTATTCGTTGGCCGGTGGGATGTTGCCGAGTTGTGAGTAACTTGTGGACCATTATGACCGGCTTGGTCGAGCGGTCTGCGGGGTCCGACTTGTTCACAGGCACCGGCGCTCTGTTCATAGCGTTGCCTCCGGCTTGATCAGGGCCAGAAGTTCGTCCGCGGTCAAACTGCCGCCCGCTCCCGCCGCCGTCGAGCCGTCGTCGCTCTCCAAAAACTCCTGCGCCCAATCGCGTTTCTTTTGCTGTAGCTGCACAACCTTTTCTTCAACGGTGCCCGCGACAACCAGACGCCGGCTGAGCACGGCTTTGGTCTGCCCGATGCGATGAACGCGATCCGTGGCCTGATCCTCGACCGCAGGATTCCACCACGGATCGAAATGGATGACCTGATCGGCCTCAGCCAGATTAAGGCCGGACCCACCAGCTTTCAGGCTGATGAAGAAGACCCCGCAATCCGGGTCGTGCTTGAACCGTCGAACTTCCTGCTCCCGGTCCTTTGTCCGGCCATCAAGGTAGCAAGATCTAAGACCCCAGCTCGCCGCCTGATCGCGCAACAGCCTGAGCATGGAGGCAAATTGGCTGAAGACCAGAGTCCGATGCCCTGCGTCGCCCGCTTCGGCGAGCAGTTCCCGCAGGAGTTCGAGCTTTGCGGATGATACGGCCGTCTCAGCCATACCCGGCAATAACCTTGTATCACAGCAAGCCTGCCGCAACCGCAAGAGCAAGGTCAACATGGCCATTTTCCCGGCTCCGGATGAGGCTTCGGCGCCGAGGGATTCGATTTCCTGCCAACCTTCCCGCTGCAATCTCTGATAAATCTCGCGTTGGTCGTCCGCCATTTCGCACCAGGCGGAGAAGGAAACCTTCGGGGGCAGCTCCGGCAGGACCTCGGCCTTGGTCCGTCGGAGCACCAGCGGCTTGATCTTTCGCTGCAAGCGCCGCCGCAGGTCCGGATCGCCTGAGGTTTCGAGCGGTTTCGTGTAGCGCTCCCGGAAGTCGGTGTCGGTCCCGAGGTAGCCCGGGACGGCAAAGTTCGCCAAGGACCACAGGTCGCGAATGGAGTTCTCCAGCGGTGTCCCGGTCAAAGCCAACCGGAAGCGCCCACCCACCGTCGCGGCAGCAGTGGCGTTTTGGCTGTCCGGGTTTTTGATGTGCTGGGCCTCGTCGAGCACCACGGCAGCCCAGTCGATGGCGGACAGAACCGCGACATCCGTGCGCAGCAGCGCGTAGTTGGTGATGACGAGGTCGGCCTTGGCCAGCGCCTGAGTTTGTTCTTTGCGCCCGGCTCCGGCCCAACGGATGACCCGTGCCTCCGGCCAAAATCGCGCGGTCTCGGCGGCCCAGTTGAAGACGAGCGAGGCTGGACACACCACCAGGCCGGGGCCGCCCAGATGGCGCAGCACCGCGAGGGCTTGGAGTGTTTTACCCAAGCCCATGTCATCGGCCAGAATCGCCCCGCCGACTGTCGCGGCACGATCCGCCATCCAGAACACGCCATCCGCCTGATACGAACGCAGAATTTCCGCCATTGGGCCGAGCGGTATGGTTTTGCGCGGACCAGCTGGCGCTGTCTCGCCGTGCCAGGCGGCCAGACTGATCCGCAAAAATTCACCCTGACCAACCGGCACCCGCCAACGCGCGCCGCCCTCGGTTTGCACGCCCGCCCCGGCCAGCGTCTCCTCGAAGTCCGCCAGCTCGCGGCGGTTGACCAGAGCCATTCGTCCATCCGGCAGAGGCAG
>JBGSSV010000140.1:0-16230 GCA_041736875.1 Chthoniobacterales bacterium | reverse complement strand
CGCGCTGGCCGCCCTGCCCAGCCGGGCGACCAACGCCGCCAGCCGCCTCTTTCACAACGCGACACCCTCGTCGGGCGCGTTCAGCCTCGCGGCCGTCAACCGCACGAACTACTACGCGACCTTCGCCCTCGGAAACCGCCGCATCCCCCGGCAGGTCTACGGACTCAATCTCCTCTGGAACAAATCATTCGGCCTCGCCCTCCAGCCGGTGGCGAACACGATCAGCAACAACCCGTTCCAATGGGGCACTTCGCGCGGCACGAACACGCCGGTGACCTACGAGACAGCGAACATCCCGGGCACGATCCGCTCCGGCACGAACACCGTGTCGCCCGTCGCCGGCGTGACCACCCTGCCGTCCGGCGACGTCTCGCTCAGCTACGCGCTCTCGTCCGACGGGACGAATTACGGACAAAAAAACGTCACCCTCGGCGGATCAAACGTGGGCGTGGTGCTCACGCACACCAACGTCTTCACCGAGGTGCTGCCGCTCGCGTATGCCTCGGACGCCGTTCTCTCCAACAGCCCGACCCGCGTGGTGCTCACGCGCCCGAACGGCTCATCCTTTCTCCTCCAGCTCAACTCGGCCGGTGGCTCGATCAACGCCGGCTCCACCGCCTCGCTCACCGGCGGGATGGTGCGCCGCGTTGTCACGATCACCGCCACGAACAACCTGTCTTACACGCTCGCCGTGAGCGACACGGCGCCGCCCCCGGAAAGCCTCACTCCCTCGCTTTCGGCGGCCGACGCGGCGGTGGCGCAACCGGTCAGTGGGACGACAAACGTCGTTGTTCCAGTCTCGCTATCCATCGCGCCCCCGTCCGCCGTCACGGTCAACTACACGACGCAAAACGGTTCGGCCGCCGCCGGCACGGACTTCACGACGACCACCGGCACGCTCAGTTTCAACCCCGGAGAGACGTCCAAGTCCGTTTCGATCCCCGTCCTAGCGGGCACCCTGCCGCAGGGCTCCTCGCGTTCGTTCTCGCTGCGCCTGTCCGCCGCGTCGGGGGCGACGCTGGCGCGCGACACGGCCAACATCATCATCAACGGTTCGACCGCCACACCGCCCTCCGTCTCGGTGTCCGACGCAACCATCGGCCAACCGCTCGCCGGCGCGGCCGCGACGAACATCGTTTTCAACGTGACGCTCTCGAGCGCTGCGGTCGCGCCAGTCGACGTCCAGTTCGCCACGCAGGACGGCGAGGAGGGCCTGGCGGGCGTCCATTACACCCAAACCAACGGCACGCTGTCCTTTGCGGCGGGTCAGACCAGCAAGACGGTCTCCGTGCCCGTCCTGCCCGGGGCTCTCGAGGTGGGCCGCGCGGTTGATTTTTTTATCCTCCTCAACGGCGTCGCCGGGGCGGCGCTGGCGGATGACTCCGGTCGCGGCGTGATCAGCGGAGCCACGCCACCACCGCCGCCCCCGGCGGGCACGGTGCGGATCGAGTTCGCTTTCAGCAACGCGTGGCCGGGGAACTATCAGGGATTCTTCCGCATCATCAACAACAGCACCGTCAACATCACCGACTGGCGCGCGGACTTCGATTTCGCGGGGACGTCCATGGTGTTTTTCAACGGCAGCCTCTCCGGCACCGGACGGCGCCGAACCTTCACACCGCTCTCGTGGCAGGCCAGCATCGCCGCCGGCACGACGTTCGAGAACACCGGGTTCCAGGCGCAACCGGGCGGCGAGGACAATTATCCGAAGAACATCGTCCTGCGCGTCCTCTCGGCCACGAACCTCAACTTGCTGCAAATTCTCAACGCCGCCAATCTCGGCTCGTTCCCCAAGGGCTCGCTCTTCCAGCAAACACTGCAAGCCGGCGGCGGACTCGGGCCGTTTGTCTGGTCGCTTGCACCCGGACACGAACTGCCTCCCGGACTCACGCTCGCCGGCTCGGGCGTGATCAGTGGGGCCACGGCCTCACCGGGCCTCTCGATGTTTGACGTGCGCGTGACCGACCTCATGGGCGCAGTCGCGACCAAGTCGTTCTCGTTGCAGGTCGAGGCCCCGCCGGACCCTTACGCCACCTGGACCAGCGGCGTCACTTGGGGCGGCGCGGATTCGTCCGCTGCGGCCGATCCCGACCGGGACGGCCTCTCCAATCTGGCGGAATACGCCCTCGGCGGAAACCCGCTTGTGCCCGGACGAACCCCTGCTGCCGAACTACGCGACTCCGGCGGCGCGCGGCGTCTCGTTCTTTCTTTCCCGCGCATCGCGGATCCCTCGCTGACCTACCGCGTCTTCGCGAGCCCGTTAATCGATGTTTGGGGCCCGCCCGTCTGGTCGAGCACGGGCGCGAGCAACATCGCCGGCCCGGTGGACGTGCCTGATCCGCAACCCGTGGACGGTCACCCACAACGATTCATGCGTCTGGAGGTCACACGATGATCGGGCTCCTCCCCGTGGTCGCAACCCGGCCTGGTAGAGACGAGCGGCTCGCTCGTCCGTTTGAAACGGGGCGGACGAGAGATCCTCTCGTCCCTACCTTGACGGCAAAAGTTCGCGTGATGCTCATCACGGCGGTCGTTCTCATCGTCGCGACGAACGTCGTCCATGCCATCACCTGGAACCCCACGATGACCGACCCGTCACCCAACACGAACCGCAACGTCTCGACCGTCTCGTTCAACCTCGCCGCGCAGCAACGTTTCAACGGCACCGGAATTGTCAGTGTCACGGCCAATGCCGGATCGGGTAACCTCATCAGCGACCAGTGGGTGCTTACCGCAAGACACGTCATCGCCGGGGCGACCAATGGCAACTTTTTCCTCGAGGGCACGAGCCGTGCCATCGCCGAGTTCCACACGCAGGCGGATTCGGACGTGGCGTTGGTCAAACTAGCCTCGGCCGTAACGAACTACCCGGCGGTGCCGCCTTACCAGGGATCGAACGAGCTGAACCAGGACGCGTGGCTCGTGGGTTACGGACAGCATGGCGAGTTCACGGGGAATCCCGCCCTGCTCAGCAGCAGCTTCACCGGCCGCTACGCGGCCATGAATCGCATCGCCGAGTTCCGCGACTATGCCGGCACGGTCGGAAAGGTCACGGTTATCATCTATGACGGCACGAATGCCGGCGCACTACCCTACGAGGGCGCGACGGCGCCGGGTGACAGCGGCGGTCCGTTGTTCATGGAGCAGAACGGTCGCCTTTGGGTCGCGGGCGAAACTTACGGCGTTATTCCAGGCCAGAGCGGCTTTTTTCATGGACGCGTCAGCCAATACAAGGACTGGATCCGCACGGTCACCGGCATCAATTTCAACGAAGCCAACTGGGACACCGACCCCGCGACCCCCGGCATTCAGAACGGCCCGGGCACGTGGAGCGGTGCGAATTCGAACTGGTTTTTCGGCACGAATAATTTTTCCTGGGCCGCCGGCTACGACGTCGTCTTCGGCGCAGGCACCAATGCCGTCGGCGCGGTCGTCCTCATGACCAACACCAGCGTGGGCGATGTCACGTTCATCTCCAACAGCGTCGCCCAATCGCTCGGCGGCACAAACACCCTCACGCTCAAGTCCGCCGCCGTCGTCTCGAACGCTTCGGGTGTCACCATCTCCGCCCCACTCGCCGGCCCCGGCTTCACCAAGGCCGGCGCGGGCACGCTCACGCTTTCGAACGCCGCCTACGGCGGAGGACTCGTCATCTCCGGACCCTTCGTGATCGAGGAGAGCAGCCAGCGCGCGTGGGGTGGCGTGATTTCCGGCGCGAACAACTGGTCGAAGTCCGGAACCGGAACGGTCACCCTCACAGCGAGCAATTCGTTCAATGGCTTCCTCACCATCAACGCCGGCGCGGTCCGCGCCGCCCACTCCTCCGCCCTCGGTTCCGCCACCGGCACCGTCGTTTCCGGCGGCAATGCGGTGGCCTCGCTCGAGATCGAAGGCAGCATCACCGTGACCGACCAAATCCAGCTCGTCATGCACAACCAGACGAACACGCCGCACGCCCAGATCTGGAACGTTTCCGGCACGAACGCAATCACGGGCAACATCCTGCTCAACAGCGGTGGCGCACGCTGGGATATTGGCAGCACGGCGGGACGCCTCGTCATTGCCGGCGCGGTCAGCAACATTGCGCCCGGCACGGCCACTTGGCGAACGCTTCACCTGCACGGCCCGGGCAGTGGTAGTTTCGACGGGCGCATGACTGACAACGCTGCCGGCACGGACCTCCTCAATCTCGCCATCGTCTCCGGCGACTGGACCCTCGGCGGATCGAACAAGACCTACACGGGCGCGACCACCGTCAGCAACGGCGGCACGCTGCGTATCCGCACGACCCTTGCCTCGCCCGTCACCGTGCGCAGCGGAGCGACCCTCGCGGTCACGCTGAC
Organism: Chthoniobacterales bacterium; assembly: GCA_041736875.1. GTDB lineage: Bacteria > Verrucomicrobiota > Verrucomicrobiia > Chthoniobacterales > JACTMZ01 > JACTMZ01. The sequence goes on along the minus strand of JBGSSV010000140.1, from coordinate 11,887 downwards.
CAATTGGACAAATCTCCCAGCGTCCCCCATCGCCGCATCGCTCTCCGCCAGCAACGGCACACTGTGGAAAGTCCGGCTCGAAACCGCGGGCCTGACGAACTTCTTCGAGACGCCAGCCACAGTGCCCGTGCTGGCCACGATTGGCGGCCTGACCAATATCGTCCCCGCGGGCATCACCGTCGAAACTCCCGGCTTCAGCGGGGCGGGCACATGGTCCGCCGTGACCAACAGCAACACGCTCTCGCTCGCCTACACGCCCGACGCCTATGCCGCTTGGGTGGAGGGCTTCGTGTGGGGCGGGGCGTCGAGTGCGCCCGGGGCCGACCCGGATGGCGACGGGCTCGAAAACTTCGCGGAGTATGCCTTCGGCGGAAACCCGTTGCTCGCCTCGTCCGCGCCGTGGCCGGTGGCAGGCCGCACGGGCGACGGACGATTCCTCACCCTGGGCTTCGCCGTGCCCAGGCCCGACACAACTTACACCGTGCGCGGCACCGCGGGCCTCACGCTCTCGCCGACCAACATCACAAGCTATCCCGGCACCAACGGCGGGACCGTTTCCTTTACGGATAATGTGGAAATAGGCTCCGTTCCGGGGCGCTTTCTGCAACTCCGCATCACACGTTAAGCGGGCGCAGGAAGGCGCCCGCACTTCCCATCGGGCGACAGGCGGGAGATCGTTTGGAATAAATGGAAGCTTCCGGTCCTCCTATCCCACCGATGGATGAAGACCTGTTTCAGACCGTGGTGGACCGGCACTACGCCGACCTCTACCGATTCGGCCTGAGTCTAGCTCGGAATCCCAACGACGCCTGCGACCTGGTCCAGCAGACGTATGCGATCTTTGCTGAGAAAGGCTCGCAGATCCGGGAACTGTCCAAGGCGAAGCAGTGGCTGTTCACGACCCTCTACCGTGAGTTCACCGCAATGCTCCGCCGCTCGAAGCGGATGGTGCCCCTCGATGAGGAATCCGCGGGCATTCCTGAGCAGGCGACCGCGCCCGATGCGGGCCGGGAAGTCGAGCGGGGCGAGGCTCTCGAGGCGCTCCGTTCCCTTCCCGAGGACCACCGGGCAATTCTCACCCTCTTCTACTTGGAGGGGCACAGCTACAAGGACATTGCGGGAGTTCTCGGGGTGCCCATCGGCACGGTGATGTCACGTCTGTCCCGGGCCAAAGGCCTGCTGCGGGCCGCGCTCGGCGGAGCGCGGTCCGGCCAAGGAATAAACATCATCCCCATCGACTCGAATGACAGGAGACCGCTCTATGGATAACGAACAAGCCAAGCTCGCACTCAGCGCCTACCGCCCCGGCGGCGAGGATGCCTCCGATCCGCTCATGGCCGAAGCCCTCGAGCAGGCGGCCCGCGATCCGGAGCTGTCGGGATGGTTGGCCGGTGAAATTCGCTTCGACCGCGGCATGCAGGCCGCCATCCGCTCGCAAGAACCACCCGCGAACTTGCGGGAACGTCTGCTTTTGGGGCGGAGGGTCGTGAGCTTGCACCGTCTAGAGCCGGACCATCCCCAGTCCGAGCGCCGTCTCACCGGCTGGCTCGCACTGGCCGCCGCCCTCGCCGTGCTGGCGGTCTTGGGTCTTTTCTTCCGCGCTGACGGCGGCACCGCTCCCACCGCCGGACAATTGGCCGCCGGCATCATGCAGATGGCCGGGCGGGGTGAGATCAACCTCGGCAAGATGTCCTCCGATCCGGCCGAATTGCGTGCCTGGCTGGCCGCGCAGGGGAGTCCGCACGACTTCCCGATCCCGGAGAAACTGCAGGGACTCCAAGGAATGGGATGCCAGAGCTTCGTCATCGATGGAGCCAAGGTCTCCCTTGTCTGCTTCATGCTCGACCAGAACCGCATGGTGCACCTGTTCGTCGTTGACGACAGTTCGCTCCGCGAGGTTCCCGGGGAAACGCCGCGCATCGTCCGTGATGGCACCCAAGTCGCTGCGACATGGTCGGCCCGCGGCCGCACGTTTCTCCTCACCGGCATGAACATCGACGAGGCCACCCTGCGCCGGTTCATCTGACCCTTCCACCTCCGCGAGGGAATAAATCCCGGGGCCCGCACCTCTCATTTCCGAACGCGCCCCACGGGCCTTCACCAACCAGCAACAAATACAACACACCATATGAACAACACACACAAACTACTCGCCGCCGCCGCCCTCGCTGGGCTGGTCTCCGGTGCACACGTCAATGCCGCCTCCGTCGCCGGTCAAGCTGCCGACGGATCGACCGTCACCCTCGCCGACAAGGCCTCCTGCTCCGGCAAGGATGGATGCAAGGGCAAGAAGGACGGCGACAAGGGCTCCTGCTCCGGCAAGAAAGAAGGCGAGAAAGCCTCCTGCGCGGGCAAAGACGGCTGCCCGGCCAAGAAGGAAGGCGACAAGAAGGCCGAATAAACTCGGATTGTTTCCGGGGCGGGGCCGCCATGTGCGGGGCCCCGCCCTCCTCCCAATGTCCGCCAACCGCTTCAACAACCACTCCGACTTCGGTGTCGGGCTCGGGTTGCGCGTCCCGCACTACCGGCACATCCTCTCGGAGAAGCCGCCCTGCGGTTGGTTCGAGATCATTTCCGAGAACTACATGGGCGACGGCGGCCGGCCCGCCCGCGTGCTCGACCGCATCCTCGAGCAATACCGCGTCGTGCAGCACGGGGTATCGCTTTACCTCGGCAACGCCGACCCGCTCGACCACGGGCACCTGAGCCGCCTGAAGCGCCTCGTCCGGCACACCGGGACCCCGTGGATCTCAGACCACCTTTGCTGGGGCAGCGTGGACGGAACCTTCTCCCACGACCTCCTCCCCATGCCTTACACTTGGGAAGCCGTGCGCACGGCGGCCGACAAGATCGCTCATCTCCAAGATGTGCTCGGCATCCCGGTGGCGGTGGAGAACGTGAGCAGCTACGCGGAGTTCCACGCCTCCGAGATGAACGAATGGGAATTCCTCAACGAGGTCGTCGAACGCGCCGACTGCGGGATTCTTCTCGACGTGAACAACATCTACGTCTCGTCCGTCAACCACGGCTTCGACCCGCACGTCTATGTCGCCGCAATTCCGGCCGATCGCGTCGCCCAAATCCACATCGCCGGCCACTCGCGCTACGAGCGTTTCATCATCGACACGCACGACCACCCGGTCATCGATCCGGTTTGGAAGCTTTACGACCACGCCATCGCGCGCTGCGGCCCCACGCCCACATTGCTCGAATGGGATGCGAGCATTCCCTCGTTCGAAGAAGTCCATGCCGAGGCCCTCAAGGCCGAGCGTTACCTCAACGCCCGCAGAAGCGCGCCGTGCGGCCAGGCCCCCGGATGAAAACCCCGCCGCTGGCCGACATCCAACGCCGCTTCTTCGGGCTCGTCCGGAGGCGGCTGGACGTCGACTACCGCCTCGCCCCCCTGCCGGTCGAGGGCGAGGTTTCGGCGCAAAGCCTGCATGACCTGGTCAAGCCGAACGAACGGTTGACCGCGGAGGAGAGACTGGAACTCTACGCCCGCCAATACTGGTTCCGCCTCATCGACAGCTTCCGCGAGGATTTTCCCGGGGTGGCGGCGTTGCTCGGCCCAGACTTGTTTCACGCGCTCACCCTCGACTACCTCGACGCCCACCCTTCGCGGGCCTACACCCTCCGCCGGTTGGGGCAGTTCTTCCCCGGTTTCCTTGCCGATCCTGCCACCCGGATTCCCGAGCCCCTGCGCGGCGTGGCGTCCGACATGGCCCGTCTCGAGTGGGCGAAGATGGAGGTGTTCGATGCGGCCGAAGTGCCTGCGCTGACGCCCGAGGATGCTCTTGGGGCCGACATCCTCGTGACCCCGATCGGCCTGCAGCCCCACATCCGGTTGCTCGAACTCGCGCACCCGGTGGACGCCTGGCTCGTCAACCTCCACCGCGAGGAATGGCGTGCGGAGGCCAGTAACGCGGTCGGCGCCGACGGTCCCCGCGCCGCCTCCGGACCGGCCGCCAAGCTATCACCACCCCGCCGCCGTGTGACCCGTGTCGCGGTCCATCATCAGGGCGAAACCGCGTTCTTCAAGCGGATGCCGCTCGAGGCCTTCCGCCTGCTGGCGGCCTTCCGTGAGGGCCGGACGCTGGGCGAGGCGCTCGATATGCTGATGGCCGCGTCCGTCCATCCGCCGGCTTGGTGGCAGGCGCGGATCGGGACGTGGTTCGCCGAGTGGGCCGCCCTGCGGTGGCTGACGCCGGGCGCGGCAGCGGCTTCGAAGACAGATTTATGAAAACCCTGATCTATCACTTCATCACCATCTACGATGCCATCATCGCCCGCTTCGGCTGGCCGCAGGACATCCTGCTGCTTTTCGTCCGCGTGGCTTGGGGCTTCGCGTTTTTCCAGGCCGGCTCGGGCAAGCTCAACAACCTCGAGGGGGTCACCGCATTCTTCACCGAACTGGGCATTCCCGCGCCGGGGTTGCATGCGCTACTCGTCGGCGGAGTCGAATGCTTCGGCGGCCTCCTGCTCATGGCGGGCCTCTTCAGCCGTCTCGCGGCTTTGCCCCTGGCCATCAGCATGATCGTCGCCTACCTCACGGCGGACATCGACGCGGTGAAAACGCTCTTCACCGAGGATTGGACGAAATTCCTCGAGGCCGCCCCCGGACCGTATCTCCTCGCCAGTCTGCTGATTCTCTTCTTCGGCCCCGGTCGTCTCTCCCTTGACGCCTTGCTCGTCCGTCTGTGCCGATGCCGCGCCACGAGCTGCGGCTCCGCGTCATGAAGGATGCACATCTCCACATCCGCCAGGCCATGGTCGAGGCTTTGAGCCAAGGTTTGCGCCTGCTGGACGCGCTCACGGATGATGACTACCGGGAGAAGGTGGCAGCCGCCTTCCACGCCAGCATCGGCGAGCACTACCGGCACTGTCTCGAGCACTTCGAGCCCTTGTTCCATGCCGATGGCGGCCTGATTGACTACGATGCGCGGCCCCGTGATGCACGGTTGGAGAACGACCGAGCTTGCGCTATTACACGCACTCACTCCCTGCTGGCCGCCTGCCGGACACTGCCAACCGACACGTTTGACCGTCTCGTGCAGATGCGCTGCAAGGTCAGCTGCGCCGGCGGAGTTTCACCGGTTGTCCCGACGACGCTCGGGCGCGAGGCGGTCAGTGCCGTCCTGCACGCCATCCACCATTACGCCATGATCGGCGTGATCTGCCATCTGCTTGGCATCAAGCCGCCCGGCGGGTTCGGGGTCGCGCCCGCGACTTTGGCGCACCGGCGGGGAGCCGTGGCTGCAGCTTGAGCCATGTGCACGGTTTCGTGGTTACACCAGCCCGGGGGCTATGAGGTGTTTTTCAGCCGCGATGAGCGTCGCGACCGTGCAGTTGCCGAACCGCCGCGACTGCACGGTGGCGCGGACTGTTCGTGGATATGTCCCCGCGATCCGCAGGGCGGGGGAACGTGGATCTTCGGCAACAGCCGCGGCCTGGCCGCCTGCATCCTCAACGCTTACATCGAGGCCGGCAGGTCGCCCTCCGGCAGGGAGTTGCGCAGCCGCGGCCTGCTTCTTTCGGGCACCACCTCCGCCGGATCGTTGGAGGAATTCGGAGCCATGCTGGAGGAATCGGTCGCGGTTTCACGGCACGCGGCCTGCATTCTCCTGGCGATCGAGCCCTCCGGTGCCGCGGGCGCCTGGATGTGGACCGAGGACCGGCTCCATCGCCTGCGAACACCCGTCCATCCACCGATGACCACTTCATCTTTCGACGCCGCCCGTGTCAGACGTTTGCGGCATGAACAGTTCGAGTCGATCGTCACCCGCGGCGCGCCCGACTCCGCCGTCTTGCAACGCTACCACGAATGCCCCGGACGGACGGCCGATGCCGGGACGGTCCGCATGTCGCGGCCCGACGCCCGAACGGTCAGCCTCACGCGTCTGGCCTGTCGGGGTGGTGCCCTGTTCATGGAATATGCGGAACGCGAGGGGGATGGCGGATTCTTTCCGCCGGTCCGTTGCGACCTGAACTGCAAGCCGATCCGGGCTGGAGAGATTCTGCACCCTGCCCCACCAGCACCATGTTGAACAACGGCGACATTCTTACATCGACGCCGACGTTCGGCTGGACTTCCGCAAGCGACTCGGAGAAGCGTCCGATCGATACGTCGGGGATTTTTCCCGCAGGTTTGCTCCGTTCGATTTACGGCATCGTGCAGCCGGGCATTGAGGCGATCCTCGGGTTTCCGGATTTGTGGGCGCGCTACGACTCCTGCCGGCACGGCGATCCTGATGCCGTGGAGTTCAGTCGCCGCTTCCTTGATGCTTCGGGGGTTGCCGTCGATGTCGAGAGCGACCTCGTGGCAAGACTCGCACAAATCCAGGGGCCTCTGGTCTTGGCGGCGAATCATCCTTTCGGAGGCATGGAGTTTTTCGCGCTCGTCGGCATCATGGAAGCAATACGCCCCGGCGGATGGCGATTTCTGGCGAATCCCTTGGTGACTCGCGTGCCCGGTTTCGAGCACGCCTTCATCCCACTCGATCCACTCAATTCCGGTTCGCCGGTCAACCGGCGCGGTTTGGCCGCGGCCATGGGGCACCTGCGGGAAGGCGGCCTCTTGGGACTCTTTCCCGCCGGACGCGTGTCGCTGCGGGAGAAGCCCGGGTGGACGGTGACCGACCTCCCATGGAGCGACCACGCTGTCCGGCTTGCGGGAACGGCCCGGGCCTCCATCGCCATCGTTCACGTGCCGGGAGCGAACAGCAGGCTCTTCCAGCGGATTCCGGTCCGCCTCGCCCGCCTCCGTGGACTGATGCTCGCGCGAGAAATCGCCAAGCCACAGATTTCCCGATTGAGCATCCGGTCGGCTCGCATTTTCGGAGAGGAGGAAGTGACAAAACTGATCGCGGGTGGACGTGCCGGAGTCCGGATGCAGGCATGGTGCCACCTCCGCGCCGCCGCTGATTCTCCTCGACCCCCCACCTCCGCCGAGCGGCAAAGCGGAAAGAGGGCAGATCATCCCGGCCGGCAAGCTTGCGCGAGCACGATTACCGAGGCGATCCGGAGCATTCGCAGCACGGCACTCGTTCATGCCTCCGGCGATTTCGATCTGCTGTTCCTGCGCGGCGATGCGTCGCCCGTGCTGATCGAGAGTCTCGGCCGACTCCGCGCCGTCACCTTCGGTGCAGCCGGCCAGGGCAGCGGTCTCGATCTGGATCTCGGCAGAGAGGACGATTATTACCATCACCTCCTCCTCTGGGACCGGAGCTCCCAACGACTGGCAGGGGCCTATCGCGCAGGCATCGTGGAGGAAATCCTCCGCTCACGGGGGCCTCGCGCCCTTTACTTGGACGGAATCTTCGAAATCCATCGAAGATTCTACGGTGCCATCGGTCCTGCATTCGAGCTGAGCCGGTCGTTCGTGCACCCCGACTACCAGAGGGACAACCGCGCCCTTGCCGCACTGTGGCGGGGGCTTGGCGCGGCGGCGGCGCGTCACGGCATCCGCACCCTCTTCGGCTCGGTCACGATCTCGAACGAGCACCATCCGGCCACCCGCTCACTCTTGGTCGAGCATCTCCGCCGCAATCATGCGGACACAGCGGAGATGCGGCGTCTTGTGAAGGCCCGCCGTCCGCTGCCCCCGGCGCCGGCACCGGTTGCACACATCGCGGAGGCCTTGGAGGGGGAACCGCTTGATGCGCTCGCTCCCTTCGTCGCCAGTCTGGAGGACGGTCAGCGCGGAATCCCGCCGCTCATCCGCCATTACTGCCGGGCGGGCGCCCGGTTCCTGTCCTACCAGATCGAGCCGTCCTTCGCCGATGCTCTCTACTGCCTCCTGAGGGTTGACCTGGCGGCGATTCCCCCCGGGCACCGGCGCAGATTCCTGCCCTGCGATACATGACAATCCCACGATTCGCCGACATTTGGCTGCTGCAACCTTCGTCGCCATCTTGGCGGCGATAAGCCTCACCGGCACGCTCGTCGTTCCATTCATCATCGGCTCCGCCGAGCGTCACTACCTTGATCTGCAAGGGGATATCAACCGGCGGCAAGCCGAGGCTCTTGCGCGATTTGCGGAGTATCGCCTAGCCGCCGGAGTGGACAAGGATCAGGTGGTCGGCGTCATCGGCAAGCGCAAGTTCAGCTACGACCTGTGGGGCGACGTAGTCAATGTGGCCAGCCGGATGGAGTCCGCCAGGAAACCCGGTCGCATCCATGTGACGGAGGCAGTGCGTCAGCGGTTGGCGGGACGTTTCCGATGGGATCCGCGCCCGCTGATGGACATCAAAGGCAAGGGCCGCCTGCAGACCTTTTTCCTGGCCGGCCTTGCGGACAAATTTCCTGTGGAATAAATCGCCTTCCCGCACACTCTTATGGCTATGAGCAAACTCTCCGAAATCCCTCACAGTCTCGAGCAAACGCCGTCCAAGGAAGGTGCGGCCTGCGATAAGGACCGCGGTTGCTCCCGGGGCATCTGTCCCGGAATGCTCCTCGCGGTCTTGTTCCTCGTCGGTTGGGGTCTCTTCACCGCCGCAGGCTGGGTCTGGACCTTCTTCCGGGGCTGAACACCATGGAGACCGCTTCCAAGACACCGCGAAAGTTCCCGTGGACAGCCCTGCTTGTCGGGGTTGGAGCAGTTGCCTACGTCCTTGTGGCGGGCACCACGAGATCGTGTCCAGCCTGCTCGCTCATCACCAGCGCGATGGGGCTTCCCCCGGCCACTGCGGCGGCAAATTCACCCACGTCCGGGCCTCCCGACACAGCGCCACCGTGGTCACTTAAAGACCTCGACGGGCGCACGGTGACAAGCGGGGACCTCGCCGGCAAAGTGGTCCTCGTCGATTTCTGGGCCACGTGGTGCCCGCCATGTCGCATGATGATTCCGGGCCTTGTCCAACTTCAGGAGAAATACCGTGGCTGCGGCCTTGTCATCGTCGGCATCTCCCTCGACGAGGGCGGTGCCCCGGACGTCAAGGCGTTCAACGAAAAGTTCCAGATGAATTACCTCAGCCTTCTCGGTGACGCAGCTGTCGTCGAAGCCTTTGGCGGAGTCTCAGGCATCCCGACCTCTTTCCTCATCGACCGCTCCGGACGAATCGTCAATCGCCACACCGGATATCTGGCCGAGGACAAACTGGAGGCGGAAATCCTCCCGTTGTTGTGATACCAAAACCATGAACCCGAACCCCCCTGCACCTATGACCCACCACCTCGCACTGATGTCCGCCGTCCTTTCCGTCGTTCTGATTTCCACCGCCCACGCCGCGCCACTGTCTGTAGGCCAAATGGTGCCCGACACAAAGCTGCGCACGGAAGATGGCAAGATCATCTCCCTCCGTGCATTGGTCGGCGCCAAGCCCACCGTGCTTGTGTTCTACCGTGGCGGATGGTGTCCCTACTGCAACAAGCATCTCTCCGCCCTGGCGGCCATGGAACCCCGGATTCTCGCCGCGGGCCACCAGATCGTGGCGATCAGCCCCGACCAGCCCTCGGCGCTCGCAGCCACGCCCGACCGGGGCAAGATCGGCTACACTCTCCTCTCCGACAGCGATGCGGAAGCGGCGCGCGCGTTCGGCATCGCTTTCCAAGTCCCGGCCGAGTTGGTGGACAAATACAAGAACGACTACCAGATCGACCTCGAAGCCGCCTCCGGCCGTCAGCACCACCTGCTTCCCCATCCCGCGGTTTTCGTCGTGGGGACCGACGGAATCATCCGCTTCGCGCACGTGAACGAGGACTACAAGGTCCGGCTGGATCCGGAGAAAATTCTGGAGGCCGTGCAGTTCGGAAAGCCTTAAGGGCCAGCGCCGGCTGGGCGCTCCTTTACGGATAATGTGGAAATAGGCTCCGTTCCGGGGCGCTTTCTTGACCTCATGATTTCACGATGAAAACCACCACCTCCCTCCTCCTCGGGCTGCTTGTTGTCGGCAGCCATGCGGCCGATGCGCCGCGCAAGCCGAATGTTGTCGTCCTCATTTCCGACGACCACCGCTACGACGCGCTTGGCGTGGTGCAACGCGAGCTGGGTGACAAAGCGAACTACCCGTTTTTCTCCACCCCGGGCCTCGACCGCCTGGCCGAGGGCGGCGTGCGTTTCCGCAATGCTTTTGTCGTCCACTCGCTCTGCTCGCCGAGCCGCGCCACGCTCCTCACCGGGTTGTATTCGCATCAGCACGGCATCATTCACAACGCCCTGCCCTTCACCTCGACCGAGACCTGGCCGGCCCTGCTCGGCGCGAAGGGCTGGGCCACCGGCTACTTCGGCAAATGGCACATGGGCACCCAGCGCGAACGCCCCGGCTTCCAGCAGCAGGCGACGTTCCTCGGCCAGGGCGTTTACGATAACTGCGATTTTCTCGTCAACGGCAAGGAAACCCCGAGCAAGGGCTGGGTCGATGATGTCACCACAGACTACGCGATTGATTTCATCAAGGAGCACAAAGACGGCCCATTCGCCATGGTCGTGGGTTTCAAGACGCCCCACGACAAACGCACGCCACCGGCCCGCCACGCCTCGACCTACGCGGACCTCAAACTTCCCGAGCCACCATCTTTCCGCGATGTCGCGCCGTGGCGCCGGGAGAATCCGCCCAAGCCCTGGAATCCGCAGAACTCCGACCGCCGCGCCTACTTCCAGACCGTCACCGGGATGGATGAAAACATCGGCCGCATCCTCGACACCCTCGACGAACTCAAGCTGGCCGACGACACGCTCGTGATTTATCTCGGCGACAACGGCTACTACCTCGGCGAGCACGGCCTCGGCGACAAGCGCACAGCTTACGAAGAGAGCATCCGCATTCCCCTGCTTCTGCGCTACCCGCGGCAACTGTCCGAACCGCAGGTGCGCGACGAGATGGTGCTCAATCTCGACCTGGCCGCGACCATCCTCGATTACTGCGGACTCGAGCCGACTTGGTCGCAAAGCGGACGGAGCATGGTGCCGCTGCTGGCGGTCAAACCCGGGGCGGTCCCGTGGCGCGAGGCGTTCCTCTACGAAAACTACGAAGACCCGGCCTATCCCAAGGTCACCTTCGACCTTGTCGCCGTTCGGACGCCGTCGCACAAATACGTCGAGGTGCCGGGCCGCCCCGAATGGACGCAGCTGTTCGATCTGCGCTCCGATCCGCTGGAGATGACCAATCTGGCCAACAGTCCCGCCGCCGCGGACCTTCTCAAAGAAATGCGCTCCAAGTTGGCTGAGGTGCAAGCCGCGTCCGGCCGCGGAGCCGCGGACTCCAAGCGCTAGATGTTGCCAGCCTCCCATTTGTTGCAGCTCGTCCCGGCGCGTGTCGTGACGGCCATGGACACCTTGCGCGGAACCATCTGGCGGGATGTGGCCGCGTTGCCGGTCGAGGCGACGAAGGTCGTGCCGCGGCATCGCCCGTGGTCCGAGGCCCGCCGGGAGAAGCTTCGGCCGGTGCGGCCTCCCACGCACTACGGCATGCTTTGGGACCAGCGATGGTGGCGGGTCAGGATTCCGCCTCCTTGGGCCCGCCGCCGCGGGCTCTATCTCGCATGGGATGACGAGTCGGAGGCGACGCTCTTCATCGCCGGAGCGCCGCATTACGGTTTCGACCCGGTGCACAAACACGCACCGCTGCCGGACGGCGTCCGCGAGCTGTGGATCGAGTCGGTGGTCTGCCAGACGGGGATTTGGCTACCGGACAACACCGGCCTGGACCCGCGCGGGTCGCACTTTCGCGGCGCCCGTTTGGCTGAGCGTGATGACGAAGCATGGGGGCTCTACCACGATCTGGCGGTCCTTGACGATCTGGGGCGCGAGGAGTTGCGGGATTCGCTCGGCCCCGAGGAGGCGGCGCGCCTCGCCGGCTGGGGCCAGCGTCCCGGCTTCGAACGGATCACTCCACTGGCGCGCCGGATTCTGCGGGCGCTCGAGGAGGCGATCGACGAACTGGAGTCACGC
>JBGSSV010000127.1:0-30017 GCA_041736875.1 Chthoniobacterales bacterium | reverse complement strand
CAGGCCAAAGACGGCATTCAAGCTTATTCACGTCTTCAAAAATCTCGAAGATGAGATCGGCTGGGTACTCAGTCACAACTACCAGACGACCTTCGGTCCCGTGCAAAAATCGCATACGGTCGTGGCGGTTTGCGAGATTCTGAGTCCAACGGGCACTTTCACCGGGACCTATTCCGATGGCCTGGGACTCACTTCCATTGTCGACGTGACAGGGAACTATGCCGGGGAAGATCCGCAAGACCCCAACCGCAAATATGACGTCGACGCCGCGATGGACGATTCCGGCAAGCTGAGCACCATGGGAACAGTGACCGGCATCACCAGCGAAAAGGATGGCCCCCAACTGTCCGGAAATATCGGCTCGGTAAAGACTGTGGACAATACTCCCTATCTGGACCTCAAGGGGTCGATCAAGGGGACAATGGATGGCAAGCCCCTGGCTGCTTCCGGTAAGGCAGCCGGGAATGCCGCACTCCAAACCTCGGTGGTAACATCCCGGACAACAGGAGTTGCCGACGGCAATCGCTTGGTTCAGAGCACCACGTACCAAGCGTCCGGAATTGCCGGTGGAACCGCCGTTTTGGATGGTGTGAAGTCCTCAGCCAAGCCAGCCGCCATCGAAGTGGATGTGCCGACTCAACACATAAGCAATCTCAAGCAGGGCTGGGGGCTCCGTCTTGTGCTTGCCGAGAGGATCGATGCGAAGGGAAAAAATTATATGGAGGCCTCTGGTTGGCTGCGGCTCACCAACGGCGAATACAGCGTCTTCCCGGCGAAAAAAGTCAAATACGCGGGAGCCAAGGGATACTCGGTGAGCTTTGGAAACGGGCGGAAACTCAATACGGCGAGCCAGCCCGTTTACATCAAAGATCCAAAAACGGGATCCAACAAGCTGGACAAGAACGGCAACCCCATCCCGTTGATTGATAAGAAGACGAAGGTCAAACTCTCCAATCTTGTCTTCAAAGGTTCCGAAGGCAGTTGGACTGCAGACTCGGGAAACATGTCGTATCAATTCCTTGGCCAAAAAGGCAAGGGACCGTTGGATTCCTTCCTGCAATGATGGCACTGCAATGAGTGTAACCACGGAGGATGCCGTTGGGGAGGACCCTCCTCTGGTTGCACTCAAAGGGGTCGGCCGGACCTTCGAGCAAGGGCGGGTCACAGCCCTCCGGGGAGTGGACCTTGTTGTCAAAACCGGCGACTTCCTCGCGGTCACGGGTCCGAGTGGTTGCGGCAAGTCCACATTGCTCAGTGTGATGGGAGCACTGGACGAGCCGGATGAGGGGGAGATCTTGTTTATCGGCAAACGCCTCGGCAACCAGTCGGCACAAGCCCGCTTCCGCTCACGGACCGTGGGATTTGTCTTCCAATCGTTCCACCTGCTGCCGACACTTACCGCGTTGGAGAACGTCCAGATCCCGATGTTTGAAATGCCATGGAGCAGCCGCGAACGGGCGGCAAGGGCCGCGGCGCTGCTTGAAGAGGTCGGCCTGTCGGATCGCTCGGGCCACCTGCCATCGAAACTCTCGGGCGGAGAACGCCAACGGGTGGCCATCGCGCGAAGCCTTGCCAACGAGCCGGGGCTCGTGCTTGCCGACGAGCCGACCGGCAATCTGGACTCGGCCAACGCCGCCCGCGTGCTTGAATTGTTTCAAAAGATTGCCTCCCAACGGCTCGCCACCTTAATTATCGTTACTCACAGCCCCGAGGCAGCCGCCGTCGCCGACCGGCAAATCCGCATGATCGATGGCCGCCTTGCCTCCTGACCCCCGCTCTCTCCATGGAAAAACAACACACCCTGGCCACGTCAGCCTCGCTCGCCGGCGTCTCGCTCCATACGGGCGGCAAAGCGACGCTTACCATCCATCCAGCCCCGCCCGACCACGGGTTCAAATTCCGCCGCACCGACCTGGCCGACCAACCGACCATCGATGCCCGAGCTTCGAACGTCCGCACGGTCGAACGCGCCACCACGCTGGTCGAGGGCAGCGTCAAGGTCCACACGGTCGAACACATCCTCTCCGCCCTGACCGGACTCGGCGTGGACAATGCCCTCATCGAGATGGACGCCAACGAGCCCCCCATCGGTGACGGCAGCGCCGCGCCCTACGTCGCCCTCATCCATAAGGCCGGAATCGCCGAGCAGGACGCCCCCCGCCGGTTTTGCGAAATCCGCGAGCCGGTAGCCGTCCAGACCAAAAGCGGCTCGCTCCTCGTCATCCTGCCGGACAGCAAATTCCGCGTCTCCTGCACCCAGGCCGGCCCCAATGGCACCCACACGCAATACCTCAGCCTCGAAATCACCCCCGCTGTTTACGAAAAGGAAATCGCCCCGGCCCGCACCTTCGTCCATTACGAGGACGTCGAGCCGCTGATGGAGAAAGGGCTGATCCGCGGCGGCAGCCTCGAGAACGCCATCGTCATCCGCGACAATTCCGTCCTGAGCAAGGAGCCGCTGCGTTTCCCCGACGAATTTGTCCGTCACAAGATCCTCGATATCATCGGCGACCTGACCCTCGTCGGCCGTCCGCTCCTCGGCCATGTCGTCGCGATCAAGCCCGGCCACGGACCGAACACCGAGCTGGCCACGGCCATCGCCAAACAGCACGCCACCATGATGGCCATGATTCCGCCGGCCAAACTTCCGGTCGGCGAGCGCGTCCTCCCGACCACGGAGATCATGAAGATCCTCCCCCACCGTTATCCCTTCCTCATGGTCGACCGCATCGTGGCCTTCGAGGGCGACACGAAATGCACCGGGGTCAAGTCGGTCACGATCAACGAACCGTTCTTCCAAGGTCACTTCCCCAACCACCCGGTCATGCCCGGCGTGCTCCAGGTCGAGGCCATGGCGCAGGTGGCCAGCATCCTCATGATGCTCAACACGCAGAACTCCGGAAAAATCGGCTACTTCATGAGCGCCGACGAGGTGAAGTTCCGCAAGCCGGTCTTCCCCGGCGACATGCTCTTCATTCATTGCGAGCTGACCCGCTCGCGCAAGACCATGGCCCGCGCCGCCTGCTCCTGCACGGTCAACGGGGAAATCGTCAGCGAGGGCGTGCTGCTCTTCGGTCTCGTTTCGGAATGATCCACCCGACGGCCATCATCGACCCGGCGGGAAAAGTCGATCCGTCCGCCCGGATCGGTCCCTACTGCATCATCGGTCCGGACGTCACCGTCGGTCCGGAGACGGAACTGCAGCACCATGTCACGTTGATGGGACCGACCGCGATCGGACGCGGCAATTTCTTCTACGCCTACTGCTCGATCGGCCAGCGCACTCAGGACCTCAAATACGAGGGAGAGCCGACCTTTCTGACCATCGGCGACGGGAACACGTTCCGCGAATTCTGCACGGTCAACCGCGGCACCCTGCCCGGAACCCGGACCACGATCGGCAGCGGCGGCAACTTCCTCGCCTACTCGCACATCGCCCACGACTGCACGGTCGGCGACCATGTGATCTTCTCCAACAACGGGACCCTGGCCGGCCATGTCGAAGTGGGCGACCACGCGGTCATCGGCGGCCTCACTGCCATCCACCAATTCTGCCGCGTCGGCCGCCACGCCATCACCGGCGGATGCTCGAAAATCGTGCAGGACGTGCCGCCGTTTTTCATCGCCGACGGCAACCCCGCCGAAGTGCGCGGGGTCAACCAAGTCGGCCTGGAGCGCGCCGGACATCCGCCGGAAACCATCCGCGCCCTCAAGGAAGCCTACCGCATCCTCTACCGAGGCCAGCTCAACGTGAAACAGTCCGTCGAAACCATCCGTCAGGAACTGCCCGACATCGCCGAAGTGACCGAACTCTGCGACTTCATCGAGCAAAGCAAACGCGGCATCATCCGCTGACCGCATCCCCCTTCGTGCCTTCGCGGCTTCGTGTGAGCCAAATCCTCCGGGCGGAGGGGATCAATCTTCCTCGACCTCGTCCGGCTGATTGCTGTCGTCTTCCGGCTCGTATTCCAAGGGGGCGTGCTTGCGCTTGCGCTTGGCGGCCGGTAGCGGGCTGATCGTCATGTTGATCGTGCGGCCGATCAGACGGGGCTCCATGTCGACGTGGCCCATGGTGACGAGGTCCTCCTTGACGCGGTGCACCACGGCCATCCCGAGGTCTTGGTGGGCCATTTCACGGCCGCGGAATTGCAGTTGGACTTTGACCTTGTTGCCCTTGTCGAGGAACTCCTCGGCGTGGCGGATTTTGGTCATGTAATCGTGCTGGTCGATGTTGACCCGGAATTTGACTTCCTTGAGCTTGCTCGTGTGGGACTTTTTGTCCTTCTCCTGCTTGGCCAGCTCGTAGCGGTATTTGCCGAAATCAACGATGCGGCAGACGGGCGGCTCGGCGTTGGCCGCGACTTCGACGAGATCGAGGCCCATTTCCTCGGCCTTGCGCAACGCGTCCTGCAGGCGCATGACCCCGAGTTGCTCGTTGGTGGCACCGATGATCACGCGCACTTCGCGGGCGCGAATGCGGTGGTTGACCCGAATGAGGGGCGGTTGGGGATTGCGGTTAAAAGCCAAGCGGATGCGGATAGTGGGATCCCGGGAGCGTGCGGGATGCTAGGAGTGACTAGAGGACTCGTCCACTGATTTCATTTTTGATGCGCTCGACAAAATTTTCCAGCGGCAGGGCACCTTCGTCCCCGGCTTTGCGGCTTCTTACTGAAACCTGCCGGGACTCGGCTTCCTTGCCACCAACCACAAGCATGTAGGGCACCTTCTCGACTTGGGCAAGGCGAATCTTGGCCCCGAGTTTGTCCTGTGACGTATCCACGATGGCGCGGACCCCGGCCGCCTTGAGGGCCGCGGCGACTTCGGCGGCATAGGCCGCGACCTTTTCCGAGACCGGCAGGATGCGGGCCTGCTCGGGAGCGAGCCAGACGGGGAAGGCTCCGGCGAAGTGCTCGATCAGCACGCCGACAAAACGTTCCATCGAGCCGAAGGGCGCGCGATGGATCATCACCGGGCGGTGCGGCTGGTTGTCGGCCCCGGTGAAGCTCAGGTCGAAGCGCTCAGGCAACTGGAAATCGACCTGCACGGTGCCTAATTGCCACTCACGCCCGATCACGTCGCGCACGACAAAGTCGATCTTCGGACCGTAAAACGCCGCCTCGCCCGGTTCCTCGGTGTAAGGCACCCCCAAGGTCTGCGCAGCGGCGCGACAGGCCTCCTCAGCCCGGCTCCAATCCTCCGCGCGCCCGACATATTTGTCCGAGCCCGGCTCGCGCAGGCCGACGCGCACGCGGTAATCGCTCATCTGGAAAACCCCGAAAACTTTCTTCACCAACTCGAGGCAGCCCTGGATCTCCGCCGCCATCTGCTCCTCGGTGACGAAGAGGTGCGCGTCATCCTGAGTAAAACCGCGCACGCGGGTCATGCCGTTCAACTCGCCCGACTGCTCCCAGCGGTAAACCGTGCCGAACTCGGCCAGGCGCACGGGCAGGTCGCGGTAGCTGCGCGGCTGCGAGGCGAAAATTTTGATGTGCATCGGGCAGTTCATCGGCTTGAGCAGGTAGCCCTCGACCTCACCCTTCTCCAGCCGGTTGGCCAGATCCGCGCAGGAGCACCCCTCCCCAGCCAGCCGGTGCAGGGTCTCGCGCTCGACCAGCGGCGGATATTGGGAATCCGCGTAATACGGGTAGTGGCCGGAAGTGCGGAAAAGCTCGAGCCGCCCGATGTGCGGGGTGAAGACCTGCTCGTAGCCTTGGAGGCGGAGTTCCTCGCCGATGAAATTCTGCAACTCCTGCCGCACGACC
Source organism: Chthoniobacterales bacterium (assembly GCA_041736875.1). Classification (GTDB taxonomy): domain Bacteria; phylum Verrucomicrobiota; class Verrucomicrobiia; order Chthoniobacterales; family JACTMZ01; genus JACTMZ01. Next base: position 24,255 of record JBGSSV010000127.1, on the reverse strand, counting down.
GCGCCTTTGGGTGTCCAAAGGATGAGGCCGGCCCCGACTGTCTCGTCGATGTGGAACAACTGCAGTTCGCGCCCCAGCTTGCGGTGATCGCGCTTGCGCGCCTCCTCCTGCATGGTGCGCCAATGCTCCAACTCGGCCGCGGTCGGGAAGGCGATGCCGTAGAGGCGCTGCAGTTGCGGATTGTTCTCGTCGCCCTTGTAGTAGGCGCTGGCCACAGCCGTGAGGGCGAAGGCCCCGATGCGTCCGGTCGACTCCACGTGCGGCCCGGCGCACAGGTCGGTGAAGGCACCGTTGCGGTAGAGCGTGATTTCCTCGCCCTCCGGGATGCCCTCGAGAATATCGAGCTTGAAGCGGCTGGGCACGCCGCGCTCGCCGAGGGCGGCGAGTTTCCCCGCCCGTCCCAACTCGAGGGCCTCGGCGCGGCTCACCACCAGGCGTTCAAAATTCTGGTTGTCCGCAATGATCCGCGCCATCTCCGCCTCGATCTGAGGAAAATCTTCCGGCGCGATGCGGTGCGGCAGGTCCACGTCGTAGTAGAATCCCTGCTCGACCGGCGGCCCGGCCGCGAATTGCGCCTCGGGCCAGAGACGCAAGACCGCCTCGGCCAGCACATGCGCGCAGGAATGGCGCAGGGTCTCAAGTTCGTTCATCGCGCAACCTCCACCGCTTCCTCTGCGAGCAAAACGGGAATGCCGTCCTCCACGCGGTAGGCCAGAGTCCCGTCCTCGGTGACCATCCGGCCGTCGCGTAGAACCAGCCGTTGGCCGGTGCGCGGACAGCGCACGAGAGAGAGCAGCCAGTCCATGTCAGTAAGTGAATCCATTTTTGCGGAGGCGGATCATCGGGTCCCCCGCCTCGCGGTGCAAGCAACCTTCCATGACTTCGGCGACATAAACGACATGGTCGCCCGCGGCGACCGACGCGCACGGACGGCAGGCCAGCCAGGCCAGGGCATCGGCCAGTTGCGGCAGGCCATGTTCATTCTCAATGAGGGGAAAGAGGGCGAAGGGGTCCTCCTCCCGTCCGGAAGCAAAGGCCGCGAGCAGTTTTTTGTCATCCGCCCCGAGCACATTGAGCGAGAACATTCCCCCGCTCTCGATCGCGGCACGGAGCGGGCGGTCCACCCCCAAGGCGATGGAAACCATCGGCGGCTCAAACCCGGCCTGCTCGACGAAACTGCACAGCATGCCAACCCGCCGTCCGTCCAACACCGCCCCGGCGGCAAACAGCCCGCTCGGAATACGGCCCAAAGCCGCTTTCAAACCCTCGACGCCGCGCAAGATCGAATTCATGGCCACAGCTTAACCTCCGACTTCCACCGTCTGCAATCTGCCTTCCGACTTTCCTCATCAATACGATGGCACAGACGCGTCCACCTCGTCCGACCAGGCGGCGATGCCGCCGCGGACGTTGTGCACCGCGGTCCGTCCAGACCCGACGAGAAATTTCGCGGCGGCCGCGCTGCGCACTCCGCCATGACACAGGACATAGACAGGCACCCCCGCCGGGATTTCGCTCAGGCGGGAAGGAAGCTGACCCAGCGGGATATGCAGGCATGGATCCAATCGCGCCACGGCCAACTCCCAATCCTCGCGCACATCAACCAGCAAATGAGGCTGTCCGCCTTTCCTCAAGGCGGCGAGGTCCTGCACCGAAACTTCGCCTAGCCCAGGTTCAGGTGCCGCGCAGGACACCGTCCCCTCCTCCTCGATCGGCCGGCCCTCGCGGCCCGGTGCACAGCGCGCACAATCCGGATCGCGCCGCAGGGTGAACTCGCGGAATTTCATGGTCAGGGCATTGACATGGAGCAGACGTCCGACGAGCGGCTCGCCCAGCCCGGTGATCAGCTTGATCGCTTCCAGGGCCTGCATCGTGCCGATGAGCCCGGGCATGACCCCGAGGACCCCGGCCTCGGCGCAACCCGGCACCGTCCCGGGCTCCGGAGCGCGCGGATTCATGCAGCGATAGCATCCCCCGCCCCGTGAGGGAGCAAAAACCGCGACCTGCCCCTCAAAGCGCCAGACCGACCCGTAGACGTTCGGGATTCCTGCGGCCACGCAGGCGTCATTCGAGGCATAGCGGGTGGGAAAATTGTCGCAGCCGTCCACCACCACATCCCAGCCCCGCACAAGGTCGAGGGCGTTGGCTGCGGTCAGGCGGCCTCGGATTGGTTCGACCTGCGGATGCGGGTTGGCCGCGGCAAGCCTTGCGACGGCCGACTCGACCTTGGGGCGCCCGACATCGGCGGAGCCGTGCAGAATCTGCCGGTGCAGGTTCGAGAGCTCGACCTCGTCAGGGTCGACAATCCCCAAAGTGCCCACGCCGGCCGCGGCCAGATAGAGAGCGGCAGGCGAGCCCAGGCCACCGGCTCCGATGAGGAGGATGCGCGCCGCGCGGAGTCGCTCCTGCCCGGCCAGACCGAACTCCGGGAGGGCCACCTGACGCGAGTAGCGCGCCAGTTCATCGCTGGAGAAATTTCCCATCCCGGAAATTGTAGCGGCCCGGGGAGGAAGGGAAAAGCCCCGCGGAGCCGAGGCACCGCGGGGCCGCAAACAAACCACCGGACCGGGCCGGCGGGAAAGGGATTACTTGCTCGAGTTCGCCTCGATGTATTTGACGACGTCGCCGACGGTCTGAAGCTTCTCGGCCTCTTCATCGGGCACTTCGACGCCGAACTCTTCTTCGAAAGCCATGACCAACTCCACCGTGTCGAGGGAGTCGGCGCCGAGGTCCTCGATGAACGAGGCTGTCGGCGTCACCTGCTCGGGGTTGACGCTAAGTTCTTTAACGATGATTTCTTTGACTCTTTCTTCGATGGATTTGTCGGACATAAGGTATTGATTGGGTTGCGGGCTCACGCATATTGGCAGCGCGAACCCAATGCAATAACGAAAATTGCCACCGCACGGCAAGTCTTCACTGCAAATTTTCCGCCATGCCCGTTTTCAGCCTAGCCAGCCCGGTCGCCGCCACGCCGGCGGAACTCTTCGCCTTCCACGAAAACCCGCACAATCTCCGCGCCCTGCCCACGCCCGGGATGAGGATCCTCGACATCCAAGCCGCCCCCACCGCGCGGCCCGGGGAGGACTTTTCTGTCTCGGTTCGTCAGGGACCGCTGACCCTGCGCTGGACCGGACGGTGGGAAACGGTCGAGGCCCCTCGCCTCCTCGTGGACATCGCCGTGCGCAGCCCGTTCAAGCATTGGCGCCACGAGCACATCCTCGGGCCCGAGGCGGACGGGTATTCGACCCTGACCGACCGGGTTGAGTTCCGTTTGCCTTGGCACCGCGGAGGCCCGATCGGTGACTGGTTCGCCCTCAAGTTTGTTTTTCCCCGGATCTTTGCCGCCCGGCACACCGCGACCCGGGACTACTTCGCCGCGAGTGCTGATTCGACATAGCCAAGACCAAAAGCGCTCCGTTCAGGGTCACGCGGGGAACGCGTTGACCACATTGACCGGGCTGCCCTGCAAATAGGCTCGCACGTTTTCCGCCGTGACGGCCAGCAGGCGACGGCGCGCGTCGGCTCCCATCCAGGCCATGTGCGGCGTGACCACGCAGTTAGGCAAACAGCAAAGCGCATGCTCCGGTGGCGGTGGTTCCTGGGGCAGCACGTCGAGCCCCGCGCCGGCGATCGTCCCCCGCACGAGGGCCGCGGCCAGGTCGTCTTCCTTGATTAGCGCGCCCCGAGCCGTGTTGATCAGCAAGGCCCCCGGCTTCATGCGGCCGAGAAACTCCGCATCAACCAGACCCTGCGTAGCGGGCGTCAGTTGGCAGTGGAGCGAGAGCACATCGGCCGTGCCGACGACCTCGTCGAGCGCAGCCAGTCCGCCGCCTGCCTCCGGACGCGAAGGGCTGGCCATCATCACCTCCATGTTGAAGGCCCGGCCGATCTCCGCCACCCGCTGCGCGATGCGCCCCCGACCGATCAGACCAAGCCGGCGCCCGGACAACTCGGTCAGCGACGCGAGCGGCGCACACCACTCGCCGGAGCGGGCCCAGTGCCCTTCAGTCACCGCCGTGGCGTGGGGTCCCACGCGATGGCACAGCTCCAAAATAAGGGCGAAGACATGCTGCGCGACCGAATCGGTGGCGTAAGCCGGGACATTGCTCACCGCAATTCCGCGCCCGCGGGCCGCCGCACCGTCGACCACATTGTGCCCCGTGGCCAACACGCTGATGAAACGCAACGCCGGCAACCGCTCGAACATGGCCGCCGCGAGCGGTGTCTTGTTGGTCAGCAGAATCTCCGCCCCGGCCGCCCGCGCCACGACCTCATCCACGGCCGTGCGGGCATACACAACCAGATCCCCCAGCGCCGCGACCCCGCTCCAGTCCAGCCCGCTGTCGAGCAGATGCCCCTCGTCGAGGACAACGATGTGAGGGCGGGGATTCACGGCATTTCGCGGGACGCCAGCTACTCGAAGGACGACGAGATCACCTGCGTCGTGTAATTGGTTGGCGGGGAGAACCTCTGGTTGACCTGCGTAGTGCTGGCCGGATTGAACGCATCATTCGTTGCCCCTGGGGATGGAAACTGGGGAGTCATCTCGAAAGTGGATTTCAGCCGGGCAGTGCCCAGGACATTGGTCGCGGTCGGCGTGACCTGCAAGGACTGGCCGATGACGTAGGCCGTGAAGATGCTGCCGCGGGTAGTGATCATCTCGATCGAGCGGCGGACGACTTCCTCGCGCCCTCGGTCGAGGGCGTTCGTCATGGTCGTGCCCGCGACCAGCCCGTTGGTGCCGGCGGCGTTGAAAACAGACAACTCGGATATCTCGCCCCGTTCCCACAGGGGATTGAGCGCGTTGGGAAGACCCGCATCCGCGCCGTTGGTGAGACGGGCGAGGAAGTTCGTCACCACGGCCTCCGCCGAAGCACTCCGCCCGGCGATGACCGGGGCGCCCTCGGGCGAGGGAAGAAACTCGAGATTGAACAAGGCTGCACGGAGGGCTGCGCCATTGTCCCGCAAGGCCCCGTTGGGGTTGATCAAGCCGGGAATGACCACATTCGAATTCGTCGCGGTGGAGAAGATGTCCGCCAGGCGCCAAGAGGTCCATGTGCGGCTGGCATTGGTCTGGATGCCATCATACCAAGCCATCCGCCACGGGGTGGTTGTGCTGGATAACTCCGGCTGCCCGATCCTGAAGGTGCGTCCACCGCCCCGCGCCCGGGCGACGTTGCCGGAGGTTCCTGGCGCCCGGGCCGGATCGGTAATGTGGCCTAATTCGCCGATGCTTTGCATGGCGGCGTTGCGCACGACGAGCGGCGCATTAGTCGAGTTTGTCTGCCAAGCCGTGTGGTCGGTCCAATTTGCTGCAAGCACATAGTTGGTGTTCAGGCTCCCAAACGTGGAACCCTCCGGGAGGCCTGAGAAGCCGGTGACGGTCATGTAGAACCGCGTCTGGTCGGCATCGACACTACTCGACCCTAAGTTAAGGAACTCCAACTGCTCGAGCAAGGCCCGGGGATCCCCCTCAGTTGCGGAGGGACGTGCATTCGCATCACTGTTGTTTCCACGTAAACTTCCACCGCGCAGGAAATCGTTGTTGCCATCGCATATGGACATGAGGCCGCTTCGGATCCAGCCGGTTCCGACCCTAAGCGTAAGTCCGGTGGTGTTGGGATTGATCTGGGAATTGAATGGGAAGCCGACAAAGCTCTCCAGAATTCCCGAGGAGTTTCCGACCAGTATGGACCCCTTGGTCTGGGGACCCGGGGCCATGGTCACTTGAAAAAGCCGGTTAAAGTTGGGGTTGGGCGGAATTTGGTTGTCTCCGGTCGGGTCGTAAGATTGCGCAACGATGTTTGTGGTCACGCCCGTGAACTTGCGATCGTTGGTCGAAACCGGCAGGTAAACAACATTCGATCGGTTCGTAAGGATTCCCCCGAAACTATTGGATGAGAAGCTGTCTTCAGCAAACGCCGCGGTGGTCAGCACGGTGATCTGGCCGGCGGGAAACCTTGCATTCAAAGGGATGTTGGTGATCGAGCGTTCGTTTGCGAGCGCATCACCCGGTTGCACGCCTTGGAAGGCGGGCAACCTGCCAAGCGTGATGAAAGCATTGGTGACAACGATGTCCCGGGTGCCGGGGTTGTAGAACTCGAAATAGTAATCCAGCCAGATCTCGTAGTTTGCCTGGGTGGGGTTAGCGGCCGGATTGGTAAAGTTGCTAGCGAATCCAAAATTGAAGCGGCTGCTGGGATCACCCGAAGACATCCGCCAGAGCCTCGCGTGCATGGCCCACTCCTGCAGACGCGGGAAGTTCTCCACACCGAACGCTGCCACCGAGTTGCTGCCGTCAAACCCGCCTCCGACCGCTAGGATCGGCTCGGTCGGCCGACCGGTGCGCAGGGTGAAGCCGGCATCGTTATTGATGACGGTCGGCTGGTCGTCGCTGTCGAGGTAGTCGTAGATATTCGCCGCGATCTTTTGCAGGTAGATGCCGGAGTGGTGCGGCGTCACCGCGGCGGTGTCGTTGATTCCGGTGAGGTCGTTGGTCAGGCGGTAGAAGCGCTGGCCGAAAAGCGGGGCGGCGTTGGTGTTGGTCATGGCCGCCGTGAGCCGATCGAGCGCCGTCCGCTTGAGGGCATCGGTCGCTACCCCGTTGGTGATCGTGTTGAGGTTGAAACGACGGAATCCGCCGCGCGAAAGGTCCAGCCCGGCGGAGTTGGCCGTGGTGAGGAAGCGGAAGTCGGCGGCTGACGCAACATCGGTCAGTCCCGCGATCACGGCCGCCGAGCCAACCGTGGGGAAAAAGTTCGGATTCGTCCCGCGAGCCGAGACCACCCCGGCGGCGTCGGCGGCCTGCACGGCGGCGTTGCTTGAACTCAGCCACGACCCGTCGAGGCGGAGGTCGCCGGGGCCGAGATTGGTGCTGGTTCCGCGGGGGCCGTTGGTCGCCGTGTTGACGTTGACCTTGAAACTCTCATCTTCGACCCAATAGGCGTAACGGGCGATGGGTGGATTCGTGGCGTTTGTCGGCCCGGGATGGGCACCCACATAAACCCACTCCGCGGCCGTGACGGGCGCCCCGGCGTTGGTCATGGATCGCGTGCCGATGAAGGCCGCCGGGTTCGTTACGTTCGTGGCGTTGAGGTTGACCATTTCTGGATCAAGCGGGGAAAACGGCGCCGCGTCGGCCAGACTCGCGACCGGAACGAGCCCCGCGCCCGAGACTAGGGGCTGCCCCAGCAAGGCAATGCCTGAACCAAACTCCCCGGGCCGCGCTCCCTGGTTGGTGTTGGCCGCGCTCGCGCGCACATAGAGCACGGTCGCTTCGTTGGTGTTTGATCCACCAATGTTTTGCCACGCCGTGACCGAGTCGGGAAATCGGGTGACCAAATCCGCGAGGCTGGACCGGGCGGCGGCCGCTCCGGCCTCCGCGAAGGCGCGCGGGGTGAAGCCCCCCGTGCTGCTGAGATAGACCTTCCAGCCGTTGAAAGTCCCAACTCCAATCGGCGGCCCGCCGGCCAGACCATAGCGAAACTCTGTCCCTTGGCGGTCTGCGGAATAGGCAATGATCGACCGGAGGACACCATCGACATGAACGCTGACGAAGTTCGTGCCGCTGTTTGTCGGGGTCAGGCCTCGGAAGAAAATCACATCATTAACTCCAGGACTCGACAGAATCAGCCCCTGCATCTCGCTCTGCGAATTCGGGCCCACCATGGCCAAGGGAAACCCGGCAGGCACCAGCCGGTAAAATCCGCGGTCCGACGGCGGCGAAGTGTCGGTGAAGCCCGCGGTGTGATCATCGGTGGTGATGGGCAGCCAGGTTCCGCTGGTGAGCGAGTCCCGGCGCTCGACGTTGAAAACAGAGACCAAGGCGGAATCACCCGGCACGGTGTTGTCCCAATCCAGCGTGAATTCGTTGCTGCGAAAAGCGGCAGAGGTGATGGGGTTCGGCGCCTGCGCCCAGAGCGACGGTGCGGCCAGCAAGAAAAGAAAGAGCCACCGCATAGTCATATTTCTAGCGCGGGAACACTATGCGGGCAAAGCCGGACTTCACCCTGACCGTCTGCGGGGCGACGCCCGACCTCAGTTCGTCATCACGGTGAAGTCGCGGTTGAACTTCCGCGTCACCGGGTCATCCGTCACCACGACGGTCGTGCCCGGGGTGATGACTTCGTAGACTTTGGAGGCGAACTCGGGATTGACCCGCACGCGGCGACCGAGGTCGTCGGCGTCGATCTTCGGGCCCTTCTCGCTGCTGACCCGCATCCATTTGAGGCCGGCCCGCCCGGGCGCCCACGGGCTGGCTTTCTTGGCGGCTCCGTCGAGCAGGGTGAAGACGTGCTGGCCGAATCTGCCGCCGCCCTCGATGTCGAGCGCGGCGCGGCCGATGGGGTTGCCGTTGCGGTAGATGTAGATGGCCTGATCGGCACGGCTCAGCACCATGGTGACCGGGCCGGAGGGGCTGCGCTCGGGGCCCCATTCGTAACCACCGCGGTCCAGCGGACGGAGCATCGCGGGGGTGAAGTCAGCCGGGGCGAGCATGAGACCCGGGTTGTCCGCGAGGCGCGGCTGCGGCGTCTTGCCATCGCCGATCACGACGGTGCCGCCTTGGCTGGTCACACCGAAGAGCTTTTGCGAGAAATCATAGGGCATGCGGATGCAACCATGGCTGGCCGGGTAGCCGGGCAGGTTGCCGGAGTGCATGGCTACGCCCTGCCAGGTGAGCCGTTGCATGTTCGGCATCGGCGCGTTGTTGTAGGTCTTGGAGTAGTGTTCCTTCTTTTTTTCCAGGATGGTGAAAACGCCGCTCGGGGTGCTGTGGCCCTTGGCTCCGGTGCTCACGCTCGAGCGTCCGATGAGGACACCGTTGCGGTAGACGTGCACGGTCTGCTGCGGGATGCTGACCAACGCGACGACGGGACCTCGCGGAGACAACTCGGGCTTCCACCAATACTCGCCGGGCTTGAGCGGTCCGGAAGGTTTTCCCGTCGGCGTGCCCTTGGTGTGGGATGATGGCTGCTCCATCGCCGGGGCGGTGGCGGCGAGGAGAAGTGAACCGAGAAGGATGGTGAGGAATTTCATGGTGAAAGCGGTCGAAAGCTGAAGCCAACGGGTGCAGGCAAGACAAGAAAATTGTGGGCTCCGACCGCAAAATGGACAGTGGCCGGCCGAGGCGGGGGCTGGTAGGAAGGCGGACAACATTCTTTCTCTCATGCATTCCCTCTTCCGCCTCAGCTTCGCCCTCCTGCTCCTCGCGGTTCACGCTCTCGCCGGCGACACCGCACCCAGCCGCATCGCCTTCGGTTCATGCGCCAACGAGAAACGCGCCCAGCCGATCTGGGACACGATCAACCAACTCAACCCGCAGCTCTTCATTCTGACCGGCGACAATGTCTACGCGGACAGCGGGGACCCGGCCATTCTCCGCGCGTCCTACGACAAATTCGGCGCCATCCCGGGCTTCGCCCAACTGCGCGCCTCCTGCCCGCTCGTCGCCACGTGGGACGACCACGACTACGGGGCGAATGACGCCGGGGTCGAGTGGGAGGGAAAGGCCGCAGCCAAGGAGGCCTTCATGGCCTTCTACGAGACGCCGGCTGAGTCTCCCCTGCGTGGCCGTGGCGGGGTTTACGATGCCGCGGTCTTCGGTCCGGAAGGCCGGCGGGTCCAGGTCATTCTGCTCGACACCCGCTGGTTCCGCGGCCCCCTCGAGAGCATCTCGAAGGACGAGTTGAAGCAACTGCGTGACGAAAAGGGCTCGTGGAATGGCCCCTATATTCCGGCTCCGGACAGCGACTCCACCATGCTCGGGGAGGAGCAATGGAAGTGGCTGGAGGAGCAGCTCAGGGTCCCGGCCGAAATCCGGCTGATCGTCTCGAGCGTGCAGGTCATCCCGAATCAGCATGGCTGGGAAAAGTGGGGCAACCTTCCGCGCGAGCGGAAGAGGCTGCTGGAGTTGATCCGCGACAACGCCAAGGGCGTCATCTTTCTCTCGGGCGACCGGCACACGGCCGACATCTCCAAACTGCCCGCCAGCACCGAGGACGGACCGGCGTATCCGCTTTTTGACATCACCTCGAGCGGACTGAACCAAAGCGGTTCCACCCGCGAGGAAAACCGCTACCGGGTCGGCCGTGAGTATCCCTTCGGCAAGGCAAATTTCGGCTGGATCACGATCGACTGGGAGCAGAAAGACCCGGCCATCAGCCTGGAAATCCGCGATGTGGACGGCACCGTTGTGCGCGAGGCACGCACCACGCTGGCGGAACTGAATCGCTGAGACCGACGGGCGCATCATCATAGACGCAATAGATTGGAGTAGAGATAGTTATACCACCGCCCCATTGCTTCTCGAATATTGATCGGATGGTAGGGTGGGGCCCCGACCCGCGATCGCTGCGGACAAAGTCCAATCGCTTTGGGCCGTTGGTTTCATACCACTAGCCCCGCGTGAAAGGAAGGAGCAGCGACGGCGGGGACGCCGCCGCTAGAGTTTCGTTGTAGCGGCGATGTCCTCATCGTCGCTGCCTTTCCCCGTCCGCATCGCGCCTCAAGGATAAGTTTTGCCGGCGGTGGTCAGGGGGAAGTTGTCCGTGCGGAACGGGCTGGCGGGCAGGCTGTTTTTTCCGAAGAGGTTGACCGTCGGGTTGTCGGCCCAGGCGTAGCGCACGGCGACGGGTTCGGGCACGTTCGGGTTCCAGACGACCACGTTCTCGCCATCGATGACCGCATCGGCCCACTGCCAGGCTCCATCGGCTCCGCAGAGGGCGAAACCTTCCAAGGGGGAGTTGGGGGCGTTGCGGACCAGCGGGGCGCTTTCCGGCGGAATGGTTGTGATCGGATGGGTTGCGGGCACGGGCGCGGCGACGAGGGTTCCGCCGGTGTTCTCGAAACGCACGATGGCTTTGCCGCCACCGAAGGTCACACCGCCGAAGGTGGGACCGCTGACCGGCTGATCTTTGCCATAGACCGTGGCCAGCGCGATGTCAGCCAGTCGGCTCCCGGGTGCCTCCTTATTGCGCGGATGGATGTCGCCGACCTCGCCGACGTCGATCGTGAGAGCCTGCCCGGTGTTTGGCACGGCCAGGGTCTTGGTCTGGGCCTCACGCAGTTCGGCCAGGGCGCTCTGGCCGGGCGTCGGGAGCTTCTTTTTGTGGCTGGCCAACTGGCACCAGAAAAATGGCAGATCCTCGCGCTGCCAGAGCCGGCGCCAATCGGCGATGATCGCGGGGAAGACGGTGTGGTATTGCTCGGCGCGGGTGATGTTGTTCTCGCCCTGATACCAGATCACCCCGGCGAGGCCGTAGGGCACGAGCGGGGCGATCATCCCGTTGAACGCACGCGCAGGTGCGGTTTGGACCGTCTGCAACTCGCGGGGTGCCTTGGGCGGATCTGTTTTCGAGGCCGCGTGCGAGGATTCCCGCGCCATCTGCCACGGCCCGGCCAAAGAAACCGGCCCCGCTTTGAAGCTTTCCTCCCAAATGGTGAAATGCGGCGTCTTGGCCGGCGACCAGATGCGCAGGAGAAGCTCGTTTGCTCCCTCGCGGACGAGGCGATCCGGCACCTGATACTTGCGCGGGTTCCGCCCGGTCTCGAATTTTTCCAGCGCCGTGCCGCCGATCTTCTCCCCGTTCCACCAGACATCCTCCAGCATTTCCACGCTGCCGAGCGTGACGGAAATCGGCTTCTTGGCCGCACCCGCCGGCAGGTTCACGGTGCGCCGCAGCCAGATCACGCCGGGCTCACTGGTCGTCGGGGCGGCCTGCGGAAGCTTCACCGCCGTCCATTTGTCATCCGGCAAGGCCCGCACCTCGGCCTCGGTCCACTGGCGTGGATCGGAGATGCCGCTGGCGGTCAGCCATTCGCGGAACGTGCGAAGAAACTCCTCGCGGCGGCCGGGATAGGTGGCGAAATCTTCCTCCACGCTGCTGACTCCGGCCTGCAGACCCTGCACGCTGGCGAGGCCGTCCCGGCTCATCCATGTTTCGCAGGCCGAGGCGCCCCACGTCGCGTTGATGAGGCCGACGGGAACACCGAGCTCGCGCTGCAGGTCGCGGGCGAAGTAATAGCCAACGGCGGTGAACTGGCCACTGGTGGACGGTCCGGCCTGGGTCCATTGGCCGCGGACTTCCTCGGCCGGCTCGTTCTCGGCGCGGCGGGGGACATGAAACTGACGGATGTTCGGGTTGGCCGAATCCTTGATGACCGTTCCGGCATTCAAAGTCTCGCCCAGTTTGTATTCCATGTTCGACTGGCCGCCGCAGAGCCAGACTTGGCCGACCAAGACATCGGAGAGCGTAACGTCGTTGACCTTCATCTCATGGGGGCCGGGTCCGACCGACGCGAGGTCGAGATTCACCCGCCATTTGCCATCCGGCCCGGCTTGGGCCTCGGCGGCGGTTGTTGCGAGGGCGACGCGCACCTGGGCCCCCGGCTCGGCCCAGCCCCAGACGGGGGTGGCGGCTGATTTTTGCAGCACCATGCCGCCGGCAAAGATCTCCGGCAGGCGCACGGCCGCCCCGGCGTGGGCGAGCGACAAAATGAGCGCAAGGAGGGTGAGGTGGATTTTCATGGTTCTTAATGCAGCGACGACTCGACCTGAACTTCTGTAGCGGCGGTGTCCTCACCGTCGCTGCCTGTCCACTGTTCCTCAAGCAGCGACGATGAGGACATCGCCGCTACAACTTACGCTGGATTTCTGTAGCGGCGGTCTCCTGACCGTCGGTGCCCTTGTCTTCCATCGCAAGCAGCGACGGCCGGGAGACCGCCGCTACACCTCGTCGATCCTTACGGCGTGAAGGTGGCCTGCACGCGGTGGAACTGGGCCCCATTCGCCGGGGTCTCGAACTCCACGCGGGTGTAGTCGTCACCCAGGAGGCCGCTCTGGTCGGCCGAGTTGCTGATGGTCAGGCCGGTCGTGTTCGTCCATGCGACGGTGAGATTGGTTGTTCCTTGCACTTGGTAGGTCACGCCGCTGTTGCGCTGGACCCACGAGAAGAGCGAGTTCGTGCCCACCTTGCTCGCCTTGAGCAAAGCCGGTGAACCGACCGCCGGATTACCGTCGAAGGCAAACTCGTTGTCGTTGTTGAACGGGTCGCCGTCGGGGTTGTCCGTGCCCGCCGTGTTGGTGAAGCCGGGCTCGAGCCCCTGCCAGTAGGCGACCCAGCTTTCGTAGGCCGAGAGGTTGGTGTTCAGCACCGTGAGGACGTTGTTGCTCTGGGCAAACGTGTAGGTGATGCCGTTGGTTTCGAGCGACCAATCGCCGCCGCTGTTGGTGAACCCGGCGACTTGGAAGCCACCGTCGTAGGCGGGCACCGCGACCGAGACGAGCGTCCACGAGTCGCCGTCATTCGTCGAGGCGGTGGTGAGGTCGATGTTGAACGTGCCCTGGAAGAACGCGCTGCCCACGCCGCTGACGGCGTTGTTCGTGCCGTTGCCGCCGATGACGAACCTCAGCGAGGCGTTGGTGCCGAGGACCAGTTGTCCGCCGTCGACCACCGTGTTGCCGGTGTAGGAGTTCGTCCCGTCCAACGTCATGGTGCCGGTGCCTGCCTTGGTCAGGCCGCCCGCGCCGGCGCTGTTACCCGCGTAAGTTGTCGAGGCGTTGTCGCCGCCGGTGGTCAGGACGGCGTTGGTGGAGATGAGCAGGTCCGCAGTTGTTCCCACGGAGGCCAGGGACCCGATGGTTTCAGAGGTCGCGATGCGCAGGCGGGAGTTGGTGCCGCCGCTCTGGTTGGTGGCGGTGGCAAAGCCGCTGATCGTGACCGCGGACAGGTCGCCGATGGCACTGCCGCTGGCACTGTTGGCGACCAAGTCGGCGCCGTTGCTGATGGTCGTGGGACCGCTGTAGCTGTTGCTGCCGGTGAGGTTGATCGCTCCGCCGATGCCGCGGGTGAAGTCCAGTCCTCCGACGCCGCTGATGTTGCCAGCAAAGGTGAAGATTCGGTCGTTGAAGAAGGTGCCGGAATTCACGTTCAGACTCCCCTCGAGGGTGATATTGCCGGTGAAGTTGAAACGCTGGTCGCTGCCGATGTTGATGGAGCGGAAGCCGCCGGAGCGGACGATGATCGGGTTGGTGAAGGTGATGGTGGTGTTGCCGGGGACGATGTTGGTCCCGACAAAGCCGCCCAACCCGGCACCGAACGAATCGCCAGTGGCGCCGAGAATGATCGTGCCATTGCCGAGCGAATTGGATCCATTTCCGCCGAATGTGACGGCACCCCTGGCAATGACGAGGTTGCCATTCCAATTGGTGTTGGTGCCGCTCAAGAACAACCGCCCGAGATTGTAGTTGTTCGTCGGGGCGGTGAGGTTGTTGTAGCCGATATTCGTGAGGTCGCCCGAGCCGCTGAGGGCGCGGCTGATGTTGATGGCGTTCGTCAGGGCCGCGTTCGTCGAGCTATTCCTGACGGTGAGATTGTTGCTGAGGGCGAACAGATTGGTTCCGCTGAAACTCAGGGTGAACGTGGCGGCCCCCGTGTTGCTCCAAGCCAAGGTGCTGGCGTTGGTCACCCGGACCGCCACGTTGCTGTAGTTCTTGTCGGCCCCGGAAACATTGGCGATGACAACTGTGCCGCCGCCCAGGTTGAGATTGGCGGCATTGTTCATGTCCGTTGCGACAACAAAGCCGTTGGCGATCAGCGTCCCCTCGTTGACATTGATGTCGCCCAAGAAGGTGTTGGGCGAGGAGCCAATCGAGCCGAGGATCATCGTGCCGGTGCCGGACTTGGTGATGCCGAAACTGCCGCCGGTGTTGGTGATCGCACGGTTGAAAAGCAGGATGCCCGTGCCGTTGTGGACAACATTCAGATTGGTGGCCAGAACCAGAATACCGAAATTCGTCGCAGAGCTTCCGTTGGCCGAATTGGTCCCCACCGTGATGTTGCCGCTCGCGTTGGAAGCAATGGTGATCGAGGCGTTATTACTGTCGGCCCCCAAGGTGAAATTCGCGCCAGTCCCAAAGCTGAAGTTCTGGAAGTTGACAAACATCGGACTGGTCACGTTTGACCCGAAATCCATAGAGCGGACCGTGCGGGTGCCTCCGACCACCATGTTCGTATTTGTGACCGCACTCGTCGGGAACACGAGGTCATCCGTGTTGGTGAAGGTCGGAGCCACGCCCCCGGACCAATTGGTGGAAGTGCCCCACGATGCGGTAGATGCTCCAACCCACGTGAAAGCAGCGGCGTGAAGGGAGGACGAAGTGGCGACGAGCGCGACGGCGAAAGCCGCGGTGCGGACGTGGTGGAGGATGGAGCGGGGGGTGGTTTTCATGATTTGGGATGGGTCGGGGAGTTGGCTGATGATGAGATGGGAACGGGCCTATTTGGGTTTGACGGTGAGCTCGACGTTGTCCACGCGAGCGAAGCCGCTGGCACCCGCCTGCTGGGGATCGACGCCGTAGAAGGCGAAAAAGAGGGTCTTGCCCGTGGCTTGGAAGGGGGCGGGCTGGAAAGCATGGGTCACTTTCTCCCAGGCGTTCGGCGCGTGCTCAAAATCGAAGGTTTCCTCCCAGAGCGTTTCACCACCGAGGGTGTTCCCCGACTTGGCGAAAACGACCACGCGCAGGACATCGCCGGCTTGCCACTGCCAACCAGCCTTCCAGTCGAGCGAAACCTCGAAGACTTCGCCCTCCTCGATGCTGTGCTCAGTCTTTTGGACGAACCAGGATGTTTCTTTTTCACGGTCATTGACCGTCGCGCCGTATTTCGAGCCTTCCATGGCACCCTCGCTGGCCCGCGCATTCACCGCCATCGCCTTTTTGGAGCCGGCGTCCGCCGGGTTATACCAGTCGGGAGTAGCGTAGAAGGGGTAGATTTTATCGTCGCCGGGCCCGGCTTCGAAGTCACCGTTCTTCAAAAGGTTATCGGCGAGGACGGAGGCGACGGGAAGTGCCGCCAGCGAGGCGGCCACGAGGAGGGCTTTGTTCATGTCGGGGAGAGGGAGGGGGGCGGTGCGAAAAATCAGAGGACCACTCAGCAACTTAGCATGGTTTTCATTGTCTGTCGTTTGTCTTAAAAAATTCGAGGCAAGGCCGCGCAGCCAATCCCCCAGAAAGACTGCGCGGCCACCCCAAAGATTACTTCTTGCGAGCGAACCGGCGGCGCAGCGGGCTCCAGAGCATCAGGCCGAGCAGACCAGCGGCGGCCGCATAGGTCGAGGGCTCGGGGATGGCGGTGATGGTGAAGAAGCCCGAAGTCGTCACGTTCCAGTCGGAGATGAACCCGTTGTCGAAGTCGAACAGACTCGTGTTGTTGACGCTCGACGTCAGGTCGGTCGTGAACCGGAGCACGTTGCCCTCGAGGAAGTTGTTGATCGAGAGCTTCAAGGTGGGCGAGTAGCTCCCAAATGTCAGGGTGCCGATCGCACCGGTGCCGTAGTCGAGGAAGGAAGCCGCCGTGAGGTTGAGGTTGCCCATCGTCTCGTTGACCCCGCTGCCGCGCTCAATCGTGCCGCCGGAGAGGGTCACGGCCGAGGTGTCGGCCACCTGCTCGCTCGCGGAGATGAGCAGCTTGCCCCCGGTGGCGACTTCCACATTGCCCGCGATGGCCGCCGTGTTGGTGGACTTGTTGAGGGCCAGGGTTCCGCCGGCGACGACGGTGTTACCGCTGTAGGTGTTGGCCTCGGTGCCACCGAGGGTGAGCACGCCGTTGCCGGTTTTGCGGAGGCTGTTGGCGCCCACCACGGTCCAATCAACGTTCACCTCGGAAGCCACGCTTCCGGCATCCGCGATGTCGAAGGTGTTGGTGGCGACTCCACCCGTGCTGCCAGCGAGTTCGAGTTTGCCGATGCCGGCTGCGGCGTTGGTGAACCATGTTGCCGCGGTATTGGTCGAGGCGTAGGTGACCGAGTTGCTGACGCGAACGGCCGAACTGATGTGGTTAGTGGTGCTGTTGTAGTTGAACGTCCCACCCCCGAGGGCCAAGCCGTTGTTGAAAATCACCCGGCCCTGCCCGCCAGCAATGTTGACGGCCCCGCCGGTGACAGAGGAGGCTGCACTGTATTGGTTGACCGCGAAATCGGTCACGTTAAGGCTGCCACCGGACATGTCCAGCGCGGCAAGGTTCTGGTTCAGGAACTGCAGGTTATACGATCCCGAAGAGATCTGCATGTTCGCGGTGTTGGTGATGAGGTGGGCGGCATTTCCGCCACCACTCACATGGAACAGATTGCCGCCGTTGATGATGATGTTGGAGGAGAGGATCGCGTTGCTCGCCCCGTTGAACATCGTAAGACTTCCTCCCGACACGGTGGTGTTGCCGGTGTAGGTGTTGGTTCCAACGAGCGACAGTGTGCCATTGCCCGCCTTGGTGAGCGAACCGCCTGCACCCGTGCCCACAGTGATGAGATTCGCGTTGGCAGCGAGGCGCGTGTTGCCGTCGCCAGCCACGGTGAGGTTGAGTCCGGTCCCATTGACACTCGCAAAACCGTTGGTGGCAAAGTTCGAAATGACCAGATTCGCGCCGGAGACGGCCCCAATGCTGGCGTCTGACCCGAGGGTGATATTCCGGTTGATCGAGTTCGAGCCGCTGATGCTGCGGATGGCACCATTGCCGCCGATGCCCGAGCCGTTGATGGTGATGCCGGCTGCAGGCATGCCAATGTTGTTGCTGAGTTCCAGAGCCCCGCCTGAGCGCACGACATTGCCCGTGCTGTTTTGCGAGATGGCTCTAGCGTTCGAGACCAGCACGACGCCGTTCGAAATGTCCAGCGCCCCGGAGTTGGTGTTGACGGCGGTGAGAATGAGCGTGCCGGCACCGGTCTTGATGACGCCGCCGGTATTGGTGAGGTTGCCGCTGATGGTGAGCGTGTTGCCGCTTCCGACGTCCGTCGTCAGGTTTCCGTCGAGGTAGATCTGTTTGTTGATCGATGCGCTGCCCGAGCCGGAGATGCCGATTGTGCGGGCATAATTGACTAAGCTGACGGTGTTGGCCGCCACGTAGATCGAATTGCTCAAGGTGACACCGTTGCTCAAGAGGAGGGTGACGTTGTTGGCTTGGTTGAAATCACGGAGGTTGAGACCCAAGTCGATACCGCGGTTGGCGGTGGTGATGTTGGTGCCGAGAGAGCTGGACTGGCCGATGATGACCGTGCCTTGACCGATCTGCATTTGGCCAGCGAAAGTGCTGGCCGATCCGGCCAAGATGAGCGTGCCGGCGCCCGACTTGCCGAACTTGGTCGCGGCGCTGACGCCGGATTCGTTAGCCAGGTTGCCGGCGATGGTGAAGATCGTGTTGTTGCTTACCGCGATCGTGGTGTTCGTGCTGGCGTCCGCGAAGGCAAAGGTGTTGCTGGCGGTGGTCGTCCCACCGACCTCCAGATTGGCAAGAATCTCGCCAACGGCACCGGGGCGGGCAAAAATCACGCTGTTGGTCGAGAGGCTGTTGGCGTTGGTGATGAAGAGCCTGCCAGCACGAACGACCGTTGTTCCCGTGTAGCTGTTGCTGCCGTTCAAGAAAACACGGGTGGCCGTGGCACTGGCACCGTTACTGAGGACCATGTTCGTGCCGATGATGATACCCTTGTTTCCGACGATAGAGCCGTTGAAGATGATGTCGCTTGACGCGCTCGTGCCGATGATGCCGAGGAACGACGTGCTGTTGGTCAACTCGACCTGTCCATTGAAGGTCAAGCCACCTGTGCCAGTCGTATTGATAAACATGGCGTTGGCGCTGTCCGTGCGACGGAAGGACAGGTCCATGTTGATGGTCTGCATCGCGGTGGATGTGCTCAGGATGCCGCCGTTGGTGCCGCCGAAGTCAAAGAGGTGGACCGCACTGCCGCCGAGCGCGTAGGCCGTGCCGCCCTCAAAATACATGCGCCACTGGCTCTGGGGGCTGGAGAGGTTGTTCCAGCTGGTGGCATTGCCGGAACCCTTCCATTCCAGCTGGCCATAAGCGTAGGCCTCATCCCAGTTGGCCGCGTCGGACCAATTGGTGCCGGTGCCCTGCCACGTGGGGAAGGCTTGGGCGAAGAGCGAGGCGGGCAGCAGCATCGCAGCGAAAGCGAGGGCACGGACGGAGGACACGAGGTGGGTGGGTGTGGTTTTCATGGGGGAGTGTGGGGTAAGGTTGCAACGAATATTGTGCAAAGATGGCGGACCGTCAAGAAAATTGTTTGGCTTTTGTCTGGCAATATTTTTTTGTTCGCGGACAAGGTCGAATCTGAGATTACTGCCGTCTCCCTCACCTCCCCCTCCCTCCATGAGAAATCCCCTCCCCCTCACCGCCGCTTTCTCCTCCCTCGCTCTGGCCGGAGCGCTCCTCGCGGCCGAGGAGGCCAAGCCGCCGAACCTGATCGTCATCATGACCGACGACCTAGGCTATGCGGATGTGGGGTTCAACGGGAACTCTGACATTCCCACGCCCAACATCGACCGCATCGCCCAGGGCGGCGCGGTTTTCACCGATGCCTATGTAACCTACGCGGTCTGCGGGCCGAGCCGCGCGGGGTTCATCACGGGGAGGTATCCGCAACGTTTCGGCTTCGAGCGCAATCCGGCCTACAAACCGGGCGATCCCACGATCGGTGTGCCGCTGACGGAAAAGACGATCGCGGAGGTGTTGCGTCCGGCCGGCTACAAATCGGGGATCATCGGCAAATGGCACCTCGGGGCGCACGAGACACTGCATCCGCTGGCCCGCGGCTTCGATGAGTTCTACGGACACCTCGGCGGCGGGCACCGGTATTTTCCGGAAGATCTCACGATCAAAAATTCCCGCGAGGCCAAGCACGAGGGAGACAGCTACATCACGTGGATC
Source organism: Chthoniobacterales bacterium (assembly GCA_041736875.1). Taxonomy (GTDB): domain Bacteria; phylum Verrucomicrobiota; class Verrucomicrobiia; order Chthoniobacterales; family JACTMZ01; genus JACTMZ01. Next base: position 4,537 of record JBGSSV010000127.1, on the reverse strand, counting down.
CAGCGCGGACGCGAGCCCGTGCGCACGGAGAAGTATCTCACGGACGAATTCTCGCGCGAGGCGGTGGAGTTCGTGCAGCGGCACAAGGATGGCCCCTTTTTCCTCTACCTCGCCTACAACGCGCCGCATTCGCCCATGCAGGCGCCGGCGGAGGAAATCGCAAAGTTCGCGCACGTGGCCGACGAGAAACGGCGGATCTATTCGGCCATGGTTTCGGTGGTGGATCGCGGCGTGGGTGAATTGCTCGACCAACTCGACAAACTCGGACTGACCGACAACACGCTGGTCTTTTTCCTCTCGGACAATGGCGGCCCGACAAACGACAACGCGTCACGCAACACACCGCTGCGGGGGCAGAAGAGCGACCCGTGGGAAGGCGGATTCCGCGTGCCCATGGCGGCGCGCTGGCCGGGCGTGATTCCCTCGGGGACCAAATTCACCGAGCCAGTCTCGGCGCTCGACATCATGGCGACCATCGCCGCGGCCAACGGAATCAAGGAAGATCCGGCGCGTCCGCTTGACGGCGTGAACCTCGTGCCCTTCGTGCGCGGCGAGAAGTCCGGGGCGCCGCATGAGCGGATCTACCTGCGCATGTTCGACCGCGGCGTTTTCGCCCTGCGCGACGGCGATTTCAAGATGGTGAAGCCGAAGAAGGACGCGCCCGTGGTGCTGTTCAACGTGGAGGCTGACATCGGGGAAAAAGCGGACTTGGCCGCCGGCAGCGCCGAGCGGCTTGCGCGGATGCAAAAGACCTACGAGGAATGGAACACCCAGCTCATCGAGCCGGCCTTCGAGGGGCTGAAGATGAAAGGTGGGCCGAAGGACAAGGGAGCGCAGCCGTAGAACAGGCCGAAGGCAGCGACGGTCAGGAGACCGCCGCTACAGCTCGGGCGATTCTGTAGCGGCGGCGTCCTCGCCGTCGCACCATCCCCACCAGCTTCGCCCCAGCCGCTCACCGGAGAGCAGGCACCGACGGCCGGGAGACCGCCGCTACAACTCGGACGATTCCGCGGCGGTGATGCTTGCTTGCCGCCTTCGATCTTCAGCGAGGTCGAAATTTTGACTTGGGTCGATGTCGCGCGCGGCGGACGGTGAGTTCATGCAACGCCTCAAACGTCTCGACGAGATTTTCGCCGATGCGCCAGTCTATTTCGTGACAGCCTGCACGTGGCGGCGGCAGACGATTCTCGCCACGGCAGAGGTCAAGGCGGCAGTCGATGCCTTCGGGGCCGACGGGCCGGCGGCCGGCGCGTGGCTCGGAGCCTACGTGGTCATGCCGGATCATTTGCATGCGTTCGTCGCACTGGATGGCGAGCGCTGTCCGCTATCGCGCTGGATGAAGGCGCTCAAAGCTTGTGTCACCAAGGTCGTGCGGGCGCAGGGCGTGACCGGCCCGGTCTGGCAAAAGGGTTTCTTCGATCATCTGCTGCGCAACGGGGAGTCAGCCTCGGACAAATGGGCCTACGTGCGGGCGAACCCGGTCCGGGCGGGCTTGGTCGCGGCGGAGGAAGAGTGGCCGCTCTGGGGACAGGTGCATTTGCTCCGGTCCAACGACTGCGATCTGCGCTGATGGCAGGGCAAGAGAAGCTGCGACGGTCGGGCCGGATTTCTGTAGCGGCGGTCTCCCGACCGTCGATCCCATCCTCTTGCTTTTGAGGCAGCGACGGTCAGGAGACCGCCGCTACAGGCTGCGGGTGGTCGAGGCTCAGGGCGCGAACGTGAACGTAGCCTGCACGCGGGTGAAGCCCGAGCCGGTCGCCGGGATGACGAACTCCTTGCGGGTGTAGTAGTTCGTCTGGCTGATGCCGGACTGATCCAACGAATTGGTGATGGTGATTCCCGTCGTGTTCGTCCAAGGGCCGACGGAAAGGTTGGTCGTGCCCTGCACCTCGTAAGTCACGCCGACGTTGCGCGCGACCCAGGAGAACGTGGAGTTGGTGCCGGTCTTGACTGCTGTCAGGAACGATGGCGAGCCAACATCTGGGTTGCCGTCGAAGGCGAACTCCGCGCTGTTGACATACGGGTCGCCGTCCGGATTGTTTCCAGGCGTGATGTTGGTGAAGCCGGAATACAGGCCCTGCCAGTAGGTGACCCAGTTGTCGTAAGGGGATGCGGTCACCATCAAGACGTCGGAGGATTCGTTGAATTGGTAAGTGGCGCCATTGGTGCCGAAGGTCCAAATACCGCTGTTGTTGGTGAATCCAGTGACGGTGAAACCAGCACCATTGGTGGAGGATAACACGCTAACCAGTGTCCAAAGATCGTTCTTGGTCAGAGAGGCAGAAGCGAGGTTGATGTTGAACGAGCCCTGAAAGAGCGCACTCCCCGAGCCGGTGACCGCAGTGTTCGTTCCATTGCAGCCAATCGTGAAGGTGAGAGAACCATTGGTGGCAAATACGATCTGGCCCGCGCTGACGGTCGTGGTGCCGGCATGGGCGATGGCGCCATCGAGTGTCATCGTGCCGGTGCCGGTCTTCGTGAGGCCGCCTGCCCCAATGCTGGTGCCAGCGTAGGTCGTGGACGAGTTGTCGCCACCGGTGGTGAGAACGGCGTTGTTGGAAAAGACGAGCCGGGCCTCGGCGTCCGCCGCGGCCAGCGATGCAATCGTTTCGGAGGTCAGGAGGCGCAGCGTGGGGATGAAGACGTGGGCGCCGTTCGTCACGATGGGCCCGCTGATCGTGACCGCGGACGTGTCGGGGATGGCTTGGCCGCTGGGGCTGTTGACCTGCAGGGTGGCGCTGGAGCTGATCGTCGTGGTGCCGAGGTAGCTGTTGCTTCCGCCGAGCTCAATGTGTCCACCGAAAGCCGTGCGGGTGACGCTCAAGCCCCCGGCCCCGCTGATGTCGCCGAGCAGGTTGATCCATTTGTCCGTGTAGAAGTTGAGGGCCGAATCCACGTTGAGGGTTCCCTCGAGCGTGATGTCGCCCAGGAAATTCATGATGTGGTCGCCAGCCGGCCGGAGGGAACGGAATCCGCCGGAGCGAATGGTGAGATTGTTGGAAATAAAGATGTTGCCGTTGAGCGGGACGACATTGGTCCCGAAAAACGTCCCCACCCCGGCCCCGAAGGAGTCACCGGTGGTGCCGATGAAGATGGTGCCGTTGCCACCGGGGGCGTTCACGCCGGTGCCGCCGAGGTTGGCCGTTCCCCGCGCCACGACCAAGTTGCCGTTCCAGTTGGTGTTCGTCCCGCTGAGCGACAGGCGGCCGAAGTTGTAGTTGTTCGTATTCGTCGTGATGTTGTTGTAGCCGATGTTGGTCAGGTTGCCCGAGCCGGTGATGTTCCGGCTGATGGTGATGAAATTGGTCAGCGCCGTGTTGGTGGTGCTGTTGGAGACGACAAGGTTGGTGTTGAGGGCAAACACGTTGGTTCCGCTGAAAGTCAGGGTGAAGGAGCTGGAACCCGTGTTGTTGTAAATCAAGGTGCTCAGAGCGCTCACCAAAAAGCCGACGTTGCTGTAGGTCTTGTTGGCCCCGCTGACGTTCCTGATGTCAAGGACGCCACCACCAAGGTTGATCATCGCGGCATTGTTCATGTCAGTCGCGGCAACATTCCCGTTGGCGATCAGGGTTCCCTCGTTGATGTTGATGTCGCCTGTGAAGGTGTTGGGCGAGGTGTTGATCGTGCCAAGCACCATGGTTCCTGTCCCGGTCTTGGTGATGCCGAAGCTGCCGCCGGTGTTGGTGATGGCGCGGTTGAAAAGCAGTTGGCCCGTGCCGTTGTGGACAACGTTCAGATTGGTGGCCAAGACCAGAAGGCCGAAGTCGCCAGCCGTGTTTCCGTTGGCAGAGTTGGTCCCAACGGTGATGTTGCCGCTCGCGTTCGTGGCCACGGTGATCGAGGCGTTGTTGCTGTCGGCCGCCATGGTGAGATTGGTTCCATTTCCGAAGCTGAAGTCCTGAAGGTTGACGAACATCGCATTGGTGACCCCCGAGCCGAAGCTGAGGGACCGGACTGTGCGGGCGGTTCCGAGAGCCGTATTGGTCTGGGCGACAGCGCTGCTGGGGAACTCAAGATCCGCCGTATTATCGAAAGTCGGCACGACGTTGTTCGACCAGTTGGTGGAACTGCCCCAACTCGCGGATGACGATGCCCCTACCCACGTGAACGCCGCGGCGTGGGCGGCGGACGAGGCGGCGAGGAGCAGAACGGCGAGAGCCGCGTTGCGAACGTAGTGGAGGATGGAGGGTGTTTTCATGGTTCTGGGGAGGTGGATTCGGGTTTGGCTGGGTGATTGAGGCTCCCGACGAGGGCGGGGCCGACGACTCCGGCCGGCACGGGTCCGGTCATCGAGGGGTCAGAGCACGACGGAGTTGATCGCGAGGGGCGAAGGTCTCGGACGCCCGCCGCGACTTCGAAGCTCGCGTTCTTGGGCGAAGCAGCCACCGACGAAGCGGCTAGAAGAGCCGCCAGCAGGGCGGCCAGCGAAAGGGCTTTGGTCATGTCGGGGGGGACAAGCTTGGGGACGGAGCAACAATTACCACAACTTCACTTGTCTGTCATTTGTCTTATTTTGCCGGGGCCGTTGTTGCCCGAC
>JBGSSV010000108.1:0-5790 GCA_041736875.1 Chthoniobacterales bacterium | reverse complement strand
GGCTTTCGGCGGAGAGCCAGCCATGACGGAAGCCCTGCCGCTTCACCGCCGGTCCGCCGAGGTCGGCCACGAGGCAGATGGCGCGTCGCGGGGCGTTCTCGCGGAACTCGTGCATGCGGCCCGGTGGGATGAAAAAGACCGCACCGGGTCCGACGGCGTAAGGATTGCGCCCGACCCGTTGCTCGCCGTGCCCGCGGAGGTAAAGGAGCAGCTGACCGTGCGCATGCCGGTGCGGGGCAAATCGGTCGAACGGCTGGAGGTGGCGGTTGACCCGCAGCGAACGGACCGACCAATCGCCACAGCGCAGGTGGAGGCGTCGCAGAACGATCGGCTCAACGGGGGCCGGGGGTGGCTTGCGCATCAGCACAATAAATAATGTCGTTTTTGTGCTGGATAAAGCGTTTTTGCCCATGGGAGCGTCCGGCGTTCTGCCGCAGGCTGTGTCCATGTCACGACCTGTCGTTCTTGTCACCGGAGCCAGCCGCGGTTTGGGCCGCGGCGTGGCGCTGACCCTCGCCCGCGAGGGCTACGACCTGGCTATCCACTATGCGTCCAACCGCGCGGCGGCCGACGAGGCGGTGAAGCTCTGCCGGGAAGTCGCGCCCGATCCGGCGCAGAAATTTTTTCCCGTCTCCGCGCAACTGGCCTCGGCGGAAGAGCGCGCGGCGCTGATGGACTCCGTGCTGGCCGAGTTCGGGCGCTTGGATGCGCTGGTCAACAACGCCGGCATTGCGCCGCGCGTGCGGAGCGACATCACCGAGGCCGATGAGGAAAACTTTGACGAAGTGATCGCGGTCAACCTGCGGGGGCCGTATTTCCTCAGTCAGTTGGCGGCGAAGTGGTGGTTGGCCCATCCGGGAGAGTCGCGGCTGCCCGGCGGCTACAAGCTGGTCTTTGTCACCTCGATCTCGGTGCACACCGCCTCGGTCAACCGCGGCGAATACTGCATCGCCAAGGCCGGGCTGGCCATGGCCGCGCAGCTCTGGTCCGTGCGTCTGGCCGGCGAGGGCGTGCAGGTTTACGAAGTGAGGCCGGGGATCATGAAGACGGACATGACGGCGGGGGTGACGGACAAATACGACAGCCTCATAGCCGGCGGCCTCGTGCCGCAAAAACGTTGGGGCACGCCGGAGGACGTCGGCCTGGCCGTGCGCGCGCTCTGCCGCGGGGATTTTCCTTTCAGCACCGGAACCGTCATCGACGTCGATGGCGGCTTCCAGTTGCGACGCCTTTAGACAAAGCGAACTATGATTAAGATCGATTCCTCCCTCACCCCGCAAAGCCTCGAGCCGGCCGCGCGCGCGGTTTTCGCGGCCTCCGCGCCGAAGATTCTCTCGCTGCAGAAGCGGTGGAAGGACGCCGACGGCACCCCGGTTTTCACCATCGGCGGCCGCTACACCTCGCGCGGCTGGACCGAATGGACCCAGGGATTCCAGTTTGGCGCGGCCATCCTGCAGTTCGACGCGACCGGTGATGAGGAGATGCTCCGCATCGGGCGTGAGGGAACCCTGCGGCTCATGGCCCCGCATGTGACCCACGTCGGCGTGCATGATCATGGCTTCAACAACGTCAGCACCTACGGCAACCTGCGCCGCCTGCTGCGCGAGGGGCGGTTGCCGGCTGATGCCTGGGAGGGACACTTTTATGATCTCGCCTTGAAGGCCAGCGGCGCCGTGCAGGCCGCGCGTTGGACCCAGATTTCTCCGGACCTTGGCTACGTCTATTCCTTCAACGGACCGCATTCGCTCTTCTCCGACACCATCCGCACGATGCGTGCTCTGGCCGTGGCGCATCTGCTTGGTCACCGCCTGATGGGCGAAGGCGACAAGGCGGTCTCGCTGCTCGGGCGGATCACTCAGCATGCTGACACGACTTCGCGCTACAATGTCTACTTCGGCACCGGCCGCGACATCTACGACGTGCGCGGTCGGGTGGTCCATGAGTCGATCTTCAACACGAACGACGGCAACTACCGCTGTCCGTCCTCCCAGCAGGGCTACGCTCCATTCACCACCTGGACCCGCGGGCACTCGTGGGTTCTTTGCGGATACCCCGAGCAGTTGGAGTTTCTCGAGACCCTGCCGGCGGAGGAGTTTGCGCCGCATGGGGGCAAGGAGGCGGTGTTGGCGCGGTTTCTCGAGACCGCCCGGGCCGCGGCGGATTTTTATCTCGAGCAGACCCCGACCGACGGCATTCCCTACTGGGATACCGGCGCTCCCGGCCTGGCCCGCATGGGTGACTATCTCAACCGCCCGGCCGAACCCTTCAACGATTACGAACCGGTGGACAGCTCGGCCGCCGCAATCTCGGCGCAGGGGTTGTTGCGCCTCGGTCGTTGGTTGGAAAATCACGGCGAGGCCGAGGCGGGACGGAAATATCTGGCCGCCGGCTTGACCACCGCCCGCACCTTGTTCGCCGAGCCCTACTTGAGCAGCGATCCCGCGAACGAAGGATTGTTGCTCCACACTGTCTACCACCGGCCCAACGGCTGGGATCATATCCCGGCCGGGCGCAAGGTCCCGTGCGGGGAAGCGGCGATGTGGGGGGATTACCACGCACGCGAACTCGCGCTCTACCTCCTGCGCCTGGCTGGTGGCGGACCCTACCTCACCTTCTACTCATGATCATCGCCGACCTCACGCAGATCGCCGGCCGCACGTATCCGGCGCGGCGCCGCACGCAGAACCTCGTCGGGGGTCTGTCCCCCATCCAGGCCACCAACTTTGCCATGGGCAATGTCACGCTCGAGCCGAACGGCGGCCAGGTGCCATGGCACAACCAGGAGCAGGAGGAGATCTATTTCATCGTCGAGGGCGAAGGGGAAATGTGCCTTGGCGAGGAACGCCGCACCATCTCGGCCGGCCAGGCGGCCTACATTCCGTCCGGAGTCTTCCACCAACTGACCAACACCGGATCGACGCCCATGCGCATGATCTACGTCTACGGGCCGGCTGGCGATGTCGCGCACTGGCGCCAGGAACTCGACGGCACGCTCCCCGTCGCCGGCGTCGACGTCCCCCCGTTGCCCGCGGGCGCGCAGGCGCAATGCACGGCCCGGCCTCCGACGGCCGGAGTTTGAAGTTTTCAGCCTCGGCCAGGCAACTGCAGCACCAACCCACTCACCCACTGAATCACTGAAAACTCTCCGCATGAAAACACACAACGTAGGCATCATCATGAACGGCGTCACCGGACGCATGGGCACGAACCAGCATCTGATCCGCTCGATCAAGGCGATCATCGACCAGGGGGGCGTCAAGATCAGCGACGATGAGGTCATCATGCCCGATCCCATCCTCGTCGGTCGCAGCGAGTCGAAGTTGTCCGCCCTCGCGGCACGCACGGGGGTGAAGCGTTTCACCACCGACCTCGACGCGGCGTTGCAGGATAAACACAACGTCATCTATTTCGACGCGACCCTCACCGGCCAGCGCCCGGTCGGCGTGCGCAAAGCCATTGCGGCAGGCAAGCATGTCTATTGCGAGAAACCGACCGCCACCACCTCGGCCGAGGCGCTGGCCTTGGCCAAGGAAGTGGAGAAGGCCGGGCTGAAAAACGGTGTCGTGCAGGACAAGCTGTGGCTGCCCGGGTTGCTCAAGTTGAAATACCTCATCGACACCGGATTCTTCGGGAAAATTCTCTCGGTCCGCGGGGAGTTCGGCTACTGGGTTTTCCCCGGCGAGCATGAGAAGCTCCAGCGGCCATCGTGGAATTACCGCAAGGAAGATGATGGGGGCATCATTGTGGACATGCTTTGCCACTGGCAATACGTGATCCAGAACCTCTTCGGCGACATCAAGTCGTTGAGTTGTCTCGGGGCCACGCACATCCCGCAGCGCTGGGACGAAAAGGGCAAGCCCTACCAATGCACCGCGGACGACTCGGCCTACGCGACCTTCGAGTTGGGCAATAGCATCATCTGTCACTTCAACTCCTCCTGGACGGTCCGCGTGAAGCGGGACGATCTGCTCACCCTGCAGGTGGACGGCACGGAGGGCTCGGCGGTCGCCGGCCTGCGCAATTGCACGGTCCAACACGGCTCGGCCACTCCGCGCTGCCTCTGGAACCCCGATATGGACAGCCCGGTCGATTACAAGGACGGCTGGATCACCCAGCCGAGCAACGATGTTTACGAGAACGCTTTCAAGGTGCAGTGGGAACTTTTCCTGCGCCACGTGGTCAAGGACGAGCCGTTCCCGTGGAATCTCCGCGAGGGCGCCAAAGGGGTGCAGTTGGCCGAACTCGGGCTGCAATCCTGGGCCGAGCGGCGCTGGCTTGATGTTCCGGCCATGAGTTGACCATGATCGTGTCCCATGATGACGCCCCTCTTTGAAGCCAGCCTGACCAACGAAGTCACCACCGCCGGCGTCGTCGCCGTGCTCGTGGTGGACGAGGTGCACGACGCCGTGCCCTTGGCCCGTGCGCTTCTTGACGGCGGGGTGGGGGTGATGGAATTGACTCTCCGCACGCCAGTCGCGCTGGACGCCCTGCGGGCCATCCGCCACGACGTGCCGGAAATGGTCGCAGGGATCGGCACGATCCTCACGTGCGAGCAGCTTTATCAGGCCCGTGATGCCGGCGCCGCTTTCGGTGTCGCGCCCGGGTGCAATCCGCGTCTGCTCTCGACCGCGCGCGAGGAAGGATTTTCCTTTGCCCCCGGCATTGCCACGGCCACCGACATCGAGATGGCGCTGGAGCATGGATGCCGCTTGTTGAAGTTTTTTCCGGCCGAGCACCTTGGCGGACTCGCCTACCTGCGCGCCATGGCCGCGCCCTACGCGCACCTGGGCCTGCGCTACATTCCGCTCGGCGGACTGACCGAGGCCAATGTGCCCTCCTACCTGATGGATCCGCTCATCGCGGCGATCGGTGGCTCGTGGATCGCGCCGCGCGAGGCGATCAAGGCGAACGATTGGGCGAAAATCTCCGCCAATGCCCGGGCCGCCCGCGCGTTGGTGTCAGCCCGCCCTTCATGAATGCTTCGGCGCACGGCCGGGCCGGATTGGTTTCGGTCACCTTTCGCCAACTCAGCCCCGAGGAAATCGTCCGCGTGGCGCGCGAGGCCGGCCTGACCGTGATCGAGTGGGGCGGCGATGTGCACGTGCCGCCGGGCGACAGCACAACCCGCGTCTTGACGGTCGTCAAAACCAAACAAGAAGAAGCGGATTCCTGCCACGGCTGAAGAGACAGACAAGTACTCACTGCATGGCCGGTCTGGTGCCGACCTTCTTGTTGATCGAGATCTGTTGTGGCTCTGCGGCAGAATGTGGACAGGCGCCGTCGAGAGGGACTTTCGATGGACGCTGGTCTCTCCGCCAACGTCGTCTTTCCTCGTAATGATGCCGTCGGAAAGCGCAGCCACTCCATTCGGCAAAACGAATCGCCGCAAAACCCTGGTCTCGGAGATCCCGGACCGGAATTTCGCGGCGATCAGTGCCGGCTGCTCCCAAGGAGCGCCTCAACGCGAGGTTCGTTTCGGCTGTCATCCGTCGCGGATTATCGTGGCGTTGCGACGGCCGAACCCTGTGGGCCTACTTCTTCTTGCGGGCCTTCTTGCCGGCTGTCCCAAGGATTGCATCCTTGCAGGCCTTGGCAACACGGAACTTCACGACCTTCTTGGCCGGGATCTTGATCGCCTCGCCGGTCGCCGGATTACGGCCCATACGGGCTTTCCGGTTGACCAGCACCAGCTTGCCAAGACCCGGCAGCGTGAAGCTGTTCTTGGCCTCCTTGTAGGCCAGTGTCGCCAATTCCTCCATGAACACCATTGCCTGCTTTCGGGCGATCCCG
>JBGSSV010000099.1:0-39437 GCA_041736875.1 Chthoniobacterales bacterium | reverse complement strand
CGAGCTTGCCCGCGAGCCAGTTGTCCGTCCGGCCGCGCCACCGCAGCAGCCACCACACGGGGCGGCAGAGCGCGGCCACCGCGCCCCAAGAAGCGCTGTAGAGGCCTGCGACGAACGGAGCTGTTTCAGTCCCAGAACTTGCGGACATAAGCGGCATCGACCTCATGCGGTTTTGGGCTTCCGTGGAAAACTATGACCTTGGCGCCGGGCGGGACTTCTCGCCGAGCATGCGTTTTGTAGCTCACCACCCAGCCCGGAGGAAAAGCCCGCTGACGCACCGGCTGACGCGGCTGCAGTCGGGCGGAAATCCATTCCTGATCGCTTCCGAAGCGCCGCCAGCCCCGCCAGAAAACTGTCTTGTCGCGTGATTGCGTGGTGCCATCCCACTCCTCACGGCGAACGAGTCGACCGCAGGACAGCTCCGCCAAGAAACCGTCATGGAGTTCGGGGTGCGAGCCCGAGGTGAAGCGCATGACCGAGCTGTTGAACTGCGGAAACCACGGCCGATTCCAATCCGGTTGGCCGAGGAAGTCCGCCGCAGGCGAGCACTCGAGCAGCGGATCAATCGAGTCCACGAGGACAACGTCGAGATCGAGGTAGAGCACGGTGGCGGGCGCCGCGGTGAGCCGCGGGGAAAAAAGCCGGAGTTTGTTCCAGCACCCGCCCAGATCCGGCGACGGCAGGGGTTCGGCTATGATGCCTTCCTCCAGGCCTTGCGCGTTCTCGGTCAGGCAATGGAAGGTATGCGGGGCGGACAGATGCCGTCGCACCATGCGCTGCAGGCGGTTGACATAGTCGGCGGAATACTTGCCGCCGCTTTTCAGACAGAAGACCGCGAGCGGCGGGTTGGACTTGCCCTGCATTTGCCCGAAGGGTATTGCCTCACGGCACGGCGATGGCAAGCCCCACCCGTTGCTATGCTCTGCGCAATCACCTCTTCCCTCCGCGGCGAATGGCCGAAATGGTTCCTCATCGGGGTCTGGGGGCCGGTCATTTCGGTCCTAAGCGGCGGGCTGTTTGTCGCTTCCGCGCTGCACTTTCCCGGAGGCTACGACTGGCGTTACGATGTGATGTGCCGCCTGGGCTACAGCCACGTGAATCCGGAGGGCAGTGTTTACTGGTCATGGGCCCTTGGCCTGATCTGCCTCGGCGGCCTCGCCTGCTGCGGGCATTTCCGGGTTCGGCTGCAACAGGTCGCGCCGAAACTCTCCAACTTCGCCGCCGGTGCCCTCGGCCTCGGACTGCTCGCCGGCATCGTGGTTGCCCTCGACGGGATTCTGTTGCCGAAGCTCAACCTGCTCCTGCCCAAACTCCATGAAACCATGGCCACCATCACTTTCGCCGCGATTTTTTTCGGTCTGGTCGGGTTCTGGACTGCGATGATCCTCTGGCTGCGGGCGGAGCGGCAATGGAGCGTGTGGTCGTGCTTGCTCGTTTCGCTGCTCGTCGCCGTTCCGATGGCTGGCGCGATGGTCAGTCAGGCCTACCTCTTCTTCGTGCCGAACAACCTCGGCTGGGTCGGCCCCGAATGGGCGGAGCTGGGGGTTCCTGTCTATTTGAGCTTCGCGTTCTGGGAGTGGATGGCCATCGCCGGCATCTACACCTGCCTTTACATCATGGCCATTTTGCTGCCGGGTTGTCTTGGATCCGCGACAAGAAACTTGGTCAGTCCCGGTAAATCATGACGAGTTGCACCCGTCCTCCCCGCACATGATCGTAGCCAGAAGTCTCCGCGATGACTTTGAATCCACTCAGCAGACCGGATTGTGAGAGGTCTTTGTGACGGTCAGCGCGCATGACGACGGCCCGCGGGCCCGGTTGCCGGCACCACTCGACCAGCGACTCGGCATCGGGAGATTTCTCGAGCTTGCGCCCGCCGAGATAGAAGTGGATTCCTGGCTCCGTCCACTCGAAGGTCGCAACCGGAGTCATCGGGCCGAGTTCGGGAGCGACTGCTCGCCCGAGGGCTTGAGCCGGTTTGGCAATTGTCTCGGCTCGGGGCAGCACGACGAGTGCGCAGAGCCAGAAAAACGCCACCATTCCACCCGCTTGCACAGCCGCAGCTCTCTGGAAATCTGAGGCCATCTGGGCGCGCAGCGCGAGTGCGACGCAAGCAAGGACCAGGAGTCCGGACAAGACGATTGGCATCTGGAAATCCGACAACGCCGGAAGGACAAATGGCGCGGCGATGAGTGCGGCAGCCAGCAGAGTGGAGGCGCCGCTGGACGCGAGCGAGCATCGGCGCACCATCTGCGATGCCCTGGCCGGCATCTTGTCTCCGGCGATCAACAAAGCGACGCCGATGGCCAGCCAAGGCGCAAGGGGCAGGATGTAGTGGGGGAGCTTGGTCGCCAAGAGGGTGAAGAGCAGGAGCGGGGGAAGCGTCATCGCTTTCAGCAGTGTCTGTCTTCCGCTCGCTGAAACCGGCCAATGTTTTCCATCGTTTCCCAGCGGGGCGGTGAGCATTCCCAGCAAATAAATGGTCCATGGAAACGAGCCGACCGCGAGAACGACGAGGTAGAAAGGCAGGTGCAAGATGTAGCCGATAGGGTTTCCGCCACCGTGGCCCTCCATCGCGGTGAAAATACGCGCAGGCAGGCGCTCGAGCACCGCGATACGCCAGAAGTCCCCACCTGTCGCCGCGTTGGCCGGCAGACCCCAGGCAAGAAATAGAGTCAGGCCAATCGCTGCCGCGGCGGCGAGCCGCCAGCCGCCTGTCGAGGCCGCGCTGCGTCCTCGCGCCATGATCAGGGCCGTCGCGATGCAGAGCACGGGAACAAGGAGCCCAAGCGGGCCCTTGGTCAGCAGGCCGCCGCCGATGGCCAGCCCCATGGCGGGCACGTGCCATTTGCGCCAACCGCCGCACCATGCGCGGACGAAGACCCACTGCGACAGGAGGATGAAGCCCAGCAGGACGGCGTCTGTGGTGGCTGCTGTGCCCATGAGGAACAGCAGCGGCGTGGTTCCGGCGATCGCGGCGGCAGCCAGCGCAATGTTCTCGGTGGCGAGACTTCGGGCGATGAGGGCCGTCAACAGGCAAATGACAGCGAACGCAACGGTGGATGGAAAACGAACCGCCATTTCCGTCGGCCCGAAAACACGTGTGGAGGCGGCCATCAACCAGTAGATCATCGCCGGTTGGTAGGCTCTCAGCTCATGGTTGAATGTCGGAAAAAGAAGGTTGCCTGAGGCCGCCATCTCGAGCGCTGCGGTGCCGTAGCGTGACTCGTCACGGTCCCACAAGGTCGAGCGCGAGGCGGTGAAGAGGGCTGTCCCCCAAGCGCACATAACGACCACGGCGAGGAGCAGGCGGAACCGCCAGGCCCCGGAGGCTTTGTTCCAGGCTATCATGGTCTGCGGGTGCCGGGTGTGGCGGTTGATTTTCCAGAATACCCATGACGCCATTGCATCCACCGCACGGCAAGCAGGTCGAGCAACCCGCCGCAGCCTCGCCGAAGCGGGCCGACCCCGTATTTCGATCGTCCGCTGTTGCGTGGTCGGTGTCCCACCGGCATCTCTTCCACCCGGCCGCCGAGCATTCCGACAAGGGGTGCGACAAACCGGTGCATGCCTTCGAATTCCAGCGGAAGGCGGATCGCGAACTCCCGGCGCAGGACACGCAAACCGCATCCGGCGTCCTCGGTCCTGTCTCCCAGAATCCAAGCCCTGGCGGCAAAACCCACGCGGGAGGCGATTCGGCGGGGGCGTGAATCGCAGCGCTCGCGCCGCCAACCTTGGAGCAGCGCAAGATCCGCCTCGTCGAGCATCCTGCGCGCCATCGCGACGAGGTCCGCCGGCGGATTTTGCAGGTCGGCGTCAAGGAAGCCGATGAGCGGTGCGCGGGCCGCTCCAATGCCTGCCGCCATGGCCGCGCTCTTGCCCCGATGCGGCGACAGCGTGAGCACGCGCAACCGGTGGTTGGTCGGGATCAGCTCCGCCAGACGCGCCCCCGTTTTGTCGCGCGAGCCGTCATCCACCACGATCGTTTCCCAACTGATCCCGCTGCCCATGAGTTGCTCGTCCAGTTCCGTGACCAATGGCTGGACGTTGTCCTGCTCGTCCAGGGCCGGCACAACGATGCTCAGATCGGGCGGGAGAGCGAAAGCCGGTTGCTGATGCGGGGGGGGCTCGGCTCCGAAGGTCTCCGTTTGATCCATCATTTGAAAATCAAGCGCAGGGCCCCGACGGCGGCGAGAAGGATTGTCGCCCGCTCGAACATTTTCTGGGAGATGCGGCCGAGGAGGAAGCGGCCGGCCAGACCGCCAAGCAGCACGGCCGGCAGCAACATGAGGTCCAGGCGCAGTGAGGAGGGGGTGATGAGCCCGAGGTGGATGCTGAAAGGAACCTTGCAAAGATTGACGATGAGGAAAAACCAGGCGGCGGTTCCGACAAAAGTCATTTTGTCCAACCGGCGGGCGAGGAAGTAAAACGACGTGATACCCCCCGCGGCATTGGCCAGCAGAGTAGCCACGCCCGCCGAGAATCCGGCAAGCAGCCCGAGCGCGGAGTGGCGCGAGGCCGCCAGCAGAAGTTGCGGATACCTCGCCTGCAGCACGGCGAAAGCACCGACGGCGCCGATGATCAGCCAGCCCAGAAGCGGAACGAACGCATCGTCCGGAATGAGCGGCATAAGCCACCACCCAAAGATGATGCCGACCATGGTCGCGGGAAGGAGTTTTGCCAGGTCGGACCAGTTGGCGTGGCGTCGATAGATCGCGACGCCCAGCATGTCTCCGAAAATCAACAGCGGCAGGAGCGCGCCCGTGGATTCTTTGGCCGGAATCAACTCGGCGAACGCAACCACGGCGAGCAGTCCCAACCCGCCCAAGCCCGTCTTGGTCAAGCCCACGCAGAAGGCGGCAAAGATGGCCAGCGCCCAAGCCTGGGGTTCGTTGAAAACGGGCATCGCGCTACGTGCCCCTCCGGCTCCGGGCAGTGGCCAGCAACGCGCGCACCAGGCGGCGCACTTGGAGCGCCGGGCGGCGCAGTTCGCGCTGCAAGCGTCCCTCCGGGGGACCTTCGCCGGATGGCCTGATCGTTGAGGCGTAGCCGGCACCGCGCTTTTCCTCGAACAGCGGTGGGTCGGCGATGCGCACGTCCACGCCGTGATCCCACCAACGTTGGAGGCAGACGTCGACCGGTTCGTGGAACTTCGCGGTGAAGGAGTGCAACTGTTCGGCCGCCGCACGATTCATGCCGTGGGCCGCCCCAGTCAGCGGGGGCAACAAGGAACGCCGTAGTCGGGTCATGCTGCCTGTTTGCCGCGCCCCGTGCAGCGTGTTCAATTTGCAGAGAAGGGGTCGTGGGAAGTCGGCCACTTGCTGCATCACCCGATGGATCTCATCCGCGCCGGCCAATGGAATCACGTCATCCTCGAGAAAGACCGCAGCTGGATCGTTTGTCTGCAAAAACGCGCCCCAGGCCCGACGGTGCGACAGAAAGCAGGCGATTTCCCCCGGGGTGAGGGGACCGAGATATTCACGACGGTTTCTCGCGTCATCGTATTGCGTGCGCCACGGGATTTGGTCCAGTTCCCGACAATCAATCGCGGCTATGCGTTCGAGATGGAGTCCGACTTCGCCGCATTGTTCCCCGAGCGCGGCAAGCCGGTCGGGAGAGCGATCAAGGTTGATCACGTAGACAAGGGGCGGGGGGGTCATGGCATGTGCTTGTGGTTCGTGCGTATCGTCGTCGCGGTCGTGGCAAAAAACAGCACGAGGAAAAGATAAGTCATTCGTTTGGTGCCTTGCATGAACAACACATCGGTCATGCCGCCGAGGGCGAAAGCCAGGATGAACAGTATGCCGCAGACGGCCGCGCCTCCCGCGAGACCGCCCGCGTGGCGGAAGCGAAACAAGACCAGCAGCGGCACGGCAAAGACCGGGAGGAGAAAGAGCAGGCCGACCCCTCCGCGCGTGGCCAGGGTATCCAGATACTCGTTGTGCGCATCCGTCGGCGGCCTCTCGTGCGAGGCATAGGGCCGCACGGAGAGGGCGGCCCGGTCCAATCGTCGTTGCAGTTCCGCCCGGCCCGCGCCGATCAGGGGCTGCTCCCGGAACATGCTGGACGCCTCGGTCCAGTAAGCCCGGCGGAACTTGTCGCCGTCCCGCCACCACTCGGCCGTGCGCGAAATGACCGAGCTGTTGGGCAGAAGGACCGCCGTGGTCGCGCACGCGATCAGCAGGAAGATGCAGCCCAGGCGAACGCGAAGACCAAGCCGGCGGCCGGCGAACCACAGAGCGAGCGGGAGAACCGCCAGCAAGGGAATCCACGAGCCTTTCGAGCCGCTGAGCAGCGCAACGGCCAGGCCGCCGATGATCCCGGCCACCAGCAACGCGCGCTGCGCGAGCGGATGTTTTCCCTCCACGCAACCCAACAGACCAGCGCAGCTGACCGCGTAGATGGCTCCCATCGCGCCGAAGGTGGTGCCGACGGTGACAAACTCCGCCCGATGCACGCTCTCCGCCGTGACCACGCTGAATGCGCTGGCCGCGGCCGCACTCACCGCCGCCACGGCCAGCGCCGAACCCACCAGCCAGGCGGGGAGGCGCGCCACCCGCAGACCGATGCCGAGGAGTCCGGCCCCCAAAAACGGCAGGCAGGGCTCGTAGTGTTCCCCTTTTTCCCCGTGCGCCCATAGGATTAGGGCGCTGCCAACAGCATAGATGGCGAAAGCCAGATTGATCAGGGCGAGTGGGTCATCCTCGCGCTGCCAGGTCCAACGCCGCGTCAGCAGGCACCACAAGCCGATGACCATAAGGCAGGCCGAGGCAAACATCATGCCCTGCGGCAGGAGAAGGGAAACCGAGATTCCGCCCGCGACCAGCCAGTTTATGATCCTCGGGAACGCTGTTGATTCTTGCACCGAGGCTGGTTTTTGACTGGTTTTGCCCGCGGGTCGATTTTAAAAATAAAAGCTCGTGCCGATTCATGCTTTGCCTGCGCGCCTCTTTCGGCCGGCCACCCCTCCCGCCCGATGAAAATTCTCATGATGGCCGGGGAGGTCTCCGGCGACTATCAGGGTTCCTTTCTGGCGCGGGCCTTGCGGGAGCAGAAGCCGGACATCGAACTCTTCGGAACGGGCGGGGCGCACATGAGGGGCGCCGGGGTCGAACTTCGCCACGAGATGGCGCATCTCAGCTCGGTCGGATTTCTGGAACCGGTCCGGTATGTTTTTCCCCTCAAAAGCATTTATCAGGACATGACCCGTCTGGTCCGGGGTGAACGGCCGGACCTGGCCGTCCTGATCGACAACCCCGGCTTCAACCTCCCGGTGGGGAGGGTGCTCAAATCGCTCGGTGTGCCGGTCGTTTTTTATTTTCCGCCGCAAATCTGGGTCGGGCCGTTCTTCTTTGGCCGCACGGTCGCGCGGATCAGCCGCGTGGTCATCTCGGCGTTTCCACGTGAGGCGGATATCTACCGCACGCGTTACGGGGCCAACGCGGTGAGCTATGGGCACCCCTTGCTGGACATCGTCAAAACGCTTCCCGAGCCGGATGAAGCCCTGCGGTTCAATGGGCTTGATCCGTCGCGGCCGGTCATGGCCCTGATGCCCGGCAGCCGTGATCAGGAGATCAAGGGACTCGGTGCGCCCATGCTGCAGGCGGCCAAGCTCATTCGAAAAGAACGGCCGGACATGCAGTTCATTCTTCCTCTCGCTGCCGGCCACGTTCGCGCTCCAGTCGAAGCCGTGTTGCGGGACTCCGGCATGGCTGGACAGGTGACTTTGATCGAGGGCGACAGCTACACCTGCCTGAGCCGCTGCGCGGTTGTCCTCGCCTGCTCCGGCACCGCCACCCTCGAGTTGGCTCTGCTCCAGGCGCCCATGGTCGTCGCCTACCGTCTCGATCCCTTCTCCCATTGGCTGGCGCGGCGGCTGTCCCTCACACCGTATATCGCCATGCCGAATGTGCTGCTCAATGACTGGGTCGTGCCCGAGATCATCAAGCACCGGCTGACCGGTGAGCATTTTGCGGACCGCGCCCTCGAGTTGATCAATGATCCCGCGCTCTGCGTCAAAATGCGCAGCCGCTTGGCGGAGATTCCCGGTCATCTGGGCAGCCCCGGCGCGGTGAAACGCGCCGCCGAACGGATCATCGAGGAGGCGGCCGGGGCCCGCGGGGTATGAACGGTCCGGCACGCAGCATGGTTCGGCGGCGTGCGGCGAGCCGGCCCGCGGCTGTTTCAGAATGCTCTTAGGGATATGCTGGCCGCCTTTCACTCCCGGAGCCTAGCCTGCGTGGACATGAGTAAGTGGGGTGAAATTCTGATGGTCCATGACGGCGGGCCCTGCCTGCTCGACCACCGGATTTATCGCTGTGAGGGGTTTGTCTTTCGCGGTGATTCGCGCAAAGACAATCAAACCGCATTGGGGGGTTCATGACCGAGCCTGAGGCCATGAGTCCATCCGGTCGCTCCGACTGGCAAACCATCCAGCGGGTAGCCCAGCTTTTGCGCCCCCATACCCTGGCTATCACGCTGGCGCTCACTTCGATGAGCGCGGCTAGTGCAGGGTTGCTCGCTTTGCCCCTCATCGTCCGCGACATGCTTGAACGGGCGACCGCCGTCCAGCCGACCCCG
This sequence comes from Chthoniobacterales bacterium, assembly GCA_041736875.1. Classification (GTDB taxonomy): domain Bacteria; phylum Verrucomicrobiota; class Verrucomicrobiia; order Chthoniobacterales; family JACTMZ01; genus JACTMZ01. Next base: position 30,857 of record JBGSSV010000099.1, on the reverse strand, counting down.
CCTTCGGGAGGCCAGATCGCGACCATGGCCGCGGTGCTGCTCGTCCTGGCCCTCGCTGCGTATTTCTCCGCCGTGCTTCTTCACGAGGTGGCGCGTAAAGTTTGTGCGTCACTGCGGATTGATTACGTCTCGCGCTGGCTGCGCGCTTCGATGGGGTCGCACCGCAACATTCCTCCGGGCGAATGGGCCGAGCGGCTCAACACCGGTGTGCTCGACATCGACTGGTTCATCAAATCGAGCCTGGGCAATCTGCTCGGGGTCGTGCTCCTCATGTCTGGTGGCGTTTTCATGCTCTTCTGGATGAGCTGGCGCCTCGCCCTTGTCACCGCGTTCATCTGCCCGCTGACGGTGCTGGCCCTGCGCTTTATCGAGCGCGAGTCGCGCCAACTTCTCCGCCTCGGACGCGCGGCCGGGGAAAAAATGGCCGGAGCGCTTCAGTCGGTCATCCTCGGCCTCGATGTCATCAAGGCTTTCAACGCGGAGGACCGCGAGCTCGCTCGCTTCAAGGGGCGACAGCAGGCCCTGATGGATGTGCAGCGTCGCGAGTCCTATGTTGCTTCGCTGGTCGAGCCTGTGCTCATTGCTACCGGGGCCGTGACGTTCATGTTCGTCTTTTTTCTCGCCGGCCGCTTTATCGCCGAGGGGACCATGACCTCCGCCGAACTGGTCACTTTCCTCGTTTACCTCATGTTCGTCCTGCCGAATCTGCGAACGCTTGGCTTGCAATTGGCGCGCTGGCGGCACGTCAAGGTGGCCTTGGAATTCATAGATGACGCCTCGCGCCTGACCCCGGAGACCGATGCAGCCGGGGCCCGGCCGCTGGCTGTCCCTTCGCGGGGACTGATCGAGTTTCGTGATGTGACCTATGTCCACCAGGGCCGTTCCCACGGGCTGCACCGCGTCTCCTTCACGATCCGGCCCGGCGAGCAGGTGGGTCTGGTCGGCGCGAGTGGGGCGGGAAAGTCGACGCTGCTTTACCTCCTCCTTCGCTTTTACAGCCCCTCCTCGGGAAGCATCCTGCTCGACGGTCAGGACCTGGCCGGCTGTGCACGCGGTGCGGTGCGGGAGGCGTTTGGCTACGTGCCTCAGGAGGGAGTCCTCTTTGACGGAACAATCCTCGACAATTTGGTGGTCGGCCACCCCTCCGCGACCGAAGGGCAGATTCAGGCAGCTTGCGAAGCCGCCCAGGCCTGGTCGTTCATCCGGGATCTGCCGGACGGGCTTCAGACGCAGGCCGGTGACCGCGGACTCAAACTTTCCGCCGGTCAGCGGCAGCGACTTTCGATCGCCCGCGCCTTGCTCAAGGATGCACCGGTTTTGCTGCTCGACGAGGCCACGTCGGCCCTCGATTCCCGGACTGAACAGCTCTTCGGTGACGCCTTGCGCCGGAGCATCGGCAACCGCACCGCGATCATTGTGGCTCATCGGCTCAGCACCGTGATCAGTTTACCGCGCCTTCTTTTCCTCCACGAAGGGATCATCGCGGACGTTGGCTCCCACGAGGAATTGATGGAGCGGTGCGCTGCCTACCGCGAGATCGCCGGGTCTGCCGTTGAATAGGCGCGGGGCCTAACGGTAGTCCATCCGCAGCAGCAAAAACGTGCCCAGACCAATAAACAGAATGTTCGGCACCCAAACCAGCAGGTAGGGGAAGGCGGCGGCGTTTTCCCGCAGCGTATCGGTCAGCGCGAAAAAAAGAAAATATCCGAGGGCCACCGCCAGGCTGATGGCGAATCCCGCCGTGGTCTCGCGGCGCTGGGCCATCATGCCGAGCGGCATGGCCAGGAGGCCGAAGGCCAGGCTGGCGAAGGCGAGGGAGAAACGTTTGCTGATCTCGGTGCGGACGGCCGTCCGCTTCGGCCACTCCTTGTGTTCGAGGTCCTCCCGCAGGAAGGCGAAGAGGTCGCCGAGCTGGAACGTGCCCAGCGGTCGCCACAGGAGGTCGGTCTTCACCAAATCATCGAGCGGGATGGCGATCACCACCTCATGGGCGACGATGCCATGGCGGATGGTCGCGAGGTTATCCTCTTGGCCGTCCGGACGGTTCTCGACGACGGCATTCTTAAGCGTCAGTTCCAGCTCTCCGGTAGCCGGATTGTTTGCCAGTCGTCCCTTCTCGGCGCGCAGCACACTTTTCGGGATCGCCTCGGGCGTTTGCTCGATGATGGTGATGTCCCGCAACTCATCACCGTCTTTCGAGCCGACGAAAATTTTCCGTCCGCGGAATTGATCAACCACCTCGTTGGCGGCCAAAATTTTCGAGGGGTTGCTCCTCGCCATGGTGGCGAGGGACCGCCTCATCTCCACCTGGGCCCACGGGGCGACCGATGTGTTGATCCAGAGCGCGAGGGCGCAAGGTGCAAGGGAGATGAGCAGGACCGGCACGCAGAAGCGCCGCAAACTGACGCCGGAGGCGCGCAGCGCGAGCGTTTCGTTGTCTGCCGACATTCGCCCAAAAACGAGCAGCACCGACGTGAGAAAGGCCCATGGCATGGTGTAGGTGAGGGAGAACGGCAGCACGCAGGCCATGAAGAAGAGGAGGTAGCCGAGCGGAACGTTGCGGTTGATCAAGAGGTCCGTCGCCTCCTTGAAGATATTGCCCAGCACGAGCACGAAGCTGAGGACGAAAATCCCGTAGACCGCGCTGACCAGCACGCCTCGGGAGACATAACGGTCGATGAGGGTCATTGGGCGGACGCCGGGTGACAGCGCGGCGGACTTCCTTGAAGTATCAGCTTTTTCGCCCCGGACAATCTCGCGTTCCTTGCCGGGTCTTCCCTCGCGCGAGGAATTATGAGAACGTGCGGGCTCGTGACGACTCCCGATCTGTGACTGTGACCATGCCAGAGCGCCCGGAGCATCCGGCGACCGCCGCAGATTACGCCCGGGGCATCCGCGAGGGAAATTCCGCGGTTCTCGCCCGCGCCATCACGCTGATCGAGAGCACCTCGTCGAAGCATGCCATCCTCGCCGGGGAGCTCATGCAGCGGCTTTTGCCGCATGGGGACCACTCGGTGCGGGTCGGCATCACCGGCGTGCCGGGGGTTGGCAAGAGCACTTTCATCGAGGCCTTCGGTCTTCACCTCTGCGGCCAAGGCCATCGCGTGGCCGTCCTGGCCGTTGATCCCACCAGCGCCATCTCCGGCGGAAGCATTCTGGGGGACAAGACAAGAATGGAGAAACTGTCCCGACATCCCTCGGCCTACATCAGGCCTTCGCCTTCGAGTGGGGCCTTGGGCGGTGTGACGCGCAAGACGCGCGAGACAATCACGCTTTGCGAGGCCGCAGGCTACGATGTGATTCTGGTCGAAACTGTCGGGGTGGGGCAGAGCGAAATCGCGGTGCGGTCCATGACCGACTTTTTCCTCCTCCTCGCCCTGACTGGGGCCGGGGATGAGTTGCAGGGAATCAAGAAGGGCATTGTGGAGATGGCGGATGGGATTGTTGTGACCAAGGCCGATGGGGACAATGTGTTCGCGGCGGAAAAGCTCCGGCTGGAGTTGGCCCAGGTGCTGCACTTTCTCTCCCCCGCCACGCGCGGATGGCAGCCGAAGGTGCTGGCTTGTTCCGCGGTGAAGCTGACCGGAATTCCCGAGGTTTGGACTTTGATTGAAACCTTTCGCTCGGAGATGGGAGCCTCCGGAGAGTGGCCGGCACGACGCCTGCATCAGGTCCGCGAGGGGTTGGTCGACTTTGCCCGCGAAAAAGTCCTCGCCAGCATGGCCCGGAGTCCTGCGGTGCGCGCGGCGGTCGATAACACGGGGCCGTTGGTCGCGCAGGGCCGCATGAGCTTGCGCGAAGCTGCAGACGCGGTGGCGCAGAGCTTCCTGGACGACCAGCCATGATATCCGGTTTGCGGCCTTCCAAGTCCCTCCTTGCCTTCAAACGCTCTATGCTCCAGACGAGTTTTGCCTGAGTTCAAGTGATCCAATCCCGGTCGCGGCACCAGGCTCAACGGTTGCCGCGTTTCCCCGGGCGAAGCTGGAATTAGAATTGGACTTCCGACCTTTCGCTTGAGAGAAGCGGGATGGCTGGCGCAGACATCGGAAAACAAGCGGTCACGGATGCATCCTCTTTTTGATCTCAAGTTTTCCCGGCGTTTTTATGGGATATGGACCCTGTTTTTCGGCCTGAAAATTGTCGGCGCATTTTTTCTGCCTCCCGTTGATGACGAGGCTTACTACTGGGTCTGGGGGAGGATTCCGGCTTTGGGCTATCTTGATCACCCCGGGTTGATCGGCTGGGTCAACAGCTTGGGCTGGCCGCCGGAGGTTTTCAGAATTCCCTTCATCACCGCGAATCAACTCAGTGCCTTGGTTTTGGCCGGCACCGCACGCGAGCACTTTCGTTTTGACCAAAGAAAACTCCTTTTGCTGCTGGTGATCTTCAATCTGGTTCCCGTGGTGGGAGTCGGCGGCTCACTCGGTCTGCCGGATTCCTTCTTGGTTCTTTTCTGGGTTCTCGGCCTGCAGTTTTCCCTCCGGCTCGTATCCGACCCCGGCGACCTGCGGTCGGCCGCTTTGCTCGGAATAGCCCTCGGTCTCGGATTTTGCTCGAAGTATCACATGGCTATTTTCCCGCTGATCCTTGGCCTGTTTTGCCTGTGCAGCCACCGGGCCTTTCTGGCTCAAGGAAAATCCATCATGGTCTTTCTCGCCTTCAGCCTGGCCGCTTCGCTTCCTGTCCTGATCTGGAACCAACAGAACGACTGGATTTCCTTCAAGTTTCAGCTTGGGCAGCGCCTGACCACCCATGAATTCAGCGTCCTGCGGGTCTTGGAGTATCTGGGAGGCCAGATCCTGATCATGAGCCCCTTTTTGCTCCTTGGGGGCTGGCGATTCCAACCCACCGAGAGCAAGGGAGTGATGCTAAAGTATTTTGCCTTCGGGCCTCTCGCGTTCTTCCTTTTGAGCGCCATCCGGGGGCCCGTCGAGGCCAACTGGCCATCCATCGCCGCCCCCGCTCTTGTTCTGCTCACGGTCTCGTCTTTCGAGAACTACGCGAAGTATGCCATCGCCTATTTCTCGGCTATTTATGCCGTCTTGGCTCTGGCTGTGCTGCTGGCTCGCGAGCGATTGCCCGAAAAGGCCAAAGACCTCTTTGCCATGCGCCTGCTGGCCCGGGAAACCGCGTCCCTGACGGTTCTTTACGGCGCCTCCTACCAAGTTTCCTCGCAGCTCTGGTTTCAGCAGAACCGGGCCGTTTACAAGCCCAAGGGACTTCGCCGCGTCGATATGTTCGATCTTTGGCCGCAACCAGATTTGCCTGAAAAATTCTACGTTGCCTACAGATCATCAGACGGTCCTCCTCCGATCGCGTCCCATCATGCGGTCGATGGCTCGCAAAGAAGTTATGGGATGTATTCAGTGATCGAAATGGAGTCGGTCCGCGCCTCTTCCCGCAGCACAGAAAGGTGATCCAGCAATGGCAATCTGGCGCGCGTCCGGTCGCGCGAATTCGGGGCGGGGCATAGGTTCGACCCTTGGACTAACAGGTGAACGGACGATTGCCTCCGGGGCGCCTCGTTCTTCCAGAGCAGGACTCTGGTCCGCCCGTCAGCACGTCCGCGCACAAAAAAACGGCGCCGGATTGCTCCGGCGCCGTTGTGAGTGATTTAGTCGGTTGACTTAGAACGCGAAGCGCAGGCCGTAGCGCCACATGAGTTGGTTGTCGGCAAGGCCGTCAACGTTGGAGAACATGTAACGGGCATCGCTGAAGAGACCGATGTTCTGGGTCACACGATACTCGAGACCGCCGCCGACGTGGCCGAAGCCCTGTCCGACCATGCGGTAACGGGAGCCGCCGGGAATGGCGAGGTTGGGCACGTTACCGTAGTTGGCTCCGCCGCCGAGCATGATGTAAGGGGCGAGGTTCCACTGGCAGATCGGGTAGCGCAGGAAGAGGTTACCGATCGTGGCCCAACGGGTGTAACCGTAATCGCCGGCGGCCGTGTTGGCGGCACCGGGGAGCGTCGAGGTGCGGAACCGTCCGGCCGGGGTCGTGGTCAAGCCCGCCACCGACTGACGTCCGTAGAGGTCCTGCTCGATACCGACGCCGACATACTTCATGAAGAAGTAGTTGAGGCCGACGCCGCCGCCCCATGCGGGACGACCGGAGAACGAGCGGACTTCGGTGCCGTTGAAGTTGTCGTTGGCGCCCTTATAGAATTGTCCGAGCCCGAAGAGGTCGAGTTGGAGTTCCTGATCGCGGAAGAGGCACGGGTCCTCGGGAACGATCACTTCTTTGACGACCTTGCCGGAGCCGGCGAAGGCTGAGGTCGCGGCCACCGCGGCCACTAGACTGGTAACGATGTATTTTTTCATGATTTGGGTTGTTGGTTGTTTGCGTGCGATTTACTCGCTGTCAGAGCATCGAAAAATTTCGCGATCTTGGCAAGTCCCTTTTGGATCGATTGGATACAAGGCAGTGCGAGGACAAAAAAACGGCGCCGGATTGCTCCGGCGCCGTTGTGAGTGTTGTTCGCCGGATGACTTAGAACGCGAAGCGCAGGCCGTAGCGCCACATGAGTTGGCTGTTGGCCAGACCATCAACGTTCGAGAACAGGTAACGGGCATCGCTGAACAAACCGATGTTCTCGGTGACGCGATACTCGAGACCGCCGCCGACGTGACCGAAACCTTGACCGGCCATACGGTATTTACGGCCGGGGGTTGCGGCTGTGGCCGGAACCACCTGCAGATCAGGCACGTTGCCGTAGTTGGCTCCGCCGCCGACCATGATGTAGGGGGCGAGGTTCCACTGGCAGATCGGGTAACGCAGGAAGAGGTTACCGATCGTGGCCCAACGGGTGTAGCCGTAATCACCGGCCGAGGTGCTCAAGGAACCAGGGAGGGTGTTGCGACGGCCCGCGACCGTGCTGTTGTTGTTGTTGAGGGACTCGCGTCCGTAGAGGTCCTGCTCGATGCCGACGCCGACATACTTCATGAAGAAGTAGTTGAGGCCGACGCCGCCGCCCCATGCGGGACGACCGGAGAAGGTGCGCTCTTCGCGGCCGAAAGCGCCCTGACCGTTGGCGCCTTTGTAGAAGTCGCCGAGGCCGAACAGGTCGATCTGGAGTTCCTGATCGCGGAAGAGGCACGGGTCCTCGGGAACGATCACTTCTTTGACGACTTTGCCGGAACCGGCAAAGGCTGAAGTCGCGGCCACCGCGGCCACAAGACTGGTAATAATGTATTTTTTCATGATTGGGTTGTTGGTTTGTTTGCGTGCGGTTTTTGTCCCGCGACAGCTAGTTAGAACAATCGTTCAATATGGAGCAAGAACTTTTTTCTGAGGATGACAGAGGTGTCTCAGTTGGCGCTTGGCGGTATTTTTGCTGAGAACCGGAGGTTCGACCCTATCTTGCGCCAAGCGGTGTCCGTAAGCCGGGTCGTCCGTCGGTCACCGCCGACGGCGGGCACGCTCCCGCCGGCCAGCAGGGGCGCAAAGTAAAAGACAACTTCGTTGGCCATGGCCCCTTCGAAAAGCGCTCCCATGGTGTGGCCTCCGCCCTCGACCAGCAAGGATTGCACGCCCCGCCGGGCCAGTGCGCGTAGGGCGCCGCGCAGGGTGTGGTGGGTCAGCACCAGCGTGCGGTCCCGGGCGTCGTCGTGAAACAGTCGCGCTTTCGCTGGAGGCCTCCGTCGTGGTGCCCAGATCACCCGCCATGGCTGCGTCGCCCCGGCCACGCCGCGCACGGTGAGTGCTGGATCGTCCGCCCGCACGGTCGCGGCCCCGACAAGGATGGCGTCAACCCGTCCACGCAATTTCATTGCATCCTCCCGCGCTGCGGCCGAGGTCAGCCACTGGCTCTCCCCGGGCGGCCGGGTGAGGCGCCCGTCGAGGGACAGTCCGCATTTCGCGATGACCCACGGCAGGCCGGTGGACATGAAGTGATGGAACTCCGGGTTCAAGGCGGCGCACTCCCCGGCCAGGACATCTTGGGCGACCTCGAGGCCTGCACGCCTCAGGAGAGCAAGGCCGCGACCGCTATGGGATGGGTTCGGGTCGATCGCGCCGACCACGACCCGACCGATTCCGGCCGCAATGAGGGCGGAGACGCAGGGCGGGGTGCGCCCGTGGGTCGAACATGGCTCGAGGGTGACGTAGGCGGTGGCCCCCCGGGCCAGTTGCGGCGAGTTGAGCGACCGCAGAGCCTCGATTTCCGCGTGGGGCTCGCCCGCCCGGCGGTGCCAGCCGCGGCCGACGATTTTTCCCCCGCGGGCCAGGACGCATCCGACGGCGGGATTGGGCCGCGTGAGGCCGATGCCCTTGCCGGCCAACCGCAGCGCCTCGCGCATGAGTTTTTCGTCGGGCGTCATGGCGGCTAGGAAGGGGTGGCCGACGGGACTCGAACCCGCAACAACCGGAATCACAATCCGGGGCTCTGCCATTGAGCTACGGCCACCATTGGCAGGGTCTGCATCCTTAAAGGACGCGGGGCGCTCTGTCAAACGCCGCGCACAGCGGTTGCTTCATCCCGCGGACGGGTGTAGCCAAGAGTTGTGCCGAAAGTCTGGCTCCTTCCCCTCGTCGCGTTTTTGGTCGGTTGCTTCCCGCTGCGTGAGACGGAGGTGTTCTACACCCCCGTGACCGACCGCACGTTTCTCCCGCGTGGGAAATCGGAGGCGGTGCCTGTCTTGGCGGAATCGCCCGCGTGGAAATACGAAGTCATCGGCCGTTTCGCCACCGTCTCGGATCGGGGCTATCCGTTTCTTTACCGCGCGCTGCTGCACAATGCGCGGCGCCAGGGGGCGGATGCGGTCATCCTGCGCAAACTGGCCTTCGACGTCCGGCGGACCTACAACCGCATCCCGGCCCGCTGGGAGCAGGTTCCGCAAACGAGCTACTACTACGAGACGGTGAAGGACGAGCGGGGCCAGACAAGAACCGTGCCGCGGGTCTACACCACGTTTGTCCCGATCTTCCGCCCCGCCGAAACGCAGGTCTTTGATGTTCAGTGGACGGACCTCGAGGCTGAGATGATCATCCGGAGCGGTCGGCCGGCCATGGCCGCGAACCGCCCCGCGCCCTAGCGCCATGGAAGAAAACCACCTGCGCAAACGGCGCCAGACGGTCAAACTCGGTCTGATCAAGGTGGCCGGCGAATTGTTTCCCGACGACCGGCTCAAGACGTCCTACTCGATCCAAGAGGGCGTGGTCTGGAACCTCGCCGACTCGGTGCTTTCCGAGCGGGAAGTCCGGCAGATCGCCCGACGCCTCGACCATTGGGTGGAGGCGGACCGGCCGATCCATTTTCTCCGCCACCTCGACGGCTACTATCATTACGAAGTGGATGGCCTGCTGATCCGCGCGCTCTACCCGGCGGAAGCGCGTTCCTCGCTGGTGGAACCGTTCAAGATTGTCCCCTACGCCTCGGGTTTCATCGTCGATTTCGCCGATGAGGAGGGCGTGGTCGAGCCGCCGCTGATTCCTCCAGCCAAACTGGCCGAGGCTTACGACAAGACCCAGCGATGGTTGCACAACCTCAAGGTCGAGCAGGTGGCCGACGTGAATGCCTTCGTTGATTCCGGCCGCAGTCTGGAACTTTTGGGCATCGCCGAGGCCTTGCAGGAGAAGGAGATTTCCGACATCGCGGACCTCATCCTGGCCCAGCGCCGCGCCTTGCGCGTGCTCCTCATCTCCGGGCCATCCGCCTCGGGCAAAACCAGCTTCGCCCAGCGCCTGGCTACTCAGTTGCGGGTCAACGGCCTGCGCCCCGTGCCGCTCTCGCTCGACAATTACTTCGTCAACCGCGCGGACACGCCAAGGGATTCCGCCGGGCGTCCCGATTTCGAGAGCCTCGAGGCGCTGGATCTTCCCTTGCTGCAGGACCAGGTGGCGCGGTTGATCAACGGCGAAACGGTCGCCGGCCCGCGGTTCGACTTCGTGCGCGGACTTCGCCAGGATGAAACGGACACGCTCCAGCTGGCCCCCGATGAGATTTTGGTGATCGAGGGCATTCACGCCCTCAACCCCGGCCTCCTCCCCGCCGTGCGGCGCAACCTTTGCTGGCGGATCTACATCAGCGCGCTCTTCCTCCTCAACGTCGATCTGGTCAACCGCGTTCCCACCACCGAGGTCCGCCTCATCCGCCGCATCGTGCGGGGCGAAAGGTTCCGCGGCACGCCTGCAGAGAAAACCATCGACCAGTGGGCCAGTGTCCGCCGGGGCGAGCACCATCATGTTTTCAAATACCAGGAGGAGGCGGATGCGATGTTCAACTCCAGCATGCTTTACGAACTCCACGCGCTGCGCCCGGCCGCCGAGGCGGCGCTGCGGAAAATCGCGGACGGCAGCCCGCAGGCCGCGGCCCGCGACCGTTTGCTCAACCTTCTCGGATTTTTCCATCCGATGGATGACGCCAAGGTTCCTTACAACTCCATCCTGCGGGAGTTCATCGGCGGGAGCATCTACTTCGACGGCGGTCCGTCTGGCAACCGGTTGCCCCACTGAGACGTTCTGTTCGGGTGACGGATCGCGCGCACAACTGCCTCCTTGGCGCCCTGCTCGGCGACGCGCTGGCCATGCCCGTGCATTGGTATTACGACCGGGGGCGGCTCGTGCGGGACTACGGGCGCGTGACCGATTTGCTCGCGCCGCAGTCCGTGCACGCGGACAGCATCCTCTGGCGCTCGTCCTACACGGCGCCGAATGCCCGCGGCGAAATCCTCCATGACCAGGCGGTCTATTGGGGGCGGCGCGGGGTGCATTACCATCAGTTTCTTCGCGCGGGCGAGAACACCATCAACCTGCAACTTGCCCTCGAACTGCGCGACTCCCTCATGACCCTCGGGTATTATGACCGCGACGATTACCTCCGGCGTTACATCGCCTTCCTGACCACGCCGGGCCGCCACCGCGACACCTACCTCGAGGAGTGTCATCGCAATTTCTTCAGCGCCTATGCCCGGGGACGTCGGCCAGTGGATTGCGGCAGCGAGGACATCCACATCGGCGGTCTGGCCCACGTGCCGGTGCTGGCCGGATGGTCCTTTGCCGACGAAGGCGCCGCACTCGGTGCCGTGCGGGACCATGTCCGCGTGACCCACCGCGGCGAGTTGGTCGAGACCGCCGCACGCGATCTCGCCCGGATGCTCCGGGCCATCCTCGCCGGTGCGGGAGTCCGCGAGAGCATCGAGGCGCACGGTCAGGGCTGGGTCGGGCGGCGCAAACTCGAGCAATGGTCGGCCCGGAGTGACGAGGACGTGGTCGGCCGCATCCTCAGCCCCGCCTGCTATCTGCAGGATGCATTCCCCGGCGCGCTCTACCTCGCCTGGAAATACGCGGACGATCCCGAGGCCGCCCTCATCGCCAACACCAATCTCGGCGGCGACAACTGCCATCGCGGCGTCGTGGTCGGCGCCCTTGTCGGTGCCAGCGGCACCCCCTGGCCGGAACGATGGCTGCAGGGACTCAAGGCCGAGAATCTGCTGACCTGTTCAAGGTAGGGCGCAAGTGCGCCAAGAGCGCGAAGAATTTGGAGGGTATCCTACTTCCGCTCCAAGGCACGCAACTGGGCATATTGACGGTCAAGGGTTGCCCGGAGTGTCTTGGCTGTTTCCACCCACGAGTGAGCGATGCCGTTTTCGAAAAATCTCAAGCGTTCGGCCGCGGCCTGCCCCGAGTTGCCGTCCAGTGCCGTGGGCTTGCTTTTGGCCCGCGTGTCATTGAGTCGCCTGAGGTGTTCGTCCCGTTCCTCCGAGGCACGGAGGAGGCTGTCGCAGAGTTGCGCCGCGGTGGCGAGGCGCTTCTGGTCACGCGGAATTGACTTGGCCGCCAGGTCGCGGATGTCTTCGCGCAGCTTGCGGAGGTCGTGCGTTTTGGAAGGCGAGGCCACCTCCTCCTTCTCCCCTAGGGGAAGGGGACCGAGAATCGTGTCGATCTGTCTGTCGATGAAGACCGAGAGGCGCAGAACCACATCGGGTTCCTGGGGCGGCGCCGGGACGAAAAACTGAAAGTAAGCCCAGAGGCCGACCCCGAGCAGGAGCAGGGCAAGGAAGAGCTTTTTCACGACGGCGTTGTTCTCTCATTCGAGAAACACCACCGGCAACCACAAACCGTCCCCGCTGCCTCGCCGCCCTATGGCTGGCTGATCTCCACCTCGTAAAACTTCCGCGTGCCTCCGGCCGAGAGGTCGGTCACGCGGCGCTCGGGGATCAGGCCATCGGTTGATTGGTTGGTCAGGGGTTGCGACGTTGCGTTGGTCAGGGATGTGGCTGCCTTCACCGTGTAGGTGCGGTTGGTCAAGACCGGGCTGAAGACGAGGCGCTTGTGCGCGGGTTGTCCGGGGACGGGCTCGATCCGGAAGCGGAAGACGGACGCCGGATCGGTCGGGATGAGGCCGGCGGTGAATTCGAAAAGATTCTTTTGTCCGTCGCCATCTGGATCCAGCCCGGGCGCGGCCAGCGGGTTGTTGGTTCCGAAGTATTGCACCTGCCAACCATCGGCCAAAGCATCGCCGGCGTAGCTGCCGAAATTGTCGGTGACGGTGTCCTGCACGGTCAGCAGCCGCGTGATCAGGCCTGACTCGATGGAGGTCGCACCCACGCTCGCCGGGGTTGCCGCATACACCGCGCCAGCGGTGACCCAGCCGCCCGCAGAGATGCCGGTCAAAGGACCGTTCACAACGGAGAAACCGAAACCGGCGGGGGCAAGCGCGAGGCCCGTGCCATCGTCGGCGAGGCGCACGGGGAAGACCTGCGTTGTGCCGAGTTCATCCGGGGTGTCGTCAGTGGCCCACAGCGCGTAGCCCATCAAGTCGTAGAGTTGGCCGATGTAGCCGTGCTTGGCCACCCTTGCGGAAGTCGCTTCGCTGGAAAGGCCGATGATCGGGCCGATGCTGCCGTCCGCGGTGTAGTTGGTGCTCGTCACGCGCTGCCCGCCGAAGTCGATGGTGTCGGCGGTGATGGCGTAGTGCTCGCTGGTGCGCGTCGCGGCGTGCGCGGCCAGGATGGTGGCAAAGAGTGCGATGAGGATTCTCATGGCCGTGGGCGGGCTATTGGCGATCAGCTTCGAGGGATTCGACCCGCGCTTTCAGCTCTTCGTTCTCGGCCTGGAGTTCCTTCACGGCGTTGACTAAAGCCCAGACGACCGGCTCCTGGCTGACCCCGAGGTAGCCGTCGCTTCGTTGCGTCACCGCCTCGGGCAAGGCGGCCTGCAGCGCCTGGGCGGAGACTCCGACGTGGACGGCATCGCTGGGGGGCGCCGAGGGCATTGCCTTGTTTGAAGCGATAGTGCAGCGGCTCGATTCGCGCGACGGTGTCGAGGCCGGCGGTGAAGGGCGTCCCGAGGTCTTTGAGGCGTGCGTCGGAAATGTCCGTCAAGGTGCCGACATAGGTAATGTCCCCGGCGGCGATGACATCATTGCCTGCAGTGACATTGTCTCCTGCGATGACATCATCTCCTGCGGTGACATCAAAAGTTACATCAACTAATTTGCCGCTAAAGAGATACGCTGAGACGGTCCCATTAGTTGCTGAGAGGCCACCAGTGCCTGCTACCACGATGTTTGTGAACGAGCCTTGCCCCAGCACCAAATCTTGGTTGGCAATACTCGCAGCGGCTGCGCCCGCGGCCAACTTCGAGACGCTGACCGCGCCAGTGGCAAGAGCGGCAGAATTTACCGCACCCGGGGCCACAGTTTCCGCGAGTCGCGCCTGCAGCGCATAAGGCGCGCTGGCCAGCGGTTGGTCCGGTGTGAGTTGCTGGAACCCATTCATCCCGTCGCTGAACCACACGCGGAGGAAAAGCGGAGTGTAGAAAATATCGGGGTTGAACGCTGCCATGTTCGCCACGGAGGTGTCGCCCAAGCGAACCGAGTATAGACCTTTGTCCACCGGCAAACTCACCGAAGTGCTTGGCACCTCGTTCGGTGCGAGGTCTCCGGCGTTGCTCCAATAAACTTGGTGCTCAATGTTTTCCGGCGGCGGGGCGATGGTGATTTGCACCGGGTTGTTGAAGTAGCCGGAGCCCGCCTCGTTGATGGTGATCTCCGTGACCACGCCGTCGGTGACGGTGGCCGTGGCCGTGGCTTGGACTCCTTCGGGGTCATCGGGCGGCGCGATGGTGACAGAAGGCGGGTTGGTGTAGCCGGAACCGCCGGAGTTGATTGAAACCGAAGTGATCATGACCGTAGCAACGGCCGCTGCCGTGGCGGTCTGGTTCAAGTTGGTCCCCGCATCTACCAAGGCAAACTTGAACTCCCCGGTGCCGTGGAAGTTGGTGCCCTGCGCGGCCACGCGGCCTTGGTAGTTGATGTGCGGCGGGACTTGGGCGTGAGCCGCGGCCGTGAGGAGAAGGGTGGCGAGAAGGAAGTTTTTCATGGGCGTTGGTCGTAGGTCATCGCAGTTTTTCTTCGATAGCGTCGAGTCGGGCGCGGAGGGTGTCATTCTCGGCTTTGAGTTCTTGGATCGAGTTCACCATGGCCCAAAAAACGGGTTCGGTGTTCAGCATGAGGTAGTCATGCGGGCCGATCGTGATCGCTTCGGGCATAATCTCGCGCACCGCCTGCGCGGTGACGCCGACGCGGGGCGCGCCGGCACCGGGCACATCATGGCCGGGCTTGAAGGAATAGCGAACGGTGCGGATGCGAAGGATGTCATCGAGCCCGCGCTCGTAGTCGCCGGAGACGTTCTTGAGACGCTCGTCGGAGAGTCCGGAGAAGACGCCGCCATAGACCCAGACATCGCCGTAGACCTCGAGGCGGCCGCGACAATAGATCGAGCAGGCGGAGCCCCCGCTACCATCATAATTCGTGTTGGAGAAGAAGCCAGCGTAGCCGTAGGGGTGGTCTGTTTTCCCATACACAGCGGCCCCAAATGTGGCCGTGGCATACCCCTGCACGCCGTGGCCGGAGGAACTGCTTCCGTAGACGCCGGCTTTCCGTGGCAACTCTGAGTCCGGATCATCCATCCCCCCCGCAAAGCCCACGACCCCATGGCCTGCGTCGCTATGTCCGTGGATGGCCTCCGCCCCATTCGGAGCCCAAGCCCAGATCGCGGATTTGCTGGCACTTCCGGTCGCGGCATACACACCGTGATGCAGGTCGCTGGCCCCATGCACTCCGGCAGAGTCGGCTCCGGAGGCATAGCCGAATACGCCGCTCTTGTTCGAGGCGCTGGTCCGCCCGCTCACCCCGTCGCCGCCCAGGCTTTCGCCGAAGACGCCCACGGAATTGTAGGACGCGTAGCCATGAACCCCGTTCCCCCCGTTCGCGTGGTGCACCCCGTAGAGGCCTGCCTTCGCCGCCCCCCCGCTCCCCCCCTGGACGCCATTGCCCGAGGAAGACTCGCCCCAGAGCGCCGTCCCGGTGTTGTAGTTCTGCACGTAAAACGCCACCGTCGGATCACTCCCGTAGCCGTAGTAGGGCAGCGTGATGCCCTGGAGGACCCAGGTGAATTGCGTGCCATCGAAACGCAGGACCTGTCCGGCGGTGGGAGGGGACAGCGCGGCGAGCTTCGCCGCGGACACGCTGCCGTCGGCAATCTTTGCGGCGCTCACCGCATTGTCTGCGAGCTTGGTTGGCCCGACCACTCCGTCCGCGATTTTGGACCCCGTCACGGAGCCGGCCGCCAGTTCGGCCGAGGAGATGGCTGCGGCCACGACAGTTTCGGCGACGCGGGTGCGGAAGGCGAAGGGGACGGCGCCGAGTCGCTGATCCGGAGTCAGTTGCTGGAAGCCGTTGGTGCCGTCGTTGAACCAAACCCTCAGACGCAGGTCTGTGTTTTCCGCGACGCTGGGGCTGAGAGCGACCATGTTGGCCAAGGTCGGGTCGCCGAGCGCGAGCGAATAGAGGCCGTTGACCACCGGAAGTGTCACCGCCCCGGGAGGTTCTGCTCCGCCTGAGGTCATGCTCCCGTCATTGTTCCAGTAAGTCACAACATTCGTCAGAAATGGCGGCGGGTTGGCCACGCTAATGGACGCCCACGTGTAGCCGCTGCCGCTGTCGCTGAAATTGATGGCGGTGACGGCTCCGCTGTTGACCGAGGCGGTGGCCGTGGCTCCGGTTCCATCACCGATGATGGTAACCGTCGGCGGGGTCGTGTAGCCGATCCCGCCGGTATAGACAATGCCAGAGACCGAGCCCCCCGAGACCTGCGTGATGATGGAGGCCGGTTGGCTCCCGTCCACGCCGGCATCTACGAGGGCAAATTTAAACAATCCGGTCCCGTGGAAGTTTGTGCCTTGGACCGCCACGCGGCCTTGGTAGTTGATCTGCCCAGGCACTGCCGCGAGGGCGGAATGTGCGAGGGCGAGACAGCAAAGGGCGGGGAGGAAGTGGCGAGTGTTCATGGCAGGGTTCTCTCCAATGGCCGGCTCTGGCGCGGCTGTGATGCGAGCACCCTAGGGCGAAGGGGCGACGGCGGTCCACCTAACTTAAGGTTAGTTTTCACCCTCCCGCCAAACGAGGTGTTTACATTCAGGCCCGCCTGTTGTTGAAAAGTCGGGTTGGTCGCCGTCCCGGCGTGGAGTTTGTCGCCGGGACGCTCAGTGGCGGGGCCTCAATGCATTCCCTATGACCTCCAACAACGGCAAAACCAAGCTGCCAGTCTCTCCAAGCGAATGGGAACGGCGGTTGCTGGTCATGCATGGAGCAACGCAGACCGAGGCGTTTTTGCAGGCGGTGTTTCGCTTGTTGCAAGCCACGGTGGATTGCGAGTTCGCACTGGCCAATCTGCGGAATGTGGGCGGAGTGCCGCTGATTGCGCGGGACTCGAGGGGCCGGGAGTTCGGCCCCGATTACATGGAGCGCTTCTTCCAACTCAACCCGAGCGTTTCCTATGTGATGGTGCGCCCCGGGCTGCGCGTCTTGCACACCAAGGACCATCTGCCGGCGGACGCCGAGCTGAAGGCGTTGCCATTCTATCGCGAGTTCATGCAGCCCGAGGGGTGGCGGCATTCGGTGGCCTTGCTTTTCTGGGGGCTCCTTCCTCCGGTGCCGCAGAATGCCTTCTGCGTCTTCCGTCCGGAGGATCAGCCGGATTTCGGCCCGGAGGAATTGGCCCGCCTGCGGGCTCTGCATCCGCACATTGCCACGGCCTTGAAGCGGCTGAGGAAAAGCCTCAAGGTGCACTCCTCCTCGGACCGCCTCGCGGCTCTTCTCGAAGCTCTGCCCGCCTCCGCCAGCCTGTTGGAATGGGATCTACGCATCACCCACCAAAACGCAAAGTGCCGGCGCCTGAGCGTGCGTTGGGCGGGGCGCGACCACGAAAATCTGCCACGGACCCATGAGTTGCCGCCAGATGTTTTGGCCGTGTGCGCGGAAATGAAGGACGAGTGGCAAGCGGCGGTGAAGCATAACGGTCAGGCGCTGGTTCATCGGCGGCGGAGTTTGCCGCACCCGACCCGGCCGGATCTGCGGGCCGAGATCACGCTCATTCTGCAGCAGGAGTCGCTGCTGGCCGACCCGGGGTTCTTGATCGAAATCTGCGAAAATCAGCCCGGATCACCGGGCTGCGGCCAGCTCGGGGCCGATCTGGCCACCCTCTCGCCGACCGAGCGTGAGGCGGTCTTGGCAGCGGCCGAGGGCTTGTCGAACGGGGAGATAGCCCAGCGTCTGGGGATCAGCACGGCGGCGGTGAAGATGCGCCTGCACGGGGCGTTCAAGAAGCTCGGCGTAGGCAACCGGACGCGACTGGCATCTTTGGTGCGTTGAAGTGGTTCAAGGAGGGCGGTCGTCCCCGGCCGCCGGTTGGCCTTGGACATCCGCCCGCTCAGGGCCTACGGCTCGCGAGGACTCTCGCCCTCCAAGAACGCAGCAGAAGCACCGAGTTCGCTGCCGGCGCAAACGCTACGCGAGGCGCTTGAGGATTTCGGCTTCCTCGGCCTTGAGGGCGGCAGGAAATTTCTCGCCGACTTTGGCGAAGAATTCGTCGTGGGAGCGGACTTGCTCGGTGAGGTTCGCCCGGTCCTGGGACATCAGCTCGTCGAAGCGGGTCTCGGGATACCGCAGGCCTGCCCAAGGCAGGTCGGCATAGCGCGGGACTACGCCCAGGGGGCTCTCGATTCCGTCGGCGGTGCCGTGGCAACGGGCGACAATCCACGCAAGGACGCGGAGGTTCTCGCCGAAGCCGGGCCACATGAATTTGCTGTTGCGGTCTTTGCGGAACCAATTGACATGGAAGATGCGCGGTTTGTTGGCCCCGAACTTTTCGCCCATTTTCAGCCAGTGGTTGAAGTAGTCACCGATGTGGTAGCCGCAGAAGGGGAGCATGGCCATGGGATCGCGGCGGAGCGCGCCGACCTGACCCTCGGCGGCGGCGGTCTGTTCGGAACTGAGGGTCGCGCCGACAAAGGTCCCGTGGTTCCAGTCGCGCGTCTCGAAGACGAGGGGAATATCGTTCATGCGGCGTCCGCCGAAAATGAAGGCGTCGATGGGCACGCCGTCCGGATTTTCCCATTCCGGATCGATGCACGGGCAATTGACCGCCGGCGCGGTGAAGCGGGCGTTGGGGTGCGAGGAGGGCGTGCCGCTGCCCGGCGTCCAATCCTTGCCGAGCCAGCTGATCAGATGTGCCGGCGGTTCATCCGTCATGCCCTCCCACCACACGTCGCCGTCATCGGTCAGGGCGCAGTTGGTGAAAATGCTGTCGCGGCGGCAGGAATCCATCGCGTTGGGGTTGGTCGCAAACGAGGTGCCCGGGGCCACGCCGAACCATCCGGCCTCGGGATTGATCGCCCGCGGCTTGCCGTCCGGCCCCGGTTGGATCCACGCGATGTCATCGCCGACCGTGGTGACCTTGTAACCCTTGAGGGCTTCGGGCGGGACGAGCATGGCAAAGTTCGTCTTGCCGCAGGCGCTGGGGAAGGCGGCGGTGACGTAGCTCTTTTTTCCCTCCGGCGTTTCGAGGCCGAGGATGAGCATGTGCTCGGCCATCCATCCCTCGTCTCGCCCCATGGCCGAGGCGATGCGGAGGGCGAGGCACTTTTTCCCCAGGAGCGCGTTGCCGCCGTAGCCGCTGCCGAAGCTCATGATCAGGCGTTCCTCGGGGAAATGCGTGATGTAGGTGTTCTCCGGATTGCACGGCCAGGCGACGTCCGGACGGCCATCGAGCGGATAGCCGACGGAGTGGAGGCATTTCACGAAAAAGCCGTCCTTCCCAAGCACGTCGAGCACGCGCTGGCCCATGCGGGTCATGATGCGCATGTTGACCACCACGTAGGGCGAATCGGTGATCTCGACGCCGATGCGCGCGATCTTCGAGCCGACCGGACCCATGCTGAAGGGGATGACATACATCGTCCGTCCGTGCATGCAGCCGCGGTAAAGGCCACGCATGGTTTCCTTCATTTTGGCCGGATCTTCCCAATTGTTCGTCGGTCCGGCGTCGTCCTTGTTCCGGCTGCAAATGAACGTGCGCTTTTCCACCCGCGCCACATCGCGGGAATCCGAGCGGACGAGAAGGCTGTTCGGGCGCTTGGCTTCGTCGAGGCGGATGGCCGATCCCGAATCGACCATCAATTGCCGCAGGCGCTGGTCCTCCTCTTCCGAGCCGTCGCACCAGACGACGTCTTTCGGCTGGCAAAGTTCGCGGGTTTCCTCGACCCAAGCGAGGAGGTCCTTGTGCAGGGTGGGGGGCTGGTTCATGAGGGTAGTAAATTCTAGGTCCTAATAGTGCGGGAGGTGCCGAACATTAGCAACGCTAATGGGGCCGGTTGGCAGAAGCGCCGTGGCGGCTTATGATCGTCCGGTCCATGCGGCCGTCGTTTCTTCTCTTTTTCACCCTGGTCTTCGCCGGCTACTTCGCCATCCAGATTTTTCTGTTTGTCCGTGGATGGCAGGCGCTGGCTTGGCGACCGCGTTGGCGGGGGTGGTATGCGGCGGTCTTCTGGTTTGCGGCTCTCGCGTTTTTGGCCGGGCGCAACCTGGAAAACCTCGCCGTCACGCCATGGTCTACCGCGCTCGTCTGGATCGGCGCGTTCTGGTTCGCCCTCATGTATTACCTGCTGCTCATTGGGTTGCTGGTGGAAATCGCCGGACGCCTTCTCCGACGACTTCGTTTCTTGCCGCCGGCGTGGCTCGCCGCGTGGCCTCGGACCAAGTTCTTCGCCGCGGTTGGCGTCCTCGCTGTGGTGGCGGTCATTGTCGCGTGGGGGCATTGGAACGCCGTGCATCCGAAAATCACCCGCCTCGAGCTGACCCTGCCGCGCGTGCCGGGGGCGCCGGAGCAGGTCCGGGTCGTCGTCGCATCCGACTTGCATCTCGGCACGCTCGTGACCCAGGCGCGGGTGCGCGGCTGGGTGGACACGATCAATGCGCTCAAGCCGGATCTCATTCTCCTGCCCGGCGACGTGATTGATGAAGATCTGCCGCCCGTGGTGGAGAACAACCTCGGGGAGTTCCTCCGCGAGTTGCGCGCTCCGCTCGGAGTCTATGCGGTGACGGGCAACCATGAATACATCGGCGGGGTTGATGCCGCGGTGGAGTATCTGGAAAATCACGGCATCGAAATGCTGCGCGACCGGGTCGTGCCGCTGGCCGGCGGGGCGTTCTGGTTGGCCGGACGCGAGGACGCAAGCATCGGGCGCTTCCGCGGCGAGCGGCGCGCACCCCTGCGAAAAATCATCGACCCCGTGCCGGCCGGGGTGCCGTTCGTGGTCATGGACCATCAGCCGGTCGCGTTAGCCGAGGCAGCCGCGGCGGGGGCCGCCCTGCAGGTTTCTGGCCACACGCATGACGGCCAGCTCTGGCCCAACAAATACATCGTCCGCGCGCTCTTCGGCTTCAGCAGCGGTCTCGGGCTTGTCGACCAGATGGCTGTCTACATTTCGCCGGGCCTCGGCACATGGGGGCCGCCGGTCCGGGTGGGCAACCGGGCGGAGATTCTCGACCTGACCCTGCGCTTCCAAGAGCCTGACCAGGAGAGTTTTTGAACATTCGGCGCTTCAAGCTTGTCGCAGGATACACGCGCGACCGGGGGTCGCGGACGGGGTGAGATATGATCGAAGTCAGCAATCTGCGTAAACATTTCGGCCCGAAGGCGGCGGTGGACGACGTGTCGTTCACCGTGGGGAAAGGCGAGGTTCTGGGGTTTCTCGGGCCGAACGGCGCGGGCAAGTCCACCACCATGCGCGTGGTCACGGGATTCCTGCCCCCGACCTCCGGGCGCGTGCGCGTGGGGGAGTTCGACGTGGAGGATCACCCGGTCGAAGCCAAACGCCTGATCGGCTACCTGCCCGAAAACGCGCCGTGCTACAGCGACATGACGGTCCGGGGGTTTCTCGAGTTTTGCGGCGAGGTGCGTGGATTGCGCGGGCCTGCGTTGCGCGACGCGGTGGATCGCGCGATCACGATGTGTTTTCTCGAGCCGGTGGCGCAGCAGAGCATCGACACGTTGTCCAAGGGCTTCCGCCACCGCACGTGTCTCGCGCAGGCGGTCCTGCATGATCCGCCGGTGCTGATTCTCGACGAGCCGACTGACGGACTCGATCCGAACCAGAAACACGAGGTGCGTTCGCTCATCCGGCGGATGGGCCGGGAGAAGGCGATCATTTTTTCCACCCACATCCTCGAGGAAGTCGAGGCGGTGTGCACGCGGGCCATCATCATCGACCGCGGACGCCTGGTGGCCAACGGGACGCCCGAGGAGTTGAAGGCACGCGCGTCCGGGGCGGGAACGATTGTGCTGCGCGCGGCGGACCGGGGGGACGCCGCGTGGCAGCCGCTTTTGCGTCAGCTCGAGGGGTGTGCCGGCGTCGAGCTTGTCACGGGGATGCCTGGAATGATGCGCTTGCGGCCGTCCGACCCGGCCGAGGCGCGCGCGTTGGCTGCTCGCGTGCATCAACTGGCCGTGCGGGAAAAATGGCAACTGGAGGAGCTGAGCATTGAGGAGGGGCGCCTGGATGATGTCTTCCGCGCGATCACCGCGGCGAACGGGGGGACGCACGAATCGAAATGAACTCAACCTGCGGCAACATCTGGACGGTGGCCAAACGCGAGCTCTCCGGCACGGTCTCTTCGCCGGTCGCCTACGTGTTCATCGTCATTTTCCTGGTTCTGTCCGCCTTTTTCACCTTCATGGTCGGCGGCTTTTTCGAGCGCGGGCAGGCTTCCCTCCTGTCGTTCTTCGGGTTTCATCCGTGGCTCTACCTTTTCCTCGTTCCGGCCGTGGGCATGCGCATGTGGGCGGAGGAGCGCCGGGCCGGCACGATCGAGCTTCTGCTCACGCTGCCTGTCACGACCGGGGAGGCCGTGCTGGGGAAATTTCTCGCCTATTTCATCATCCTCGGGGTGGCGCTGGCCCTGACCTTCCCGGTCTGGCTGACCGTCGCCTATCTCGGCGCACCAGATCATGGGGTCATTGTGGCTGGCTACGTCGGCAGCCTGCTCATGGGTGCTTCGTTCCTCGCCGTCACTTCCTTCACCTCGGCGCTGACAAGGAACCAAGTCGTTAGCTTCGTTCTTTCGCTGGTCGTCTGCCTCTTCGTCATCCTCTGCGGGTGGCCACCCGTGCTCAGTCTGCTTGACCGGATTTTTGGGCCCCCTGTGATCGATTTTGTCGCGGCCTTCAGCGTGATGACGCACTTTGAAAGCATCCAGCGCGGCGTGCTCGATCTGCGTGATGTCGCTTTCTTTGCCTCGATGATTTTCTTTTTCCTCTACGCGACCGGGGTGGTTTTGCGGACGCGTCGCTCCGGTTGAACCATGATGAAACAACGTCATCTGCCCTCGCTGCTTTCTCGCCTCCTTGGTCTCGCCGCCCTGCTCGTTCTGCTCGTCGGGATCAACGCCTTGACCAGTCGTCTCGCGTGGCGCTCCGACCTCACCGCCGAGCGGGCCTTCACCCTGAGCGTAGGCACCAGGAAAATTCTGTCCGACCTGACCACCCCGGTGCAGGTGAGGTTCTATTTCAATCAGAGCGACGAGGCTATGCCCATGGGGCTGAAGAATTATGCCCAGAACGTCAACGATCTCCTCGGAGCCATGGAAGAGGCTTCAGGAGGAAAGCTGCAGGTCGAACGGCTCGACCCGGAGCCGGATTCCGCCGCGGAGGAATCCGCCGGCCTCGACGGCGTCGACCCGCAGATCTTGCCCGACGGTGGACGCATTTATCTCGGTCTGGCGTTCTTCCAGGACGACCGCAAGACGGCGCTGCCCTTTCTCGCCCCGGACCGCGAACGACTGCTCGAATACGACCTCGTCCGTGCAATCTCCTCGGTGACCACCGCCGCGCGCCCCGTTCTCGGCCTCCTCACCCCGCTGCCGACCAGTCCATCGCCGGCCATGATGAGTCTGATGGATCGACCTCCGTCGGTGGGGATCTTCTTCGATGAATTGCGACGGTCCTTCGATGTGCGGGAGATTCCTTTCGCCGCGGCGGAGATCCCGGCTGACATTCAAGCGCTGCTCGTTGTTCATCCGCGCGAGATTTCCGAGGCCACCCAATACGCCATTGATCAGTTCGTCCTCCGCGGAGGGCGCCTGGTGGCCTTCGTCGATCCCATGTGCGTGATGGATGCCGCCGCGGCGAATCCGGCCATGAGGACGCCACCGCCGAGCGTTTCCACCTTGTCAAAATTGCTCCCCGCCTGGGGCGTGCAGTTCAATCCCGCGGAGATCGTCGTCGACATGCAGAATGTGGGGAGCACCCGGCGGGGCCGTGCCCCGGGCATCCTCGCGCTGGGGCCGGATGCGGTCGATCCCGACAGCGCGGTCAGCGGGAGTGTGGGCAGCCTTTTTCTCGCCTTGGCGGGAGCATTCCAAGGGGATCCCGCGACGGGGGTGACGAAGACGACGCTGGTTTTTTCCTCGCCGCAGTCGGCCCTGTCCGACCCAGGCTTTGTCCAGACTTCGCCGGAGGCCGTCGAGCGCGATTTCAAACCCACCGGCGTGGAGTATCCGTTGGCCATCAAACTCGAAGGCCGTTTCCAGACCGCGTTTCCGCAGGGTCGACCCCGCGTCACTCCCGAGGGTCAGGTGGCGTTGCCGGATGCCGCCTCATCGCCCGACCCGACCGCGGCCCCGGGGCTCAAAGAAGCCGCCGCGCCTGCGGTGATCTATCTCGTGGCTGATGCGGACATGCTCTTCGACCCGCTGGCGGTGGCCGAAATGACGACACCCTCCGGCCGCCCCGTCATAGTGCCGGCCAATGGCAACCTCGACCTCGCGCAATCCATGGTCGAGCAGGTGACCGGTGGCGATGCTCTGTCCGCGGTGCGCAGCCGGGCCACCCGGGACCGGCCGTTCACCGTGGTCAAGCGCTTGCAGGCCGAGGCCGAGGGCAAGTTCCGGGAAAAGATCGCCGAGTTGGAGCGTGGACTCAGCGAGACGCAGGCCCGCCTCGCCGCCCTCGCGCAAGGCAAGGATCCCGCCCAGCAACTCATGCTCACACCCGAGCAGAAGGCCGAAATCAAAGCCTTCAAGGCCAAGGAAGCGGAGGCCAAGAAGGAGTTGCGGGAAGTCCGCAAAACCCTGCGTCAGGAAGTCGAATCCCTCGAGCAGCGGGTCAAATGGATCAACCTCCTCGCCATGCCGCTCATCGTCGCCGCCGCCGGCCTCTTCATCGCCCTCCTCCGCCACCGCCGCCAGCGGGCGAGGTGAGCACACGGCGGGGCGTTGACGTGACGGGGAATTTGGGAACTATCCACGTTGTGGCGAGGTTTTTTGTCCCCCCTGATGCTTGGAAAGCGGACGCTTTGATTCTGTCGGCGGAGGAATCGCGTCATGCGGTGCAGGTCCTCCGCTTGGGACCCGGCGCGGTGGTCGAGGTTTTTGATGGAACCGGGCGGGTGGCGGAGGCGGTCATGGCCGGAGCAGGCCGGCGGGCGGTGGAGCTGCGGATCAACCGCGCGTGGCAGGTCGCGCGCGTCCAGCCGGAGATCCACCTGATCGCGGCCCTTGTGCGCGGGGAGCGTTTTGACTGGCTGTTGCAGAAGGCCACGGAATTGGGCGCGGCTTCGATCCGCCCGGTCGCAGCCGCGCGCTCCGTCGTGAAGATCGCGGAGAAGGACGAGGCCAAGCGCCGGGCCAAGTGGACACAGGTTTCCGTCGAGGCAGCCAAGCAATGCGGACATGTGGTCCTGCCGGAAATTTTCCCGCTGGCCGCGCCGGAGGACGCTTTTCGTGCGACCCCGCCGGGCTTGCGGGGCATTCCCGCGCTGTTCGCCGACGGACGTCCGTTGCGTGACTTCTTCGTTCCGGCGCCGCCCGCACTCACGTTCGCCATAGGACCGGAGGGTGATTGGACCGCGGAGGAAATGTCCGATGCCCTCGCGGCCGGCTTTACGCCCCTGCATCTTGGGGTCCATGTGCTCCGGAGCGAGACTGCGGCGCTGCACGTTCTTTCCGCCGCCACGCATCATTACCATGGCGGGGCCGGGGGATTGGGGGAAAGACGATGAACTACCTTGTCACCGGCACGGACACCGATTGCGGGAAAACTCACGTCACGTCGCTGCTCGTGCGCACCGCGCGGACGGCCGGACTGGATGTCATCGCAGCCAAGCCGGTGTGCTGCGGTTCGCGCGATGATGTCGAGACCCTCTCGGCCGCGAACGGCGGCGCGGAGTTCCTCGGCATCTTGAATCCGATCTGGCTGCAAACGCCTGCCGCGCCGCGGGCCTGCGAGTTGCTGGGCGAGCCCTCACCGGACTACGAGGTCGCGCTGGCCGCGATTCGGGCGCTGGCCGACCGTCATGATCATCTGCTCTGCGAGGGCGCCGGAGGGTGGCTTGTGCCGCTGCGTGCCGGTTACACCATCGCCGACTTCGCCGTTGCCTTGGGGTGGCCGGTCCTTGTCGTCGTCGGCAACAAGCTCGGCGCCCTCAATCACGCGCTGCTCACGGTCGAGAGCGTGCGGGCCCGCGGTTTGCCGCTCGCCGGGGTGATCCTCAATGACATCGCGCCCCCGGAAGGCCCCGCCGCGCGGACCAACCGCCAGGTGCTGGAAGAAGCTCTCGGCTTCGGCGTGCTCGCACAGGTCGGGTATCAGGCCACCGAACTCAGCATTTCTTCGCTCTTTGTTGTGCGCGGCTGACGCGCTCCTTCAATCGGCGCCGATCTCCTGCTCCACTCGATGCAGTTCGCGCCGCTCGGCGGTGAGAACGCGCACGGTCCGGCGGCCGGGTTCAAGCGTGACCTCGTTCAGGCCGTTGATTGGTTCGGAAAAATCCAGATACCAAGTGTCAGCCACGTCATGCACCTCGCGGACGCCGACTCCCCATGATCCGTCGCCGACGAAGATGATGCCGTCGGGAGAGCGCTGGCCGGAGCGAATGGGCGGTGTGACCTTGAGCGCATGGTCGTGGTGCTCGAAGGCGAGGCGGACGCCGGCTTGTTCGAAAAGCGGCACCCAAGCGCTCCTGACCGCTTGATTCACTTCGCCATCATAGGCCCGGACCGACGGGTAGGCGGGAACGTGATAAACCGGCAAGACGTGCGGCCGACTCTTCCTCTCGCCAAGCGTTGTGGCCAACCAGTCCGTCTGCGGGCCTGCGACGAGGTTGAGGTGGTTGGTGTCGAGAAAGACAAGGCTGAGGTAATCGCCGAAATCGAGCACGTTGTAGCCGGGGTCGCCGGGGAAAGGGAACGAGGCGAAATAAAAGGGCGCCAGGTCGCCCCGCTCAGCGGCATTGGCTGGCATGGTGCCCGGTTGGATGACGTTCTGGTCCTTGCGCCGCACCTCGTGGTTACCGAGTGCGGCCACAACCGGGATCATCCGGCCGTCCGGCGCACGCAAGTGCTCGCTCAGCGATTGGAGAAACCGCAGCCAGCGGCCGACCAATTCCGGTTGGCCGTTCTCGTAGGCCAGATCCCCGCCGAGCACGACGAAGGCCGGGTCGAGTGAGGCGGCGAACTGATTCATCCGATCCATCAGCCTCCCGTCGCCATAAACATCCCCTCCTTCGACGAACCGCAGTGGAGCCTCCAGCTTCGCGGGCATGGTGACGAAGCTGTTGGTTCTCGTCTCCCGCCCGGCGCGAAACTCGTAGCGCTGACCCGGGGTGAGTCCGGTCAGTTCGACCTCGTGCGCCGTTCGCGGTGTGTGCGGGAACGGTGCGGACGTGCCCCGCGCTTCGCGCCACGCTTCCTCGCCCTGCGCGCGCCATTGCACCGCGGCTTGCTCGGACGGATCATCGCTGTCCCAGCAAACCACCATGGTGGTCGTCGGGTCGCGGCGCCAGGTGAGGTAAAGCGAGGGAATGGGGGCGAGCTTTCCATCCGCCCCGAGATAGAGCAGCCGGTTGTGGCCCTCCTCCCAAGTTCCATCGACGACGAATTTGAACTCGTGCAACCCTTTCGGTAGGCCGAGTTGCTTGACTGGCACGACCCAGAGCCCTCCCTCCCGGACGGCGCTGACCGGAGCCGTCCAGCCATTGCCCGCGTGCCACAGTTCCACCCGCGCCGCGTCGGGCGCCTCGAACAGCAGTTCGGTGGCCGAAATCGTCTGCGGCATCACACGTTCGCCCGGACGCAGCGCTGCGCCCGGCTCCGGGCGGCAGCCGAGCAGGCCGAGGGCCAGAGCCAGGGAAAGGACAAGAGCTCTCATGACGGCGGAAGCGCCACGATACATGCGCACTCCCCTGGGAGCGAACCAAACCGCCGGGACCGCTTGGTTGCCGCGAACTGGTGCGGGTATTCCTGCCGCGCCTAAGGCCGAAGCGGCTTACGGCCAGCGGGTCAGGCGGGCAGGCACTCGGTCATCCAGCCGAGCAACTCGCTGATCGTGGCCTCGCTTTCGTCGCCCATGTTGGAGACGCGGAAGGTTGTGCCCTTGATTTTGCCGTAGCCGCCGTTGATGGCGACCTTGTGCTTTTTCTTCAGCGCGGAGCAGTAGGCCGAGACGTCGATCTCGCGGTTGTTCTTGATGCAGACGAGTGACTTCGAGCGGTAGCCTTCACGCGCAAAGTGCTCGAACCCGTTCTCGCCGACCCAGGCGGAAATCATCGCATTGAGCTTGGCGTGCCGGGCGTGGCGGGCCTCGACGCCCTCGACGAAGATGTCATCGAGCTTGGAGGCCAGCGCGTAGATGTGCCCGGTCGTCGGGGTGCTCGGGGTCATGAACTTTTCCCAGTTCTTGTGAAACTCGATGAAGTCAAAATAGTAGCCGCGGTCGGTCGTGGTGGCGGCGCGCGCACGGGCGCGTTCGCTCGCGCTGAACAAGGCCAACCCGGGGGGCATGGCCAGGGCTTTCTGGCTGCCGGTCAGGAGGACGTCGATGCCGAGCTCGTCCATCGGAATGGGCACGGTCGAGAACGAGGAGACGCTGTCGACGATGAACATGACTTCGGGGTATTTTTTCACCACGGCGGCAATCTCGGCCAGCGGGCTCATCACGCCGGTGGAGGTTTCGTTGTGGATGAGGGTGATGGCGTCGAAGCCGCCCTGGGCCAGCTTGGCGTCGACCAACTCGGGCGGGATGGGTTCGCCCCACGCGACCTGCAGGCCCTCGGCCTGTTTGCCGCAGCGCTTGCTCACATCGAGCCATTTGTCGGAGAAGGCGCCGCACATGCAGTTGAGGACCTTTTTCTGCACGAGGTTGCGCAGCGCGCCCTCCATCACGCCCCAGGCGGACGAAGTGGCGAGATAGACCGGTCCGGCCGTGCCGAAGAGGGTCTGAAGGCGCGGGTGCATCGATTCGTAGAGCGAGGAGAATTCGCTGCCGCGGTGGCCGATCTGCGGATGGCAGAACGCGCGGAAAGTTTTGTCCGAGACTTCGACCGGACCGGGAATGAAAAGTTTCACGTGTCCGTCTGCAGTGGTGTTGGTCGTGTTGAGCATGTGTTTAGTTTTCCCAAATGAAATGTTCGAGCCGCAGGCGGCGCGCGCGCTGTGTCAACTCTTCGCGCTGCGGGCCGTTGGCGGATGCCATTTGATCATAGATGGCAATGGCCGCAGGCCAATCCTGTTGATCTTCGAGCAACCGGGCGGCTTCGAGCCCGGCCTTGTAGAACCAGAACTGGTCGGCCTTCGTCCCGGGCGGCCGGGTCAGGACCTCGCGGTAGACGGCGAGGGCCTCGTCGGTCCGGCCGGTGCGGGTCAGGGCCGTGGCGCGTTTGCACGCCGCCTGGTCGCGCCAATCAGCCGGCGCATCAATGTTGGCCGCCAGCCCGGCGTAAACCGCTGCCGCCTCGCGGAATTTGTCCGGATTGTCCGCCCCGAGGGCGAAGAGCGTGTCGCCTTTTTCCATCAAGGCTGCGTGGCGGACTTCGTCCGGGGGCTTGGCCGCCAGGATGCGATCGTAGAGGGTGAGGGCGTCGTCGAAACGGCGGTCGCGGATGAGCAATGAGGCCTGTTCGAAGCGGGCGCGGTAGCGGAGCGAGGATGTCGTCTGCGCGATCTCGTCGAACCAGGCCAGCGCACGCTCGTTGCCCTCGGCGCTCATGCTGCGCGAGGCCGACTGGGCGGCGAGGAATTTGGCCAGTGCGGCCGCTTCCGCGTCCGTCAGCTTGGCCGCCAGCTCGGTGAAAACCGATTCCGCCGCGGCATGGTTGCCGGCGCGCGAATGGAGTTCGCCGAGCTTGAAGGAAACATCGGTGGCCTCGGGCGCATCGGGAAATTCGGCCAGAAACTTGTTGCTGGCTGTCTCCAGTTCCTCCCGCGAGAGCGATCCCGCGCTGTCGGCGGCGAAGATCTCCGCCGCCGCGAGCGCAGCCCCGCGTGGCGGCGCCTCCGCATCGTCCCGGGCTGTGCGGAGGATGCGTTCGGCCGCCGAGGGTTCGCCGCGGGCCAACCGCCATTCCGCCAGGGCCAGCTTGGCCAGAAAAGCGTATTCGACCGAAGGTGCACGGCGGGAGAGGGCAGCGAGGCCGTCGATCCGGTCCTCGCGGGCCTCGGCCGTGGCGATGAGGAATGACCAACGGACGAGCTCGGGACTGGCCGGGTCGGCCTCACGCAGGACTTCGTAGGACCGGCGGGCGAGGGGAAGATCCTCGGCAGCCAGTGCGGTGATCAATCCGTTGGCCGCCGCGGCGGCGGTTTCCGGCGGGGTCGAGGCAAAGGAAAGTGCGCTGGCAAAGGCCTCGTAGGCTCGGCGGTAGGCTCCGTCGGCAGCCAAGGCGCGGCCGCGCAGGTCGGCCAGTTGGTATTGCGAGGCCGCCCCGGAGGCCGCGGGCGGAAGTCCGTCGAGCAGTTGAAGCGCGGCGGAAGTTTGGCCCGCGGCGATTCGCGCCTCGGCCAGGAGGAGCCGGACGCGCAGGTTGTCCACCGGGGAAAGGTCGGGGTCGGCGACCAGCGGATCGAGGGCTTCGGCGGCGGCATCGGGACGTTTACGGCCCAGGTCGAGGCGGGCCAGTTGCAGGCGGGCTTCGAAACCGCGTCGGGTGCCTTTCTCGGCCGCCCAAGCACGCAGTTCGGTCGAGGGATCGGTGCCGAGTTTTCCCTCGAGCGCCATCCATTGTTCCATCGTCTCACGCATGACGCCGGAGTCCGGGGACTCGCTGATTCCCTCGCGCAGCGCATCGCGGGCCCGGTTGTCCACGCCGAGGGCGAGGAGGGAGCGGGCCAGGCCCAGACGGGCGTTTTCTCGCACCCGCACGGGGAGGTCCTCCAGCGTCAGGACTTGGCGGAAAATTTCCGCGGCGTCGGACGGCCGGTTCTGGGCGAGCCGCAACCGGCCGAGGGCGGTGTCGAGTTCCGGTGCGGGCAGCAGCGATTGGGCCCGCGCTGCGGCCAAGGCAGCTTCGGTCGCGGCCGGATCGCCGTCAGCGAGTTGAAGGTCGATAAACAGTCGCAAGGCATTGGGCTCGGTCGGGGCCGCACTTCCTGCCGCCGTGAGCAATGTGCGGGCCGCGGCGGTCTGTCCCTGCTCGAATCGGATGCGGGCGAGGAGCAGGGCCGCCGCGGGTGATCCGGCGGCGAGGGGTTCGAGAATTTTCGCCGCATCATCCAGCCCTCCCTCGGCGGAGAGGGCGGCGGC
>JBGSSV010000079.1:0-1888 GCA_041736875.1 Chthoniobacterales bacterium | reverse complement strand
GCCGCCGCCGCGATAGCCACCGCCACCGCCGCCACCGCCGCGATAACCGCCGCCACCACCACCGCCACCGGTGCGGGGACGGTCCTCACGAGGACGGGCCTCGTTGACCTGGATGGTCCGGCCATCCATGTCGCTGCCGTGGAATTTTTCCACCGCGGCCGCGGCTTCCTCGTCGGTCGAGAAGGTGACAAAGCCGAATCCGCGCGAGCGGCCGGTCTGACGGTCCAAGGCAATCATGACGTCCGTCACGGTGCCCACTTGTCCGAAGAGATCGCGGAGCGAATCGTCGGTGCTGCTGAAGGGAAGGTTCCCCACGTATAGTTTATTACCCATGTTGTATCTTTCTGTTGTGTCTTTCTGCCAGGCTTCAAGCGATCCGATCATTAACCCGTGGACTTCACGGTGCCTGCGCGGAAACTCACGAACGTAAACTCAACCCGTGGGCCGGCGCTTTCTGACCTAAACTTGTCGACTGTCGCCTGCGAACTTGGACTGAATCGGGGCAAGAGCAAGCGAAAACGTCAGGGTGAGATCTGGACACGGAAAAATCCCTGCGGTTCCCCCGCCGCGGCGGGCGGAGGCGTGGCGGGCAGTTCCTGGGCGTCGTGGCCGGTGCCGGTGACTTCGCCGGTCGTCGTCCAGTCTGCATCGGACAAGCGTGCCTTGTGTTGCACGAGGTAGCGGACGCCCGGGACGGTGGGGACATCAATGCCGACGCCGCCCGAGGTTTTGCGCAGTCCCTTGACCCGGAAGAGGCGGTCGCGGTCGGCGCGGTCGAAACGATGGTCACCCGCCGAGTCGGCGATGGACGGCACGGGGATGGTGAGGAATTCGGCGGGTTCGATGTTGCCGTCGGAGGTGACCGCCGCCGGGGCTTGGGCAGCAAGGGTCCCGCTGTTGGTCGTCTGCACGGCGGCGACGGCGATGTGGATGGTCGGGGGCAGCGAGCCGAAGGCGTCCACGAGGTCGATCACGCCCTCGACGACATTGCCGCTGCTGCTGGCGTTGGCGGTGGATCCGGCGGGCGCGTTGAACCAGCCGACCCAGCCGTTCGAGCTTTCCTGCGCGAGGTAGGGCTTGTTCGTGGCAGCGGCGATCAGGCCGGCTTTGTTCCAAGCGGGCGCAAGGGCCGCGCTGGCCGAGCCGAGCAACTGGTCGGTAATGAAGATGAAATGGTCGTTGCCGTTGGCGGGCGCGGCGAACCACGAGGCGACGTAGAGCTTGGTCCCGCGGACAGCCGCGTGGATCTTCATGCCCGGCGAGGTGAGCAGGTAGCCGGGGCGCGCGGTGCCGGAGAGAGCAAAACTCGGCGGGTCCACCGGCTGGGCCGGGGTGGTGGCGGAGACGGTGACTGACGGGGTGGAATCGCCCGCGCTATTGCCGGCAATCACCGCGTAGCCGTAAGTTGTCGAGGGCAAGACGGTCGTGTCGGCGTGGGATGCGGTCGCGCTGGTGGCGATCTGGGTGCCGCCGCGCAGGATTTTGTAAACGGTCGCCCCGGGAACGGCGGTCCAGGCAAGATTGATGCGGTTGTGGGCCACGGCGGTGGCGCTGAGCCCGGTCGGAGCCGCCGGGATCTCGGGCGTGCCGCCGGTTACGGTGGCCCGGTAGTCGCCGCCGCTGTTGTTGTCCCATTGGTTCGAGGCACTGCGGAAGGCGAAGTTGATCTCGGTCGCGCCCGCGGGCGGCTGGTAGGAATAGGTCCAGAAGTCCCCGCCATCGATCATCGGCGGGTTGGGCAGGATGACGCCCTGCCATCCGCTGTGGCCGATGTGGATGAAAACCTGCGCACCGCCAAGGATCGTGCCGACCTTGGCATAGCGGATGGTCACCGGGCCGCCGGCCACGGGTTGCTCGGCGGTGACGAGGCTGCTGCCGCCGCCTCCCC
>JBGSSV010000116.1:0-4126 GCA_041736875.1 Chthoniobacterales bacterium | reverse complement strand
GGGCGACGGCGGGCGCCGTGTCGCGTTTGGCCGGCTCGGCCACGATGTTCTCCGCGGGCAGCATCGGACAAGCCGCGCGCACCGCGGCCTCCTGCACGCCGTTGGTCAGGACGAAAATGCGCTCGGGCGGCACGGCATCTCCCAGGCGGGTGATCGTTTCCTCCAGCATGGTGTGGTCGGAAAAAAGCTGCAGCAGTTGCTTCGGCCGGGCGTGCCGGCTGGCAGGCCAAAAGCGTTCGCCGCTCCCCCCGGCGAGGACAAGGACATGGAGATCTGAACCCATGGCTCCATCTCACAACGTTGCCGGGTCGAAGGCAACTCCCGGACGGAAAAATCCTCGCCCCCTGCCACTTGCGGTTGCCAGAGGGTCCGTCGTCGTTTATAGGTCCGGTGTCATGAGCAATCTCTTCGACCGGTTTTCCCAGAATCTTTCCGCCACCTCCGTGGCCGCCGCGGCGGAAATGGCCGTCGGCGTCGGTGCCGGACTGCTCGTCGCCGACCAACTGGGCAAAACGGCCCGGCAACGTCTGGGCTTGATCGTTCTTCTGGCCGGGATCACCGCGAGCATTCCCCTGCTCATCGGCGCCGGAGTGCGGGTCAACCGCGAACTTGGTGAAGGCCGCCGGACCCGTCGGCGCCTCGAGACCATCCGGCACGATCACGGTTTCGCCGACGACGGCGACTTTTATTGAACCGCCCGCCGCTGGTTCTCGCTTCCGCCTCACCCCGCCGCCGCGAGTTGCTCCGCTCGGCCGGGCTCGATTTCCTCGTGGTTACGGCCGAAGCGGTCGAACTGCATGACCCCTCGCTGGGACTCGCGGCGCTCGTTCTCACCAACGCCCGGGCCAAGGCCGTGGCCGTCATGGAGGCGCACCCGCGCTCCGTGGTCCTGGCGGCCGACACCCTCGTCTGGTTGGACGGCCAACCGCTA
The DNA here is from genome assembly GCA_041736875.1 of Chthoniobacterales bacterium. Classification (GTDB taxonomy): domain Bacteria; phylum Verrucomicrobiota; class Verrucomicrobiia; order Chthoniobacterales; family JACTMZ01; genus JACTMZ01. The sequence continues at coordinate 3,195 of JBGSSV010000116.1, read as the reverse complement.
GGCAAGCCGCCCGACCTCGCCGCGGCGCGGGTCATGCTGCGCAGTCTTTCCGGCCGCGCGCATGAAGTCGCCACCGGGGTTTGTCTCGGACGCCGGGAGCCCGCCACGCAGGTCGAGTTCCATGAAGTTTCCGTCGTGCGGTTCCGCGTGCTGGATGATGCGCTGATCGAGAGCTACCTCGACCGCGTCGAGGTCCTCGACAAGGCCGGCGCCTACGCCGTGCAGGAGCACGGAGAAATGCTCATCGAGCAAGTGGAGGGCTCACGCTCCAACGTCATAGGCCTGCCGCTGACGCGCACCTTGGCCGCTCTTCGAACCATGAATTTCGAAAGTGCCCAACGTGCTGGGCGCTTGGAGCAGTAGCGGGCGGCGTTAGGTTCACCACGCGGCAGACGCTCGCCGGCGGCCTACTCCTGATCGGAGGACGGGGTGAAAGCGGCGTTTTCGAAGCGCGTGTATTCCTTGATAAAGGTCAACGGGATGTCCCCGGTCGGGCCGTTGCGCTGCTTGGCAATGATCAGCTCGGCCTTGCCCGAAACCTCGGCCCGGGCCTCGGGATCGTCCTCGTATTGTTCGGGCCGCACGAGGAGGGCGACGACGTCGGCGTCCTGCTCCAGCGAGCCGGACTCGCGCAGGTCGGACATGCGGGGCTTGCCGCCGCCGCGGGCCTCGGGTTGGCGGTTGAGCTGGGCGAGGACAATGATGGGAATCTCGAGTTCCTTGGCCAGCGCCTTGATGCCGGCGGAAATCTCGGAGATTTCGATCTGGCGGTTGTCCTGTCCGCGGCGGCTGGTCGAGCGGCAGAGCTGAAGGTAATCGATGGCGATGAGCTCGATGCGATGGCGGTCGCGGAGCCGCCGCGCCTTGGCCCGCAGCTCGAGAATGGTCAGGCCGGGTGTGTCGTCGATGTAGATGGGGCTTTCGCTCAGGACCGCGGCGGCCTCGTTGAGCTTGCCGTGGTCCGAGCGCGGAAGCATGCCCGAGCGGACTTTCTTCATGTTGATCCGCGCGCGCGAGCAGAGCAGACGCTGGATGAGCTGCTGGGTGCTCATTTCGAGACTGAAAACGCCGACCGGCCGGGGGTTGTCCGCATGGAGCGCGACGTGCTCGACGATGTTCATGGCCAGGGCGGTTTTACCCATGGAGGGACGGGCCGCGACGATGATCATTTCGCCGGGATGCAACCCGTCGGTCATCTGGTCGAAGAGGGTGAAGCCGGTGGCCAGCCCGCTGATCATCCCCTTCTGCTGATACATCTTCTCGATGTTCTTCAGCGCGGTGAAGACCTCCTCCCGCATGCCGGTCGGGCCCTTGCGGTGGCGCTTTTCGCCGATGGTAAAAATCTCACGCTCCACGTCGTCGAGTAATTGGTCCACATCACCCTGCTCCTCGTAGCACCGCACGGCCGAGGCCGTGCAGGCGGTGATCATGCGGCGCAGAAGGGATTTCTCCCGGACGATTTCGAGGTAATGCGGCGCGTTGGCCGAGGTCGGAACGTAGCCGTAGAGTTCGGTCACGGCCCCCGGGCCACCGACGGCATCGAGGACATTCTGGTCGCGCAGGCGGTTGGTCAGCGTGATGACATCGACCGACCGCGAGACGGTCCACATCTCCTGCAGGACGCGGAAAATCGTGCCATGCGCGGGCGAATAAAACGTGCCCTCTTCGACCTGATCAACGCACTCGGTCAGCACTTCCTCCGGCGAGAGAAGTATCGAGCCGAGCAGAGCCTTCTCCGCGTCGAGAGCCTGCGGAAGCGGCCGGTGCGGGTCGGGGGCGGCGGCCGGGCGCTTGTCCGCCGGCTTGCCATTCCGCCGCGCCTCGCCGGGGCGACGGGCGGGATTCGGTCCAGAGGAATCAGCCGGCGGAATCATGAGATCGGCCATTGTGCCGCGAGCATGGTCGCACGGTCAATGCGCGCCGCAAAAAATGCCAAGATTGGCCCGGCGGCGGACGAAAAACCCGATGGTCTGGCTCAGGAAGCAGCCTCGGCGCCGTCGTCTGGGCGCGGGGCCCGACGTCCGCGGGGACGCGCGTCTTCGTCCTCGGACTCCTCCGCCAGAGCGGCCTTGGGCGTCTTGGCCGTGACCGTGACCTTGAGGGTGGCGTGGACCTCAGAATGCAGACGCACGTCGATCTGGAATTCGCCGGACTCCTTGATGGGCCGCTCCAGCGCGATGCGATGCCGGTCGATTTCCTGGCCGGACTCGGCTTTGACGCGATCGGCAATGTCCTTGGCCGTGATGGCCCCGAACGCTTTGCCGGCTTCGCCGGTCTCGAGGATGAAGGAGAGCTTGAGTTTGCCGAGGCGGCGGCTCAGATCGTTGGCGTCGTTCAGTTCTTTCGCCTCGCGCTCGGCGCGCCGGGTCTTGAGAGAGTTGGTCATCCGCAGGCTGGCCGGCGTGACCTCATGGGCCATGCCGCGGGGAATGAGATAATTGCGGGCGTAGCCGCGACGGACTTTGACCACATCTGCTTCAGCGCCAAGGCTGGGGATGTGGGTCGTGAGAATAACTTCGGTTTGAGACATGGTCGGATCTGGTTGAGCGGACCAACAATTAAAGGGTAAGGCCCCCTTCCCGTCAAGTCCCGGCCAACCGAACCGGTTGAAAGAGTTCCACGCGCAGACGGGCAGTCAATTCCCCGGGACGATCCAAGGGAGCCAACGGCCCGCAGGGCTCCAAATCGTCAATCCGCACCCCGGGCCGACCGTGGGCGGAAGCCGGCGGCTCGGGTCCGGCGCCCCCGGGCCACCAGATGGTCACGGGGGCGCACACTTCGTCCAGACGGGGCAGGGCTTCGAGGGAGAAGCGGCCGGATAGAATCCTCAGGACCGCCCACGCGGCACCGTATTGGCGGGCGAAGCTGGAGAAAACGGAAACGGGCTCGGCCAGGTCGAAGTCGGATTCGGCGCTGCGCCGCCCCGAGAGCCAACGGCTCAGGCAGGCCGGCGGCGCGAGGTAATTGGCGTAGATCCACCGCCGACCGTTGCGCGACCAAGCCATGGCCCGCACCGGGGCCGGAGCCCAGGCGGAAAGCCAACGGGTCGTGCCCTGGGGGTGAAAAAGGATCAGCCGCGCGACCAACTCGGGATGCTGCGAGGCCGTGAGGCAGGCCAAGGCCGCACCACAGCCCGAGGCCACGATGACCGGCCGCTTCGCCCCGCAGGTCGCGCGGATGAACTCCTGCAGGCTC
>JBGSSV010000045.1:0-20661 GCA_041736875.1 Chthoniobacterales bacterium | reverse complement strand
CGGACGCGGTCTGGCCGGTCAGAATCTCGGAGACGGTGGCATCCCCGTAGGCGATCTCGACGCGGTAGGTGGCCGCATTGTTGTAAACCGGCGCGCGATACCGGGTGCCGCGGATGCGCATGGCATGCACAAGTTCGCCGGTGGCTTCGTTGAAGACGCGGACGACCGGAATTTCGCGCCAATGGGTGTCGATGACCGGAAGGTATCCGGTGGGAGCGCGGCCGTCGTTGTCGGTCTGGCGGAAAGTCTGCGGCCAGTCGGCGAACTGCCTGCCGGTCTGCGGGTATTCCGGGTCGGCGTGGATGGGCCAGGCCTCGAAGGTGATTTCCCGCGTTTTGCGGTTGATGCGGGTGATGCCGTAACCCGCAGCGCGGTCGTGGTAGTTCGGCGGACTGATCCCGGTGGTCCGCTGATAGTATTCCTCCGAGTTGGCCGCGCCGAGGACGGCAAAATGGTGCGGAAAGGTTGAGGTGAGGTTTGGTGTCACCCCGTCCGGGAGGGTGCCGACTCCGTTGAAAAAGTAATCGCCTTTGTAGGGGCGAACGGTGGGGGAGGTGCCCGAGGTATTCTTCATCGGGTCAAAAATGCGGGGGAAGAAATTCGCCATGGCCGGAGCGGCGAAGGAAATACCCGCGTCGCGCGGGGCGTCGGTTCCATGGTGGGCGAGGGTGCCGAGGTGCTGGTCACCGGCCAGTTGGAACATGCGCGAGACGCGCAACAAGCGCCACGCCTCGTCGCGGCGGTGGGACGGCCAGCCGTGGGTATCCCGGTCGTTGAGGCCGAAGGTGTAGCCCGCTCCGGCATGGGTGTTGAGGCTGGCCAAGGGCGATTGGGAGGCGACGAGTTTCACGTCCTGCCCGGCCCAGTCTTTGTTCCACTGGCGCAAGAACTCATGCTGGCGCTCGCCGAGCAGGTGCTGCTGGTCAATGGGCGGAGCCGAGTTCGGGCCGGTCTTGAACTTGCGGTCCTCCAGGATGGCAAAGCCCATGCGACCGTAGGTCATTCCCGTGAAATAAACGCCGATACCCTGCGCGACGGTCGGCGGCGGTTGGACCGGGTTGTAGGGATCTGGGTCGGGAAGGTTCGAGGCGTGCGCCCGCTCAACCATCCGCACCCACTCGGGCGGCTCCTTATATCCGCCGGTGGCCTCGTTGGTGGTCGCGATACCACCCTCGCCCCACAGGTTTCCTTGATAGATGTCGTGGTCATCCGGGATGGCGATCGTCGGGATGTTGCGCGCAAGCTCCCGCACTTGCAGCATCCACAGATACCATTTGTAGAGGAAATCGAGCTGACGGTTGGTGGCGCTGGAGGTGTCCTTGGTCGTCGGTTGGGGTTCGTAGATCTGATCGCCGAGGGCGAGGAGAACATCGGGCTGGTGCTTGGCGATGTGGGCGAATGACTGCGGGTGCGGATGCCACATCATCACGGGCGACCAATCGAAGCCGTTGTTCTGAAGGTTGCCGTCGTTGATGCGCTGGCAATTGGTGACGGCGATGACGAACTCCTCCTTGCCCACCGGGTCGCGGCGGATGGTTCCGGTCCAAGCGTAATCGGTGCCGCCAATGGCGAGCCGCAAGCGGTAGGGGGTGTCCGCAGCATCATTCCAGCCGGGGAGGGCAAAGGTGGCGGTGTAGGAGGACAAATTGTCGGTGTTATCCACCGGGGCGGTTGCGAGGTTGGTCCAGGCCGAGCCGTTCCAGGTATCTAGGGCGACGGTCGGATTCGCGGCCAAGCTCAGCGGCGGGAGCTGGGCGGTGATTTTCAGCTTCCCTTTCGAAAGCGTGTGCATCGCCCCGAGGATGGCGAGATGGCGGTCGGGCTCGGGGTGCAGCCCGGCTCCGCTCCCGGCGAAGGCATCGAACCAATGTGTCGCCGACGTGGAGCCGCGGTGGGTCAGCAAGCCGAGGGCTCCGAGCACCCGGTCGGAAGGAACACTGATGGTCACCGTGCCGATCTGAGTGTTGGATGCGTTGAAGGCGGTGAGCGTGAGGGTGTAGGTGCCGGGTCCGCCGTTGTAGGCGGCGGCAAGTTCGAGGCGGGTGTTTTGCGCGAAACCGCCGGTGGCTGCGGTGGTGGCGAGGGTGGTAACGGTGCCGGTCGAGTAGTCCTCGATGACGAGGTTTCCCCCGCCGGTGATGCCGAGGAAAAGACCGAAGTCCCGCCCGAGGCCATCGTGCACGAGCAAGGCGGCGCGCCAATCGAGGTTCGGCCCCGCGCCCAGCAGGAAGCCTGCTCGCGAACCGGTGCTGTGGCTGCCGGTGTTCAGCCCGGTGCGCACGCTGAACGCGAAGCTCTCCCCGTTGCCACGGATCGAGGTGCCCGGGCGGTGGAGTGTGAGTTGGTCGCGGGTGCCGTTGATGCACAGCACGCGGCCGCCGCTGACCTGCCAGTCTTGCAGGCGGTTCGCCCAGTAGCCGGGACCGGCCCACGGCTGGTCAGGCGTGCTGTCCCAGGTGTCGGAGAACGCACCGGACGGCGCCCCGGCGGGCCAGACGTCGAGCCGCACGTTGTCAAAGCTCTGGAAGTTCAGGTTGCCCTGATTGTTCGAGCGAAACCTGACGCCGACGGTTTTCCCCGCATGGGCGTTGAGCGAGCCGGCGGGCACCGCGAGGTGGTAATGATCCCATGTGCCGATCACGGGGGTTTTGAATTCGTAGGTGCGGGAGGCCACGGGCAACCGCGAGCCGTTGTCATCGACGTAGAGCTCCGCAATGATCTGGCGTTGCGGGGGCGCGACTTGGAAAGTGCCGCGTTCGAGGACGAAATTGTCGAGGCGGGCGAAACCGGAAGTGTTGCCGTCCCCATCCACGCCCTCGAAGAGAACAAACAGCCGCTTGCCGACTGCCGCAGGACCCACGGCACCGAAGGTGAGGGATGCCTGCTCATAGGTGGACTCCTGAGTGGAAAGAGGTGCTTGGAGCGCCTGCAGCACGGTTCTCGAACCGCTGATTGTGTCATCCGCCGTGATGAAAAGAGTCACGCCCACGGCATCGCTCGCGTCGTTCCAGCCAGAGGCGTCCCGCCACACGAAGCCCACCCGGAAAATCTCGCCAGCCGCCAGGGTGTGACCGGTATCCACCGCAAACTTGCGCAGCCCGTTATCCGTCAGCACCGCATTGCGGGTTCCGTCGAATGCGAGGTCGGAGTGGGTTGATTGCGCCAGCTGGCTGCCGCCGAGATTGAACCAGTCCGAGGTGTTCTCGAAATTGCGGGATCCGGTGACCCCGGCAGGATCGTTGAAGTCCCCGTTGCGCAGGGTGCCTCCGACCAAGGTCCCGCTCGGGATGAAGCCACTGCCGCCGCCGGGCAAGTTGCCGTCGAACATCGCCGCATCGAAGCGCAGCGAGTAGGCCTCGCCCGTCGCAATGACGTGCGAGGTCATTTGCCATGCTTCGGCGCTGTCCTCGATACTCAGCCGCCACCGCCCGTTGCCGTAGTCGGTGCCCCCCTCGATCACCTGAGCGGTGCCGGCTCCCTGCCATCCGATCACCGAGGCATCAGCCAGAGGGGTTTGATCCACGCCGTTGCTGATCTCGCCGGACGGATTCAAGACGACAATGGGCGCACCTGCCGCAATGCTCGAGGCAAGACTTGCCAGAAGCAGGAATTTACAAAAATGCATAAGGGGAAACGGGGCAAACGGGTGCTCCGATGTGACGACATGAAGAAAGCATCAAGTCAGATAAAAGTCTAAGGGATTTGCCGAACGGTCGTATGAATCAAGAGTTGCAGACGGCCAGTAATGAAGCTACTTTAGTGCACGGCTCGGTTATGCAGGTTCCCCTTTTTGTCATGTCTAGGCCATTCCTTGAGATTCTCTCTGGGAACAGCAGAGTTGTGCGAGGCCGTCGAAATCATGACCGTTTGGCCGATTCCAGCTTTGCGCCTTGATTATGAAGTGGCGCTTTGTTCGTTTTTTGGCCTTGTCGGCGCCTCTTCTGGTGCTCCTCGCGCTTGTGGCCAGTGTCTGGCTGTTGACTGATGCGAACCACGCTACTGAGGCAAATTCTGTTGATGCTGCAGAGGCGAAAGAGCCCGGGGGGCCGAAGTTGGCGGGGGCGGACTTTGCTGCCATGGATGCTTTCGACGCGTGGTTGACAGGCGGAAAGCATTCGGAGGAATTAGCACAAGGCATTGCGTTGGCAAAAGCACGCCGAGCGGCGCTCAAAAAACTTATTCAGGAGGATCCTCAGGCAGCGTTGGCGCGCGCCGTCCCCTACCCTGTGCGACAACAATTGCCCGGGCCGGTCGTGGCCTTGCTGGAAACGCCGGTGAGCACGGTGGCGGATTTCGATGTTGAACAAGCTTGTGGCGGGCCCGAAGGCAGCTCGTGGCGGCATGCTTGGGTGGAGTTGGAAGGGCAACGGGTGCAGGTCTTCACCTACGGCGAGCGAGCCGACACAGCGTCGAAGCAAAAGCTGTCGGTGCACGGCATCGCGGTCGATGAAGTGATGGCGATGCTGGACGACCCCCTGCGGGAACTCTCCGCCGAGGAAGCCGCCGACAAGGGCTTTACGGGCCGGGTGGCACAGGTCGGCCAGCGGTTCTTTGCGGTGCAATCGGACGCCGCGATCGGGGACGCGCGAGAGCAACTGCGCGCCACGGAGCAGAAGCTCGGGCCGTTGGCACTGCCTGCCTACCGCGAACTGGCTCTGGGCCGAATGGACGGTATTTACCCTTTGGCGATGCTGGGCGGGACAGGCGCGGCGGGGACGAACGATGACCTGCCACCGGTGGCGTTCTCCGCTTGGACGGAGGGAGCCAAGACAATGCTCTACATCCGCGCCCGCTTTGCCGACGAGGCACCCGCTTCCGAGCCGCTCGCACTCGCAACCGCCCAATTCCGTCAAGGAGGCGCGGAAAATTTCTGGCTGGAAAACTCCTACGGCAAATCCTCCCTCACCACCACCTATACCGACGTCGTCACGCTGCCCTCTAACGCCAGCGCCTACGTCAACAATTTCGGCCTGCTGCGCACCCATGCATGGAATGCTGCCGTTGCCGCCAACCCCTCATGGGACCCCGCCAACTTCGATTTCTACACCGTCATCACTACGGGCACGCCCGGCGCCTTCGGCTACATCGGCATCGCCCAAATTGGCGGTCCGGGCTCCCATCTCCTGGCCAACTTCACCACCATCCGCACCGCCTCCCACGAATACGGCCACAACCTTGGTCTGAACCACTCCGAATACTGGCTCACCGACTCACCCTCGCCCATCGGCCGCGACTCGGTCCCCGGGGGCTACGTCGGCGACAGCGCCGACGCCGAACGCATCGAATACGGCCACAAGTTCGCCGTCATGGGCAGCCAGGACAACTCCGGCGATTTTGAGGGCGGGCGCGCCCACTACGCAGCCAGCGACAAAAACCGCCTCGATTGGCTCGTCCAAACTAATGGCGATGTCGTCAGCACCACCAACGGCGGCACCTTCCGCTTGTTTCGCCACGATCTGCTGACCACCAATCTCACCAACACCAACACGCCGGTGACCAACGGCGTTGCCCGCGCCATCAAGATCAATCTGCCGGCCAGCGACCCCACCGGCTTCGCCAGCCCCTACCGCTACTGGCTCAGCTACCGCTTCCTGCCCATCGATGGCATTGCAAACGATTGGCTGCGCAACGGCCTGCAGGTCGATTGGCGGCGCGACGACGCCGGCTTCCGCGCCGTCATGCTCGACATGACACCCTACTCCCGCGACAGCGGGCCCTACAGCGCCGGATTGGCTTACGCGTTCGACAACAACGACAAGGAAGACGGCGTCCTGCTCATCGGCCGCACTTTCAGCGACACGGCGGCCGGCATCCACTTCACCCCCATCGCCCGCGGCGGCGCGGCCCCGAATCAATGGATCGACGTTGTGGTGAACATCGGCAACCCGACAAACAACGTCCCGCCCGCCATCACCAACTTCACCGTCAGCAACACGAATCCTTCGGTCGGGCAAACCGTCAACTTCGCTGTCTCCGCCACCGATCCGAATGGCGACACGCTCGCCTACCACTGGGACATGGGCGACAGCAACCTGCAGACCAACCAGTTCAACAATACCAACCAGACCAAAAGCTGGACCAATACCGGCTACTACGTCGTGCGGGCCGAGGTTTCCGACATGAAAGGCGGAAAAGCGACCACCAACGCCTTGATCAAGGTGGGCAGCCCGACCGACGCAGGATTGATCTACGGGCGGGTGACGCAGGCCGGTCGGCCGGTCGAGGGGGCCCTCGTGCGCGGCGGCGCGGTGGACGCTTGGACGCAGAGCGATGGCTCGTATCTTTTGGCCGGGGTGCCGCTGGGAGGCGTGACGGTCACCGCGGCGAAAGACGGACTCACCTTCACCCCGCGGTTTTCCAATCCGGTGCAGGTCACCGAGTTCAATACGTTCAGCATCGATTTCACCGCGAACGAGTCGTGGACCGGCGGCGGCGGCACGGTGGCCAGCGTCAGCCCCTACCAGATCACGCTGCCGCTGGGCTTTGCCGCCCAATTCACCGCGCAGGCATTTGATGGCTCCGGGAATCCGGTCGCTTTCAACCCGAACTGGAGCGTTGCCGGGGGCGGGGTGATTGGCACCAACGGCGTGTTCCAAGCGCAGAGTCTTGGCGGACCCTTCGTCGTCACGGCCCAAAGCGGACCGGTGGTGGCCACGGCAACGGTGACCGTGCTGGCCGCGCCTCCCGGGGCAGCCGCCAATGGCACTTGGACCAACCCGGCCGGGGGTTCGTGGACGACCAATGCGAACTGGGCGGGAAGCCCGACGGGGGTGATCGCCAGTGGCCCCGGAAATACGGCGGATTTCAGCACGCTGAACATTTCGGCGGATACCACCGTCAACCTGGACGCCCCTCGCGCGATCGGGAATCTGGTTTTCGGCGACACGGCCACGAACACGACGGCGGGATGGATCGTGGCCAATGGCACAGGCGGTCGTTTGACGCTCGCTGGAGCATCGCCCACCATCACCGTCAACACCCTGGGCCCGGGCAAATTCGCCAACATCACGGCCGTGCTGCACGGACTCAACGGCTTCACCAAGACCGGCTCCGGCAACCTCCTGCTCAACAACAGCAGCAACCCTATCAGCGGAGCGATTGCGCTTTCCGGCGGCAACCTTCAACTCAACAACTCCGCCCTCGCAAATGCCACGACGGTGGCGATCAATTCAGGCAGTTTGGTGGTGGCCACTGCCGCCACCAACGCCCTCGGCGGCACGATTTCTTTCAGCGGCGGAACACTTCAATTCAATCTAAGCCCAACCACGGACTACTCCGCCAGATTCAGCACTGCGACCAACCAGCCTTATCGCATCAGCGTCTCCAGCACTAACCAGGCGACTTTCAACAACAGCCTGATCAGCCAAGGTGGATCACTGACGAAGTTGAACTCCGGCAGGCTGACCCTTGCGGCCTCCAACAGCTATAATGGCGGCACCACGCTGTCCGGCGGAACCTTGAACTACAGTCACGCCTCGGCGTTGGGCAGCGGCCCCGTGTCGTTCACCGCAAACGCGGTCCTCCAAGCAGGCGTGGCGAGCACCCTGACCAACACGATCGCCATCTCCAACGGCGTCACGGGAACCCTGGACTCCAGTGGCACCAACACCATTCTCGCTGGCATCATCACCGGCGCCGGCACGCTCGCAAAATCCGGCACAGGCACGCTCAACATCTCCGGCGGCGGATCGTCGAACGCGCTGTCAGGCCCCATCCTCGTGAACGTCGGCACCCTCGCCAACGACAGCGTCACCCCCAGCCCCGGCATCCAGTCTCTCGCCAACATGAACGGCCCCATCTCCGTCGCCGCCGGAGCCACCCTCAACTTCAGCCAAAGTTTCACCACCGAACCGCTCGACAACGCGATCGACCTCAGCGGCAGCGGCACCGGCGGCCTCGGTGCACTCAACCTCTGGCGCAACGCCACCGCCAGCGGCCCCATCACCCTCGCCGCCGATGCCACCATCTCGCACAATTTCAACACCGCCACCATCAGCGGCTCCATCACCGGCATCGATCGCACCTTGACCCTGGCAACAACGGTCAACACCCAACCCGGCCTCGTGATCAGCGGTCCGATCGAGTTGGGAACGGGCGGCATCACCGTGAACGCAGCCGGCGGGGCCAACACGGTCACCCTCTCGGGCACCAATAGCTACAGCGGGGAGACCCTGGTGCAGACAGGCACCTTGAGGCTGACGGGAGCGGCGCGAATGAATGATGCCTCGACGATTCGCATCACGAGCGGGGCTGTTCTGCATTTGGATTTTGCGGGCCCAGACACGGTCGGCGCCCTGTTTCTCAATGGCAACCTCATGCCCGATGGCACCTACGGCTCGTTGACCTCCGCAGCCGCCAACAAGAGCGCCGATTTTCAAGGTGACGGCATTCTGCAGGTTGGTGTCGCCAACTATGCGTCCTGGGCCGGTCTGAATGGCGTGACGGGCGGCGCCGGCGGCGATCATGACCACGATGGCGTGGCAAATCTCATCGAATACGCCCTGATTAACGGAGGTGAGCGGGGCGTGCTCAACGGCACCACCATTACCTTCACCAAGCGGGGCGCTCCCTACGGCAATGAGTTGACCTACATCATCGAGGTGTCCGAAACCCTTCAGCCCGGCTCCTGGACTGCAGCGGTGACGCACAACCCCGCGCAACTGGGCACGCCGATTAGTTACAATTTGGCTCCGGGCCCCGGCAATTTAAGGAAATTCGCCCGCCTGAAGGTAGTGCAAACCCCCTGATCGCGCCCCGGAGAACGCCAAGAAACAGGCGTCGCTCCACAAACAAGCCGAGTCACGGCCCTCCCCCTCTACGTCTCCAAAACTTCGCCGCGCCCCGCCAGCTGCGCGCGCAGTTCCGAATGGAAATCGCCGATCAACGCATCCGTGTGCGCCGTATCACCACGCTGGATCGGCTGCAACTGTAGGGGATCATCGTGCAGATCAAACAGCAGGTGATCGGTATCGCGCTCAAGCATGTTTCGCGCATAAACACCCTCGCGGCCGCCGAGATTTCCGCCCTTCAAAGCGGTCACATAAGTGAAACGTTTCGAGCGAAACCCACGGAAATTCGCATAACCGATATACGCCAGTTCCGGATCCTTGACCGAACCATCCCCCTGCAAATAGGCCGAGTGATCGACGCCATCCAGGCCGGCGTGTTTACACTCCACCCCGGTCAATCCCATCAAGGTCGGCAGCACATCGGGGCTGTTGAAGAGCCGCTGCTCGTCGCCACCCGCCAGACCCGGCACGTAGATCGACAGGGGCACCCGAATCGATTCCTCGAAACTGACACCCTTGGTCATCAGTCCGTGCGATCCCAACATCTCGCCATGATCTGAAGTGAAGACGACGATCGTGTCCTTCTCCAGTCCGGAAGATTTCAAGTAGGCCAGCAGACGTCCGAAATCCGCATCGACCGCCGAGCAGGCCCCGAAGTAGCCGGGAACCGCACCGAGCGCCGATTCCATCTCTCCATCCACGGGACCGTCCTTGACGGGCACCGGGCGTATATTCTCACGCACATCCTGCTCGTTCAATCCCGTGTAAGGGCCCTCAAAATCCTTCGGTGCATAGTAACCATATCCGCTGGCCCGATGGGAGAAATCACCCGGAGTATGACGCATCTCCCCTTGACCGGGATACACCCCGTTATGCGGCGGCCCAAAGGACAGCACCATGAGGAATGGAGCGTCCCCCACTTGCTTCATGTAGTCTATCGCCTTATCAACCTCATGACTGGGCTGCCAGCCGCGACCCGCACTCACCATTTTCCCATTCTCTTCGTATTCGCGCAGGAAATGAGTATGGGTCTTTACCCTATACCAATAATCGAAATCCCTTCTTTCCTTTTCGGGCGCAGGCTGTGACTTCGGATGCTTTCCGCTCAGATGCCATTTGCCGATGTAGGCGGTTTTATAACCCTCCGCCTTGAAATTGCTGACCAGAATCTGCTCCGGCTTGATTGCAGTCTCCTCGTTCTTGAAGATCCCGTGACCTTGGTGATAGCGCCCCGTCATCCAGCAGGCGCGGTTCGGACAGCACACCGGCGAGCTGGCAATGGCGTTATGGAAGGTGAAGCTCCGAGCTGCGAACTGATCCAAAAAAGGCGTCTGCACGGGATCCAACCCGGCGAATCCCTGGGCGTGATAACGCCACTGATCGGTCATGACGAAAATCACATTCTTGCGTTTTTTCACTTCCGCCTCCGTTGCACCGACCACATCACCAGACACGCTCTTGGCCGCCAATGTCCCGATCACCGTTACCCCGGATGTGCGCAGAAAATCTCGTCTGGTCATGTGTTTCGTAAACGCGTTTTCGCTGCCAAGGCTCAAGTTTTTAATTTAGCATCTTTCATCCAATCCGCGAGGCGGAAGTGACTAATCCCGGGGGCGGACCTCCGGGCCGACCTGGAACATTCTTGGGAATGCATCACGGCCGGGACGGCCGTGCCCCCTTGGCAAAAACACAGTTGCTACAGCATCGTCCGAGGTGTGCGGTGGTGTCCCCACCGTCGCTGCCTTCATCCAACCCGTGGAGCTCTAAACTTTCACGGCCAAGATGAAGTGCAATTGCAGGAGGCGATTGGTATAAAACTAGATCACAATCAACCAGCCGCTGAGCCATCGCCCAGCGCCTCCCCTTGTCCGCATGAAGCAACTCTCCACGACTCTAACCACGATCGCTGCAAGCAGCCTCGTTCTCGTCACCGACTCCAGCCAAGCCGCCCCTGAGTCGCCAAAACCCAACATTCTTATCTTGTTCTCCGACGACCAAGGCTACGCCGACCTCGGTATCCAGGGAGCGAAGGACATCCCCACCCCCAACATCGACAGCCTCGCCCGCAACGGCGTCCGCTTCACCTCCGGCTACGTGTCCTCCCCGATGTGTTCCCCCAGCCGCGCCGGCCTCATCACCGGCCGGTCGCAGTCGCGGTTCGGCCACGACATTAATTGGCATCCCGAGTGGCCCGTGGACCCCAACGACACGCGCGGCCTGCCGCTCACGGAAAGGACCCTCGGCGATCAACTCAAGGCCGCTGGCTACCGCACCGGCGTCGTCGGCAAGTGGCACCTCGGCGAGGCTGCTCCGTTTCACCCCAACCGCCGCGGCTTTGATGAATTCTTCGGCTTCATCAGCGGCGGCCACAACTACCCGACCGACAGCTACCGCGGCACGCCGCCGCTCAATCACTACAACACCCTGCTTGAGCGCAACGGCGAGCCCCAGTCCGCCGCGCCCGGATATCTCACCACCGTCCTCGGCGAGGAATCCGCCGCCTTCATCCACCGCAACAAGGACAACCCCTGGGCGCTCTACACCGCCTTCAACGCCCCGCACACCCCCCTGCAGGCCACGCCGGAACTGTTGGAACGCGTCAAACACATCGAAGATGAAAACCGCCGCACCTACGCCGCAATGATCGTCGGCCTGGACGACGCCGTCGGCCGCATCCTCCAGCAGCTCCGCGACGACGGCCTCGAGGATCGCACCCTCATCTTCTTCCTCAGCGACAACGGCGGCACCACGGAAAACAACACCAGCTCCAACAGCCCGCTGCGCGGCCGCAAAGGCAGCATGTGGGAGGGCGGCATCCGCGTGCCCTTCATGGCCCAGTGGAAAGGCGTTCTGCCCGCCGGAAAAACCTACGACCGCCCCGTCAGCAGCTTCGACATCCTGCCCACCGCCCTCGCCGCCGCCGGCGCACCAAGCATTGCCGACCAACCGCTCGACGGGGTGGACTTGCTTCCGTATCTCACAGGGAAAAAAACCGGCGATCCCCACGAATCCCTCTGCTGGCGCCTCGCCGAGCGCGACATTTGGGCCATCCGCAGCGGCGACCACAAACTGCTCAAGCAAGACAAGCAAGTCCGGCTTTACGACCTCGCCGCCGACCCCGCCGAAGCCCGCGACCTCGTGGGCAAACTCCCCGAAGTCCAGGAGCGCCTGCAGAAAGCCCTGGACGACTGGCAGGCCACCTTGTCCAAGCCGCTCTGGAAAGTCTACAGGACCCCAGAGATCGAAGCCGCCGAGGAGCAGCGAAGAAAACGGGACAGTGCGCAGAACTGACTCCGTTGCCTGACAGTCTTGCCGGTAAGCGCGGACTTTGGCGGCGCCCCTGGCAACATTTCGATCAAAACTCAGGCCATATATCAACGTCCCGACGCATCTTAACTTTTCGTGGAGGGCGGACGTCCCCGTCCGCCGCTCTGGGTTCCTCCACCGCGCGCCACGCAACCCCCACGGCGGCCGGGGACGGCCGCCCTCCGAGAGTCTGATTGCATCCGGCTGCCGCGATCACACCGGTAGCCCGCAACAATCAGACCTTTCTTTCTTGGTAGGGACGACCGGCCCGGTCGTCCGTTCGGCCGGAGGCGGACGATCCAGCGGATCGTCCCTACCTCAGAAAATCCCGCGAAAAGTCCAAAACCCCCGGGCGACCTGAATGCGGGTCCGGATGCAACGCCGACAAAATGAAGCGATCAGACGTCTACCGGAGCGATCCCGACTAGGGCGGATCCCCTGCCACGAGCTTCGAAAAATAGGCCCCGCCGCGACGGGCGACTTAACCCCTCCAAATGAAACCGGTCCCTCCGGACCGGTTCCAATGAAATTCAGTCACGCGCCCGGAAACGGCCGCGCAGCCGACGCGCTGCCGGCCAGAGCATAAGCCCAGCCAGGCCGATGGCCGCGACGACGGTAGAGGGCTCGGGGATGGCGGTGATGGTGAAGAGGCCCGGGGTCGTGGTTTCCCAGTCGTAGCTGAAGGCGCTGTCGAAGGCGAACAGGCTCGTGTTGGTGATGTTAGCCGACAGATCGGTGGTGAAGCGGAGGACATTTCCGGCGAGGAAGTTGTTGATCGTGAGCTGCAGCGTGGGCGAGTAGTTTCCGAAAGTCAGCGTGCCGGTCGCGCCGCTGCCGTAGTCGAGGAACGAGGCGGCCGTGAGGTTGAGGTTGCCCATGGTCTCGGAGACGCCCGCCCCGCGCTCGATCGTGCCGCCCGAAAGCGTCACGGCCGAGGTGTTAGCAATCTGTTCGTTGGCGGAGATGAGCAGAATGCTATTGGTTTTGACTTCCACATTGCCCGAGATCGCCGTGGTGTTGGTGGTCTTGTTCAGGATGGTCTTGCCCCCATCGAGGATGGTGCTCCCTTGGTAGGTGTTGGCGCTCGTGCCGGAAAGGGTGAGTGTGCCGTTGCCGACCTTCGCGAAACCTCCATCTCCCACACCAGAAATGGCCCCGGACACATTCAAGTTGGTGCTAACCAAGAAGCGGAAGGTGTTCACGCTAGTTTCCTGGATATTGATTGCACCAGTGTAGGCCCCGTCGCTAGCGGTGCTGCGAACCACCTTGACGCCCCCAGCGTCCGCCACGACCATAGCGTTGCTGAGAGTCACTCCGGCACTGATCTGGAGTTCGGAGTTCGAGCCCGAGACCTCACCGAGGGTCACGAGACCACTGCCCAAAGCGTTGTTGTGATCAGCCTGGATTCGCCCGGCATCGATGACCAAGTTCGTGAAGGAGTTGGACTGGGATAGCTGGAGAATACCATCGCCGGCCTTCCGCAGCGTGGCATTGCCGACGACCCTCCAGTCAATGGTCATATCGACAGCGGCGGAGCCATTGCCGATGTCGAAGGTGTTCGTTCCACCGGTCCCGAGGAGCTCGAGCCTGCCGATGCCTGCTGCGTTGTTCTTGAACTCCGCCTTCACCAAATTGGTCCCCGAGTAGGTGATGTTGTTGCTGAACCGGACGCCACCAGAGGTGTTGTCTGCGGCGTTGTTGTAAACAAAACTCGCGCCGCCCATGGTCAGCCCTCCGAGGAAGCGGATGTCACTGTTGATGGCGGTGTTGGTGATGCTGCCACCCGTGACACTCGAGGCACCGCTAAAGGCAAGCACCCCAAAGCCGGGCCTTACCATCGAGCCTCCGGACATGTCAAGGGAGGCGAAAGTTTGGTTCCGGTCGGCGGAGTTGAACTGGCCGGAGGAGATGGTCAGCTTCGCGGTGTTGGTGATCATGTTTTGGGCGCCGGCGAAAGTGAAATTCAGTGTTCCGCCGCTGATGACAATGTTCGTGCTAAGGAACGTGCCCGAGCCGGCGGCTGCGCTGATGTCCACCCTTCCGCCCGCGATGGTTGTCGTGCCGGTGTAAGTGTTGGTGCCGGAGAGGACGATCTTGCCGGTGGAAGTGTTCGTGATGGTGAGACCGACACCGGCACTGTCTCCGGAGATGGGCCCCGACAGGGTGTAGTTTGCGCTGCCACCGATGGTGAGCGTGCGCGTGGAGGCACCAAGGCTCACGGCATTGGCAAACGAGATGTTGGCGTTACTAGCGATCAGGGGCGCGGCGTTGGCCGCGTAACTGTTCGACACGGCACCGAACTGGATGTCGCCGCGGATGAGGATGCCGCCGCCGAATCTGGTATCATCAAGGGTGCGGGTGGCGTTGGCGGCCACGACGCCATTGCTGAGGGTGAGAGTATTTCCCACGCCGCCGCCCAGTCCGGTGGTGCCTCGAATGACGACGGTTCCGCCGTTCAGGGTGAAGCCGTTCGTGAAAAGGCCCCCCCCGGTGGCATACACGCCATCGCCCGTCTTGATAAAGCCGACCCCGGCGGCGGTGGAGAATGCCTGAAGATTAAGATCCAAAAGCGCGCCGCTCTGGACCTCAAAGGTGCGGACATTTCCACCGGTCTGCAAGGTGGAACTCACATTGGTGAAAGTTACGGTCGCCCCGTTTGAAACCGTGATGTTACCCACATTGGTAGGTGCGGCCATGCCGCCGTTGAACAAGTAGGAGTTGTTCGCGAGGAAGACTACATTCGACCCATTAACCCAAGCGCTGGTGAAGGGCCCGTTCGTTGCGGAACTCCAGCGCGACGTGTTCCAAGCGCCCGTGGCAATCGGATTGGTTTCCGTGTAGAGCTGCGCGTGAGCGCTGGTCAAGGTGGCAAGGAGTCCGATCGTCAGGTAAGCGACGCGGGCGGGAAGGGAGTTGGTTGTTTTCATGGTTTGGGCGTGGGGTTTGGGGAGGGACTGTAGGGATCGAGGACAGCCGGGCAAGAAATTTTTGTGAATCTTTTCACGAGGCGCAGCCTTGCTTGCGGATGCACGGGGAAGGAGAGAACGCCGGCGACGTCATCCCACTCCTTCTCGTCTAGGATCTGCTCTCGCCTCTCCCGTGGCATGCGCACCCTGCCGAATGCATCCGCCCATGAAGCGGACGAGCGTTACAACAGGGGTTGCTTGGTGTGGGATTCACGAACAAAAGTCAGACAGCGGGAGGCACTCGAGATCACAACGAATGTCCGATTCTACTCCGGCATTCGGAAAAAAATGCCCCGCCGCGGCACCCCTGCCGCGACGAGGCGACTTACCCCCCAATGGAAACGGCCCCTCCGGACCGATTCCAATGAAAATCAGTCACGCGCCCGGAAACGCCCCCGCAGCCGACGCGACGCCGGCCAGAGCATCAGTCCGGCCAAGCCCAAGGCGGCCAGGACGGTGGAGGGCTCGGGGATGGCGGTGATGGTGAAAGTGCTGCCGTTCCAGTTCGAGGTGAAGCCGTTGTCGAAACCGAAGAGACTGCTGTTGTTGATCGATCCACTCAGGTCGTTCCCGAAGGTCAGCACATTGCCTTCGAGGAAATTGCTGACGTTAAGTTTGAAGCCGCCGCCGGTGTAGATCCCGAAGTTCAACGACGAGGTGGCGCCGGTGCCGAAGTTGATGAACGAGGCCGCGGTGAGTTCGAGATCGCCGAAGGTTTCCGTGACCCCGCTGGCGCGCTCGATCGTGCCGCCGGAGAGGGTGACGGCCGAGGTGTCAGCAACCTGATCGCTGGCGGAGAGGAGGAGTTTGGCCGTGGCGTTGACCGTGATGTCACCCGCGATCGCCGTGGTGCCGGCACTCTTGCTCAAGTTGACCGTGCCGCCGGTGATGATCGTCGCCCCGGCATAGTCGTTGGCCGCGGCTCCCGAAAGGGTGAGCGTGCCGCCGCTGATTTTATTCAGTCCGCCCGCTCCGGTGACGACGCCACCGAGCTGCAGCGTCGAGGCACCAGTCGCTTCCACCCGGAGCTTGGCGGTTCCGCTGGTGAGGCTGACGGTGCCGTTGAGCTGGCTGATGTTTGTGGATGTGCCGGCGAGTTCTGCATTGTTGGCGAGGGTGATGTTCTCGCTGTTGGTGATGGCAGAGACAGTGTTGTTGAAGAACTGCAGGCTGGCACCCGAGGCCACGGCCGTGCCGAAGTTGGTGCTGCCGAGCGAAACGGCCGAGTTGACCGAGACGAGGTCACCCTGGTCGACGTTGATCTGGCCGATGGTCACCGTGCCCGAATTGATGGTGAACTGGTTGGTGCCAACCTTGGTCAAGGTGTTCGTCCCGCCGTTGATAACGGTGAAGGCGAAGGCCGTATCCATGCGTGCCGTGCCACCGACGGAGGCGGCGTTGGTCAAGAGCAGCCGCACGCCATTGGCGGTGCCCGATCCGTTGTTGACCAGCGCGCCGTTGCCACCCACACCGGTGCCGTTGATGGTGATGACCTCGCCAGTGATGGTGCGGGCGTTAAGGTCAAGCGTGGAGCCGGTGAGGACAGTGGTGCCAACGTTGGTTGTGCCGAGCGCGTTGGTGGCATTTAGGCGAAGGACGCCTTGGGCGACCGTGGTTGTTCCGCTGTAGCTGTTCGAGGCGGAAAGCGTCAGTGTCCCCGCCCCGACCTTTTCGAAGGTGCCCGAACCGCTGATGGCGCCGCCGAAGGCGTTGGTGGCGGCTTCGTCGAGGACGAAAGCTGCGTTGTTGACCACGTTGCCGGGAACGCTGCTGACGGTGCCGCGGAGGACGCCGGCGGAAATGGTGGTGTCACCGTTGTAGGTGTTGGTGCCGCTGAGCACGAGCGTGCCGACGCCCGATTTGGTCAAGCCAGCGGTGCCCGATCCGTTGGAGAGATTGCCGCTAATGATGGCCGTCTGGGCGTCCACTGTGATCGTGCGGGTCGATGCGTTGAGGTCGATGGCATTGGCAAAGGTGAGAGTGTTGTTGGCCGTGGCGGCGTTGAGCACCATGTTCGAGGAGCCTGCGAGAAAGTTCGCGGCGCCCCAAGTGAGCGCGGTGGGGGCGGAGGTGCCGCCGAGCGCCACGGTGATCGGTGCGCCGAAAGCGCTGAAGCCTATGTTGGTATTGGTCGTTCCCCCGTGGCCCACGCTGATCAACCCCGCCGCATCACCGATGGAACGGGTGATGTTCGACGAGGTCTCGAAGATGCCGCCGACGTTCCCAGTGGCGAAGCCCAAGCGCAATGTCGAGTTGGTGGCGATGTTGGCTCCATCGTTGGCCCGCAGCGTGCCGCCCCCCACGATGATGATTCCGTTGCTGTTGGCGTGGCTGACGGTGCCGTTGAGCACGGTGAGCGTTCCCCCAACCCCGGTGAAGAGCCGGTCGGCTGCGTTAAAGAAGACGACCTTGCCATTGACGATGACCGTGCCGGTGCCATCGGCAGTGGTTGCACTGCCGATGCGGGCGTAGCCGCGCAGCCAGAGGTCGCCGTTGAGAGTAGCCGCCGTGGACGTGTTGCCGTTGTAGAGGTAACTGTCGTTCTGCATGGCGATGTTGTTGGCCACCGTGTTGCCGCTCAGGTCGAGCGAGGCGGTGCCGCCGGTCTCCTGCACGAGGATGTTGCCGGTGCCAGCCGCGGTGGCTGAGCCGAGGACAAGACGCCCGCGTTGCACGAAAGTGGAGAAAGTCGGGCTGCCAAACTGCGTCACGGTGTTGCTGACGGTGCTGATGGTTCCCGTGTAGGCATTCGAGGAATTGTTGAGGACAAGACGTCCGGTGCCGGACTTGATCAACCCGCTCGTCCCGAGGACCTGCGCATCGAAGGTGACACTCTTGCCGGTGCCCAACGCGTTGACCGTGACAGTCGGCGTGGTGCCGGCGAGGGTCAGCGCGTTGTTCGTGTTGCCGCCATTTCCGAGGGTCCAACCGGCGGCGGAGCCCGTCGTGGTGTCGCCGAAAATCAAGTTTCCGACCGTCACCGGCGCATCAAGCGTGATGGTCGAATCGACCGTGATGTTGAGGGTGTTAAAATCGGCTGTGTTCCCGCTTCCAGCGGCAACAACGCTGCCTGACCAGTTGGTAGCGGTAGTCCATTTGCCGCTCGCATTGCCGACTGTGAGGTTGGTCCACGTGCCGCTTTGCGCGGAGGCCGAGAAAGTCGCGGCGAGGAAGACGGCGGTGGTGACGAGAATTCGTTGGGAGGTCGAGTTCATGGGGGTTGCTTGGTGTTGGGGATGGTTATGTCAACATGAAATACTGAATACCCTATAACAAAAACCAGATGGCTTGACGTGGCAAGAAAAAATTTGTGAATTTTTTTTCGGGCGGCGGAAGCGCGGTTAGGGCTGGGCGGGGAAGGCGAAAACGCCGGCGCTGCGGTCGGGGGTGTCGGCGCCGGAACGGACTTCGTAGCGGCCCGGGGCGAAGACGGGCGCCGCGAAGGTCCGGCCCTTGATGCGACGCGCGTAGATCAACTCGCCCGAAGCTTGGTCGAAGACCCCGACGACGGGATCGTCGGTTTCGAAGGTCAGTTCGGGCAATGAACCGACCGGTTTGCGGGCATCATTCTGGGCGGCAGAAAACGTCAGCGGCCAACCCTTGTATTGTCCATTTTCCAAGCGGGCCGGATCAATCGGATAGGGCAGCGGATAGCAGTGGGTGGTCATGGTCCGCGCTGCGGGGTCGAACCCGACGATGGCGTAGCCCGAGCCTTTAGCCATGGCGAGGGCCGTGGGATCTTTGGTCCATCCGGAGGGGTCGGTCGGATTGGCCACGGCATCGATGGTCATCTTGTTACCAAAGTCGTCGGGAAACCGTCCGAGGAGTTTGTCCATCGGCGGCTGTGCCGCGGGCTCACCGCCGGGCCACCAAGCGCGGGGATATCCGGCGACCGTGGCGGGCCCCATGAAGGCCACGCCGGCGTCCTCCCATTCGTCGAGGCCGTGCCGCATTTGCAGGGCGAGGTGCTGGTCGCCGTGGAGGCTGAAAGCCCCGGAGCGGCGGATGGCGGCCAAGGCGCGGTTGCGCCCGGCGACAGGCCATGCATTGCTGTCCTTGTCCTGCTTGTTGCGCGTGAGTTTCTCTCCCGCGTGGGTGACCGGCTTGGCGAAGATCGTCTGCGAGAGGACCACTTTCATGGTGGCTCCGCCGCGCCAATCCAATGCCCACCGATCAAGGAATTCGACTTGGCGGTCGCCTAGCAAGGTCCTGTCGCCGGCGCGGGCCTCGTCGGACGCGGGACCGACTTTGAACTTACGGTCCTCGAGCACGGCGAAGCTCACGCCGCCGAAGGGGAATGCGGTGAAATAGACGCCAATCCCCTGCTCCACGGGCCGCGGGTCGGCAGGCGGCGGCAGGTGGCCAGTCTGGCTCCGCTCGACGAGATTGACCCAGTCGGGGGCCATGGCATAGCCGCCCTTGGCCGTGTCGACCTGGTTCGGCGGCGGCACAGGCTGCCCCGGGATGGGGCGGCCGCCCTGCCCCCAGATGTTGCCTTGGAAAACATCGTGGTCGTCCGGGATGATCACCGCAGGCCGATCCTTGAGCACGTGGCGATTGGTCCAGCCGAAGAGATACCACTTGCGCAGGTAGTCGAGGCGGGCCACCTCATGCGGGTAGCGGGTGTAGCCGAATCCGCCGAAGTGCTCGTAAAACTGGTCGCCCGCGTAGAACAGTATGTCGGGGTCGCGCTCGCGCACCTCCTTGACCAACTCGGCCAGGGGAAACAGGCCGCCATGGTCGCAGGAAAAAAGGCCGAGGTTCCAAGGCTTGGTTGGATCGGGTTCCGCCCGAACCGAGCCCTCCCAATAATGCGTCCTGCCGTTCCATTCGTAGGCCACGCGGTAAGGCATGGCACGCTGGGCGTTCCAATCCTTGACTTCGAACAATGCGGTGGAGGAGGCCGGTTCGATCGGAGCCTCCGCCTTCTTCAACCAAGTCCCATCTTCTTGCTGGAACTCCAGCACCGCCTTTTGCGCATCGTCCGGCTCCAACGGCGGAAACTGCGCCAGCAGTCGGAGCAGGCCATCGGCGTCGGTGTATTGCGTCCACAGAATCGGGCCGAAGGCATTCTCGGGGAGCTTTTCCACCGCCGCCCCGTCGAGCGTGAAGCCGTCGAAAGTGGCAAAGACCTCCGGCTCGGGGGTCGCCAGTTCGTTCTTGGTGTTTTTCCAAGCGAAGACGCCGGCCACCCCGCGCAGGCGGTTGACCGGCTCGACGGATTGCATGCGTCCGAGTTCCGCACCCTCCGGTGACGTGGCCACCAAGGTGAGCCGAACTTTGCCCTCGTCCGCGGCCTCCCCCGTAAGGGCCAAACGCACCGGCGTGCCTGAGGGAAGGCCGAGCGGAAGCGTCTGGTCACCAAGGCGAAGGTGACCGCCGTGCGTGAGCGCGGCCGGGTAGGAGACATCCGGATAAACAGCGGCGTGCAGGGGGTTGTCGGGCTTCCCCTTCGTGCCGAGGGCGAGACCCGCGGCCGGGTCATTCTCCGGCCCGAATTTCCCGGCGGTCGACACGGTCGTGGCCAGCCGGAAGCCGGAAGCCGGCCGGGCGATCACCCGTGTGGTGAGGTGGGCAAACCGGCGGGCTCCGCCGCGCGG
>JBGSSV010000037.1:0-3987 GCA_041736875.1 Chthoniobacterales bacterium | reverse complement strand
TATCATCTCCGCTTATCTGCTCGACTACGCAAGGCGCCTCAACCAGCCGGTGCTGGAGGAAAATCGAAGGGGCGAACGGCTCGCCTTCATGCTGACCATCCTGCGCGGCCTGACCGAGCGACGCGACCCGTTCCACAAATTCTCGAAGGTCATCCACCTGCGCAATGGGATGCTCCATCTGGACTGCCGGCCGCCGGAGCTGCGGGAGTTTTCGCCCCACTACTACAGCCTCAACCAGTGCCCGGTCGCCTTTGACGAAGCAGCTGATTGCCCGCGCTTCCTGCGGGATCTGGCCTACTTCGCCATGGAGCCCGAGGACGCCACCCTCTTTCAGTTGGTCGGCGGCATGTATCTCATGGGCCGCAATACCTGGCAAAAGCTGCTGATTCTCATGGGTATCGGTGGCGGCGGCAAAGGCACGCTGGCCCGGATTGTCGCCGCCATGATCGGGCGCGAGAACGTCAAGCAGCTGCGCACCCGGCTTCTCGATGACCGCTTCGAGATGGATAACCTCGACCAGTGCAGCCTGCTGGTCGGCTCGGACGTCGACGGTGATTTCCTCTCCTGTCGCGGCGCGAAAGTTATCAAAGCCCTCACCGGAGGCGACCCGCTGACCATGGAGGCTAAAGGCGGGCGCAAACGCGACGTCTATGGCGAGCACAACATCCTGATCACCTGCAACGACCGGCTGCGGGTCAAGCTCGACGGGGACGAGAGCGCGTGGAAACGCCGCCTGCTTATCATCGACTTCACCAAAGCACCCCCGGAGCGCCCCGTCGAAGATTTCGACCGCATCCTCATCGAGCAGGAAGGCTCGGGCATCCTCAACTGGTTCATTCTGGGCGCGGCCGCACTCGTGGAACTCTCCGAGCGGCGCGGCAAGTTTCCTCTGACAGCCCGGCAGGACGACCGGGTGGAGAACCTCCTGGCCGAAAGTGACTCGCTCCGGCGCTTTGCCCGGCTGCGAATCGAACGCGCCCCGGGACAGTCGGCCACCGTCGAGCAAATCTATTCCGCCTACGAGAACTTCTGCGCGGAGCTCGGCTGGTGCGCCCTGGCCAAGAACCAGGCCGAAAAGCAGCTCGGCCCGCTCATGATGGAGTTTCACCGCGCGGCCAAGCGCAACGACATCCAAAGCGGCGGCAGCGGCCAGAAACGCGGGTTCATGAATATCCCGTTGGTCGCCGACGACGAAAATTCAACCGACCAGACCGCATCATGACCCATTTTTCCAAGACCCTTCGCACGATTGACCTCGATTCCATGCGCCGCCGGTTCGACCTGGCGTGCCGCGAGGCCGCAGATTTTAACGCCCAAAAAACGTCCCGGCAGTCGGAATCACCCGTCCGTAACGTCCGTGAGGAAGAAAACGCCCCATTCTCGGACGTTACGGACGGATATTTTCTATCTACGCGCGCACGCGCGGAAAATGCAGATGAATTGCATTCGGGAAATGATGAAGGGGGTAATTCTCACACGCACACGCGTAGTATGGAAAATGCCGTCCGTAACGTCCGAGAGGATTTGCCGGGCGTCGTGGTGGCCAACCGGGCGATTTTGGCCGACCTCGCCGAGGAAATCGCCGCGGCCGACGCGCCCCTGGCCCTTGACATCGAAACCTACAACGAGGCCAAGGGCGGCGGGGCGCTCTCACCCTTCACGCCCGGGGCACAGATCCGCCTGCTCACCCTGGCCGTGCCGGGCCGCGCCCCTTGGGTGATCGACCTGCGGGCCGTGGGCTACGATCTGGGCGAACTGGGCCGCGCGATCGAGGGCGGCGTGGTCGTCGGCCACAACCTGAAGTTCGACCTGCTCTGGCTGCGCGAGAAGTGCGGCATCAAGCCGAGGCACGTATTCTGCACCCTGACGGCCAGCCGCCTGCTCACGGCTGGAAGCAACGAGCCCAACGACCTCGGCGCGGTGCTCGCCCGGCACCTGGACATCCGCCTGCCAAAAGACCAAGGTCGCTCGGATTGGGGCGGTATGGCCCTCACGCCCGAGCAGCTCGCCTACAGCGCCGACGATGTGCGCCACCTCCACGCCCTCAGGGCGAAACTCACGGAGGCCTTGGCCGCGGCGGGGCTGCAGCCCGTCACTGACCTGGAGATGGCGCTCGTTCCGGTCGTAGTCGAGGTGGAGGCGGCGGGCTTTCCGGTCGACCGCGAGCGCCTGCTCGCCATCGGAAAGGATGCTGAGCGCGAAATGGTCCTGGCGGCCACGCGGCTGCGCGAGCTGCTGGGCGATCCCAACATCAATCCGTCGAGCCACGCGCAGCTCAAGGCGGCACTGCATCGCATCGGCCTCAATGTGGAGGGCACGTCGGCCGAAGTGCTCTCAGGCGTCGATCATGAGGCGGTGCGGGCCCTGCTAATCTACCGCGACCACGAGAAAACCGCACAGCAGGCCACGTCGCTGGCCAAGGCGGTCTCGGCTGACGGTCGCATCCATGCGCGCTTTGAGCCGACCGGCACGGAAACCGGGCGGTTCTCCGCACGCCAGCCCAACCTTCAGCAGGTGAAGCGCGGGGTCATGCGCTCGGCCTTCCGCGCCCCCGAGGGCAAAGCCCTTATCATTGCCGACTACAGCCAAGTCGAGTTGCGGGCGGTGGCCGCGATTGCCGGCGACGCGGTCATGCTCGAGGCGTTCCGTAAGGGCGAGGACCTGCATCGCAAAACGGCCTCGCTCCTCCTCGGCAAAACCGAGGCCGAAGTCACGAAGGAGGAACGCCAAATGGCAAAAGCTTTGAACTTCGGAACCATCTACGGCCAAGGTGTCAAGAGGCTCGTGGACTATGCGAAGCAGAGCTATGACGTGGTGCTTTCGCCTGAGGAGGCGGCCACCATGCGCGCGCGCTTCTTTGCCTCCTACCGCGGCATCGCCGCGTGGCACAAGCAAGCGTGGCGCAGGGCCGCGGAAATCTCCGAGGAGGCCGACTGCTGCGCCCACACGGCCTTAGGGCGCCGCCGTTTGATGTCCTTGGGCGGCAAGGACTGGCCGCGTTTTGCCACGCTGGTCAACACGCCCATCCAGGGCACGTGCGGCGATGGCATGAAGATGGCCATGGTGCGCATCGGGGCGCTCCTGCCGCCGGGCGTTCAGATGGTCGCCACCATTCACGACGAACTCGTGCTGCTGGCCGACCAATCTGAGGCTGAGGCGGTCAAGGTCATGGTCGTCGAGGAAATGCGGGCTGCAATGGCCACGCTCTTGCCCGATGTGCCGATCGAAGTTGAGGCGGGCGTCTGCTCGCACTGGGGGGAGAAATGAGCGACGAGTGCGCTAGGGGCCAAGCCGCCCGCGGCCGCCGCTACCAGCAGGCCTGTTCATCGACCAGGGCCGCCGTGCGTTGGCCTCCGTTCTAGTCGTATGGTTAACCATACGTGCACGATTGCCCGGTCTCGTCTCCCGGGGGGGGGACGCCGTCCGAAATGGCAAAAAGAGCACATGTGCTCCATTTGGGCGATGCAGGGGCACCTGGCCCCGCGGGTTGGCGGTGTTCCCCGCCGCGCTGCCCGCCGGCTAGTCGTTTAGTTAACTAAACGAGCACGATCGCTGGTTATCCAAATCAACCGCGCAAGCGACCGGCGGAAACGGAACCGTGTGGTCAGGCGATCTCCTGAGCGTGGAACTATTCCTCAGCCCACTGCTGCTTGGTCGGTTAGTCGTTCGGTTAACAGAACGACTACGATGGTGAGTAATCACGATCAAGCGCCTGAGTGCCCAGCCGTGCGTCGGCAAAACAGCAATATGTTGCCGATTTGAAAAGCACCGCGATCCCGGGCCCGCAGCGGCCAATTCTACCTGCGTAGGGAGAAATGCGGCGATGCGCGCTTGTCTTATCATTTTCGGCTTAAGGAATCTTTTAGTGGGAAGCAAAAAGCCCGGGTTGCGCCGTCCCCCGGCCAGTTTGAGAGGGAAATCATTTTTTCCACTTCCCACATTTTGCGGGCCGGGAAACCCCGCGAAAGGGCCTTCAAATCCGGCCTG
>JBGSSV010000112.1:0-3578 GCA_041736875.1 Chthoniobacterales bacterium | reverse complement strand
GGGCGACGGGAGCGATGGGCAGTTCGCGGCGCGGCTGCTGCGGCTCGCGCTGACGGACCGAACGACGCCGGATCGGCCGGGGTTCGGACGGGTCATGAGGAACATGATCGTTGGACGGCCGCAGGGGCACAGGGCGGGGATCGGAGGATTCGTCGGGAGGCATGTGGGCGGGAAGAGGAAAACGCTGAAATACTGAAAAGCTGAAAGGGGGAGCTGGGAGCTTGGAGCAGGGAGGGGAGAGGTGGAAAGTAAAGGGTGAAAGGTCAAAAGTAAAAGCGGGGAGATGGCGCAGGGCGCAGGGCGCAGTCAAAACGGGCGCAGTCATTTTTCAGCGTTTCAGATTTTCAGATTTTTCTTATCGCCTGTCACCCGTCACTTCCGCCGCGCGGAGATGTTCCGCGGCGGATTGTCCGCCGGGGAGGCGCAGGGCGAGGCGGAAGAGGCGGATGGCTTCGTCCTTGCGCCCGAGTTGCCAATAGTGCCGTCCGAGATACTCGTAGCCGCGGGCATGGTCGGGGTCGCGGGCGATGGCGCGGAGGTGGACCGGAAGGGCTTCGTCCGGCCGTCCGCTGCGATCGAGCCCGAGGGCGTGCTCGCGCAGGACGAAGGGAAGGTCGGGGCGTTGGCGCACGGCGTCGCCATAGTAGTCGGCGGAAACATGGATCCAAGCCAGGCGCTCGGCGGGTGTGGTGGCCGCATTGGCCAGGAGGGCGGCGGACCCGGCGGCGAGGGTCAGCAGGCGCGGATTCTCCGGATGGAGCGCGAGGCCTTGGGTGGCGAAATCCCACGGCACCCGCGGGTCGTCATCGGTCCAGGCGTTATCCGCCGCCAAGGCGAGACGCTCGGCCGGGAGATCACGGGCGACCCACGCGACGAGGACAAGACCGGGCAGCAGAGGCATGAGGGCCAGGGCGCGGAGCCACGGCGGGGGCGGCAGGGTCCAAAGGCCGGGAAGTTCGGCGCGGGTGGCCGCGAGCCAACCGGCGCAAAGCGCGGCCATCAGGGCGACGGCGGGAACATGCAGGCTGTAATCGAAGACGGCATGCACGCCGAGGGCGGTCAGGGCGGCAAGTGATCCCGTGGCCAGCCCGAGCGGGGTGGCTTGGGGGAGCAGGCCGGCGGGTGGGAGTTCGCGGGCCAAACGCAGGGCGTTGCGCCATCCGGCGGCGAAGTGCGCGAGGAAGACCAACACGCCGAGGGCGAAGCCGAGACGTCCGTATTCGACAAGAAGCTGCAGCCAGTCGTTGTGCGCATGCACCGGCAGGCCGTCGAAGCCCCTTCCGCGGTAGCGCTGGGAAAGTTGGTCGAACATGTTGGCCCCCGCACCGAACCATGGGTCGAGCGAGAGTATGGGGGGCACGGTGATGAACCAGAGGCGTTCGCGAAAATCGTCCAGTCCGACCCCATGGAACCGCAGTTGCACGGTGGCGCTCTCCCCGCCGAGGAGGGTGGCGAGGAATAGAGCGAGGCCGATCAAGACCAGCGCGCCGGCGCCGAGCCACAGGCGGTGGGCGGTGGCGCCGCGGCGGAGGACGAAAAAGCTGACAAGGGCAAACACGCCGAGTCCTGCGGGGACGCCGAGGTAAGCCGAGCGCGAGAGGCCGAGGGCCAACCCGGCAAAGCCGGCCGCGGCCACCCAAAGAAGCAGGAGCTTGAGCGCGACGTTGCCACGACCCCAGACGAGGAGGCCGAGGGCGAGGAAGGTCGTGACTTCGAGGACACCGGAGAGGCCGGTGCGGTTGAAGAGTGTTCCGCTGACCCAGCCATGGTTCGCCACCTGGGCGTCGCCGCGCGGGAGTCCGAGACCGTGGGCGAGGTCGGCCAGTGGATGAAAGGGCGACGTGGCGGTGAATTGGGCAGCGACGAGAACCACCTGGCCGGCGGCGAGGACGAGGAGGAGTGCGAGCACCAGCGCACGCGGTCCGTCGCCGCGCAATTGCCAGGCCACGGCCAGATAAACGCACAACGCCCCGAGCACGAGCCAGGCATCTTCGCGGGCGGCATACCAATCGGTCGCGCCGGCCTGGCGCCAGAGCAAGTAGACGGCGAAGAGAATCACGCTGCCCACGCAAAAGGCTCCGGGCGCATCTGTTGTGCGCCAGAAGGCCAACCCGGCGGCGACCGCGGCGGCGCCAACGAGCAAGTAACCCGGGCCAGCCAGAGCCGGATACCACCAACCGCCGAGCAGGATTTGCGAGGTAGCCAGCCCGGCCGCAAGCAGGACGGCACTGGTCCACATGAGCAATTTCGCCACCACGGGACGGAGGTTAGGTGGAAAGTGACGAGTGACAAGTGACGGGTGACGAGGGCGAAGAGTTCAGTGTTCGGTTTTCAGTTGGCTGAAGGGCGGGGCGCAGATGCGGGCGGAATTTTCTTTTCTCGCGGGGGCGTGCGACGAAGGCTGCGGGGCGATGCTGAGTTTTGAAAGGCCCCTGACGATCCGCTTCGAGGATGCCGACCCGGCGGGCGTGGTGTTTTATCCGCGGGCCATCGCTTTGGCCCATGGGGTGATCGAGGACATGATCGGCCAGTCGGCCATCGGGTGGAAGGGGTGGTTCGCCTCCCCCACGCACGCCGCGCCGCTGCGGCGGGCCGAAGCGGAGTTCTTGCGGCCGATGCGGCCCGGGGAGAGTTTTCTCGCCCGGGCGCAGGTGGAAAAACTGGGGACGACGTCGGTCACGTTCCGCGTGGGATTTTTCGAGAGCAATGGTGCGCCAGCCGCGCAGGTCACCACGGTGCACGTGCTGATCAGCAAATCAACCGGTCAACCCGCTCCCCTCACCCCGGAGATTCGTGCGGCGTTTGGGTAGGGAGCCGGAGGGGAAAATCTGAAACGCTGAAAAGTGAGGAAAAGTTGGCAGTGGGCGGTTGTCAGTTGGAGGAGAGGAACGGATCCCGCACCTTCCACTTTTTACCTTTCAACTTCCACGGCGCGCAGGGTGCAGCCGCCCCACCCTGGGCGGATGACTTTGCCGAGGGCGGTGCGGGTGATGGGGCCGACCTCGACGGACTCGGGCCGGGCGTAGGGAGGGAAAAGATCGAGGGCGGCGCGGGCTTCGGCCGCGGCGGCGAGGGTTTCGGCCACGATGCGCAGGGTGCAGCCGTTGCGCTCGTCGGGTGCGGCATCGAGGCGGATGGCCCCGGAGGAGACACGGGCTTGCAGCGCACGCTCGAGGGCGGCGAGGTCGAGCAACTCGCCGCGGATCTTGACCAAGTCGTCCGCCCGACCGAGCACGCGCAACGCGCGCCCGCGCAGTTCAACACGGTCCGCGGTGGCCAGCCAGCCGTCTATTTTTGGATCTTCCCAGTGCGCCGTGCCATCCGGTTGGAAGACCATCCAACCGGTGAGCAAGGAGGGACCGCGCAGCCAGAGGAGTCCATCCGCCCGCTCTTGCGCCTCGACGTGATCAAGCAGCGGGAGCCAAGGGGAGTCTGGGCGCTCCAGCGTGGCGGTGGAGACCTGCGAGGCCGCCTCGGTGAGGCCGTAGCTGCGAAGAAACGGCCAGCCGAGAGCCGAGGCGGACTGCCGCAGGCGTTCGTCGAGCGCCCCGCCGCCGACGACGACGGCGCGGAGCGAG
>JBGSSV010000019.1:0-30237 GCA_041736875.1 Chthoniobacterales bacterium | reverse complement strand
GGCCTTCTCCCCGGTGAAAAGCGCAGCGATCTCCTCGGTGTTGAGCGAGAGGGAGAAGAGATACCCCGCGCCCTCGGTCTCCGGCGCAGTCCAGGCTGAGTCCAGCGCGACCGCCGCGCCGGAGTAGGCGCCCTTCTCCTTGGCAACCATGAGGCCCGTCGCACCGGTGAGGGCGGTGCTTGGCACCAACTCGATTTCCAGCGTATCGCCGCGCTTAGCGCCGATGGTGCGCAGGGGAAGTCTGTTTGAATCCTCAGAAAGAATGCCAGTGACAGTGTCGAGGTAGAGCTTCATGGGAAAGACGGCGAGACGTTGTTACTGGGGACCGTGTCAACCGAAGACGAGTTCGCCCGGCGCGATGGTCTCGCGCTTTTTCAGCAGCTCGCGGATCTCGGTGAGCAACCGATTCCCCTCGCGCTGCCGTTCGGCTTGGACGCGGGCGATGGCCTCGGCGTTGTTGGCCGCACCACCCCCGAGGCCGATCTGGCGGGTGGCACTCGCCCAAGTCTGCAGGGCGGGCAGCGATCGTGGGTCGAAAAGTTGGTCGGCCAGGGACTGCTTTTCCTGCATGGCCTTATCAATCCCGCTGAGCTGGCCGGCGCGGCTTTTGGCCGCCGCCGAGCGATCGATGTCCGCCACCGCCCGCCGCGTATCCATCAACTCCTTGAGCGACGCGATTTCGTTTCCCGAGTTGCTCGTGAACCCCCCAGCAATGGACTTCTGCAGCCGGGCGATCTCGGCATCCATGCCGCCGACGGAGTCAATGCCCACGCGATCAGTCAGAATCTTCCGCCTGGCCTCCGGCGTTCCCGCGGCAGCCAGCTCCTCGTCTTTCCAGAACTTACCAGCCCCGCCCAAAAGCGTTTCGCGCTCTTTCGCCCATTCTTTCTGTTTGGCCACGAGCTTGTCGAACTCCTCCGCGCTCATCTGCGCCGCCGCCACCTGCTGTGCGCCGGATTGCTCCGCCGCGGCCCCCACGGCACGCAGAGCAGCCGCCTGCGCATCGAGAACGCTGATGTGGCCGGACAGCTCGTTCTTAACCGCGGCGATGCGCTCGGGATCGTAACCCTCGAACTCCTTGTCCACCGCGGCCAGCTTCGCCCGCGCTTGGTCCGCCGCCTTGGCGATGTCGTTCATGAGAGATGCCCGGTCGGCCGGGTTTTCCATGCGACCGGCAAAATTAGTCTCCGTCGACGAATTGCGTTTTTGCAGGCTCTCAACCTGAGCGTTCTCAAACACGTCGCCCCATGTTTTCAACCCGATCTTGTCGAACAGCTTGCCGACGGCTTCCAAGCCCGTGACCTTGTTGATGATGCCATTGATCCCGCTGAGAAAATTCCACGTGTTTTCTGCCGCGCGGGCCACGGCACTACCCACGCCGGTCAGGTCTGTCTTGGAAAGATCCTCCATAGCGTCCGCCGACCCGGACAACTCAGCCGCGAAACCGCTGAAGAGCTGATCCATCTTGAGCCCGGCCAGCGTGTTGAGACTGTCGCTAATGCGGTCGAACTTCCCGGCATTCGCGTCCATGAGCGCACCGAGCGCACCCACCTGCTCGCCCGCCAAAGACAGGGCACTGCTGTCGCCCAACACTGCCAGCATCCGGGCCCCGCTTTTACCGAAAAGCTCCATGGCCGTGCGCGTGCGCTCCGCGGGATCGGAAATGGCCGCGAAGGCCTGCTGCAGCCGCTGGATCTGCTGGGTGGCCGTCTGGCCATCGAGCTGCCCGGCAGCCAGCCCGAGGCGTTGCAGCGCGGCGTTGGTGGCTTCGCCTTCCTCGTTCGTCCCAGCCAACGCCTTTTGCAGCCGGGCGATGTTGCCCTGCAGGTCGTCGGCCCCTAGTCCGGCGTTGCTGAAGGCCTGCCGCAGGATCAGCACCTCGCTCGCCGTCATGCCGGTGTTCGCCGAAAGGTCGGCCAGCTTGCCACCAAGATCGAAAGAGGACTTGAGCTTGGCCGCCGCCACGGCCAGTGCAGCCACGGAAGCTCCGCCGAGAAATGCAAACCCCTTGAAGGCACTCTCCACCCCTACGACACGTTTTTGCATCGCCACCAAAGATGCGTCGACACGACTGAACGCGGCGTGGAATTGGCCGGTTTTCAGTTGTAGCTCGGCGGAAATCGTGCTCATGTTCTGATTGTGAAAGCTTTTTTACTAGTGGCCGGGGCCGGGTTTCTTTTTCCGTTCGTGGCGATTCTCGGGTTTGTGGCTCTCGTTTTTTTCTGGCTCACAGTTTTCGTCACCGTGTTTTGAGCCCTGCCTTGCCCGCGGCGCGCTTCACCGCCAGGTCTTCCAGTTGCTTCGTCATCTGCCGCGCCCGGTTGTCGAGTGCCCACTGCACACGGCGGGTCATGCCTGCGACATTCCCGGCGTAGGACACCGAGTTCACCATGCGGATGCTGATCCCCGCGCGGGAAATCCCCACCCGCACATTGCCGTAGCGACTGCCGTGCCGCGTGATCCACTCGGGCAGCCGGGTGCCGAATTTGCGGCCTGCAGCGACCCATCCCGCCGCGAGGAACCCGACCCGGTCGGCTGTTTTTTTGGTATGGGCATCGAGCCTCGGCTTACTCACGGCAAAGCGCCGGTCAGGCTTTTTGCCTCGCAGGTCCCAAACGACCCGGCCCCGATTGCCGCGAAAGCGCCCATGGATCGCCGCGGGATCGTTCTTCGCCATCCGCACCGGGCGCATCACTTTGGAAATGTCGCGTTTCACGGCGGAAACGCCACGACCCTTGAGAAAACGGGCATCCTTGTTCGGCGGCGTGACCGAGGCGACATCTCGCACAAACAGCCGCGCTTGATTCTCCAACACTTCCATCCCGCTCTTGCGCGACTCGGCTGCGAACGCCTTCAAAGAGCGGTCAAACCGCGAGGTATCGAATTTGAAGGCGGCACTCATTCGTCTTCTTCTTCCTCAAAGTCAAAGAACCCCACCGGCACAATGGGGCCCGTGAGGCGGGCCGCCTTGCGTTTGACCGTCCAATACCCCTCCGACCGCAGGCTGGCATGGTAATAGCCCAGGGCACGCGAGAGCGGCAGCTCCCAGACGATGAAGTGCTCCGGCCACCCGGTGTCTCGCGCCAGCATGAAGACGATCCAGGTCGTCCATGCTGGCTCTAAGAGTTTGGGGGCGGATCGTCCCCTTTGGCTCCCGGCCGCGGTTCAATGTCCACCACGGCCGCGCCGGCGTGCGAGAGGTTCCTCTCGATCAGGCTCCAGGCCGCTTCGACCGCACCCGGAGTGAGACGGAACTTGAACAGACGCAGGTGATTCTTCTCAAACTCGGGCTCTTCGACCGCCTTGAGCACGGCATCAAGCGGCTCGCTCTGGATGAAAAGGTAAACCGCGATCTGCCGCATCCGCTCCACGGAATCCAGCGGCACCTTGCCCTCGGAAAAGATCGTCAGCCCGAGCTCCCGGCACAAATCGAGCGTGCCCAAGGTGAATGGCCGGAGCTTGAGCCCGGAGATTTCCTGCGGGCCGTCGGTCAGGTTGGCCGTCATTTGCCCTCCTCTGCTCCGCTCCGGCGTGGCAGGCCCACCCCCGCGTCGAGCTGGGCGACCACCACCTCGATCTCGTCATCGGTCAAGCCGCCTTGGCGCATCAATCTCCGCTGCTTGTCCCGGTCTCCAAAGAGCGACAGGTAAAACTTGCGCCGTCCGTGAGCGATAGAAATGAGCGGGCTCGACTCGCGGATCGCCCGCGTGATGCGCTTGTAGGCCTCCAACGCGCAGGCCATGTAGGCGATCGGATGGTTCGAGTTCGCCGCCTGCCACTCCTCATCACGCAACCGGCGCAGCAACTCGCCCGTGCTGATGTTCTCCGCCGCAAACTCCGGGCGGAATTCCCAGAAACCTTCCTCGAGGGCGAAGGAGACGATGTTTTTTCCGTCCTCCACGATGCGCGTGTATTCTAGGATCTTCGGGCCGCTCACGGCCGCGGCCGCCACGGCGACGGTGTTTTTGCTGGCGACGGCGGCCCGCTTGGCGGCGCTGTCACTGGGAGCATCAATGCTCTCTTTGATGAGGTGGACTTGGTTCATAAAATGCGTGCATCTGGCGCGGGCTTTGGTGGCCGCCCGCCGGCCGTCACGGTCAGACCGTCGCCGCCGGGTAGTGCTCCCCGCCGAGGGTCGTCTCGTCGAAATTGTCGTTGACCTTCTTGTGCGTCTTTTCGAGCACCAGCGCCTTCCCGCCGGAAAACGAGGACAGCCCTGTGGCGAGAGCCGCGCCGACTTCGTCATCCGCCGTGCCAAGCACGACGATGGTGAACGTATGGATCGGGTCGGCGGCGTGGGCCACGCCAAAACCCCCGGAGGCGGATTTGCGCACCACGTCGATTCCGTGCTTGCGCTCGATCTCGACGCTCTGTGCCAGAAGATCGGAGGATTCTGTGACGCCAATGTCTGCTGGTCCCGCGGGCATGATTAAATTCCTTCGTAGGCTTTGTAGACGAGCGAGCCGCTGGGCACGTCATCCACGGTTTCAGTAAATTTTGCCGACACCTGCTTGAGCGTGCCTTGGGTGAACGCCCCGTCCGTCACGCCGGTGAGCGGGACCTTGCCCTTGAACTCAAGTGTGACTTCGGTCGTCTTGAGCTTGTGCGGAATCGCCCCGACGGTGACGCCTTCGCCGCTGCGGTAGGTGGATTTGTCGACACTCTCTTTGGTTTCGACGCTTTGGATGGCGCAATCAGACGGTGCGGACGTGCCGGAGGGAAGCGAAGCAATGGCAAAGGTTGCGCCCATACTTCTGCAAGCAGTGTCAAACTGCCGTCACGCCCCAGCGGTATTTGATCGAACTGACCCAGCGATTGTCGTCGATGCCGCCGCTCTGGCCTTGATAGAAGGGAGGGCCGGAGACGGTAACCCCAAGACCGCAATCCAGGGAGACCACCGCGGCGGCCACGATCCGCAAGGCCTGCTCATGCTCACGATGGCTGCGCTCGGTGTCCGGGTCATCGTCGCGCACGGTGGAAAGTTCAAACGTCACGTCGGCCAAATGCAGCGGGCCCGCCCGATGCTCGATCTCGGCCGTGACGACCACCACGCTGCCGGTATCGGGCAGCGTGGTCACGGCATACTGCGGCAGGGCGGCGGTCAGCACCGTGAGGTTGGCGGTCAGGACCTCGGCCAGCTTGGATTCGATCGAGGCTTTCATCAGCGGCGTTGCTCCAAGCCCAGCACGTATTCCCCGGCCAAGGCGTCCGAAGTCACGCTGGCCATGCGGTAAGTCGTGCCGCCGATCACGGCATGATGACCCTCCTTCGGGGGCGTCGAAAAATCCGCCCGCCGACAACGCACCGTGCGGGCAAACTGGATCCCCAGCCCCCCGTCTTCCAACGCACTTTGCCCGCGATGCGCGGAGGCGCACACCACACACGTCACCCCATCAATCACGGCCGACTCCCCGAACATGTTGTATTGCGAGGCCAGGCGGAGACGGTTGAAAGTGGCGAGGCTTTGTGAACCCATAAAAAGAAGGACGCCGCACCCGGCCCGTTAAAGCGGATGCGGCGTCGTTTTGCGGATGACCGGGGCTGGTCTGGAAAAGTTACGCGGAGCCCTTGATGATGCCCTTCTCGACGAGCGCGGCGCGGATCTCGTTGAGCAGGGTGAGGATGGCTGTCGCCTGCTCTTGCGAGTAGCCGTAAGGCGTAGTGTTGGTCGGCGCCGTCGTGGCGACGGCGGCTTGCGCCGCAGAGGCACGCTGGGAGACCGGCGTCGCCCCATGCAAGGCAACTTTGCTGGCGGCGGCGGCACCGATGACTTGTCCGTCAGGGTGCGTGGATGGGGCTTCGTGAATGATTTTATCGGCCATGGCTGTTTATTTGGTTTTGGTTTTCTTGGAAGGTAAGACGGACTCCATGCCCGCAGGCTCGGCAGCTTCCGCCGCCGGTGCATCGTCGCTCGGCTCGAAGTCGCCAGGCGCGGCTGGCGAGGACTCGGGTGCAGATTCGTCGGTGGAGGACGTGGCGGTTTCATCGGACGGCGGTGTCTCGGCCGGCGGATTGATCGCGTCCGGGTTGATGCCGGAACCGGACTCGCGGAAGCGAACGCGCTTCGCCCGGCCCTGCCCGGCGTTCCACAGCTCGATTTCCTCGAACTGCTCGGCGGCGGCCGGATTGAGCTGCAGCTTCTTAAAGCCTGCGATTTGCTCCGGGAGCGGCACTTCGGGGCCAATCAAGACCTGAAAGTGTTTGCTGCCCTTGCGGCGGCCAAGAGTGATGCCGAGGCGCATGACGTTACTGGCTGACGATGCGCTTGATGGCCGCGGCCTCGCCTTTGGCAGAGCCGTAGTTCACCTCGATGACACGCTTGCTGGTGTCCGAGCCGGGATCGCCCCATTGGCGATATTCGAGCGTGATGCCGGTCTCGGGATCGGTCACAGCGCGATAGTCCACCATAGCTTGGCGCACATCATCCGCGGGCTCGATGGGCGAGAAGGCGACGAGGAGGGCCGACTTGTAAGCCGCCATGCCGACCAGGTATTCGCCGTTGGCCGGGATGAGGTTCGTGTCGTAGTAGCCATCGAAGCCCAGCAGGGGCCGCACGCGACCGGTGCGGAGCTGCTCCGCGCTGCCAGATTTCTCGGCGTGCAGGAGCGGATCATCCTTGACCAGCGCGCCGTCGTAGTTGCTGTCCAGGATCAGGCTGCGGCCGACCTTGGGCCACTTGGCGACATTGAGCGCGGTGCGGATGTCGGCGACATCGTCCGTGTCGAACGTGCTGGAGGCACCGGTGAAGATGGGCGCCCCGAAGTTGGCCGCGGTGACAGCCGAGAGGATGTCAGCCAGGACGTCTTCCGCCAGTTTCCGGCCCTTGGAAATGCCGATCTCTTCGGCGTTCAGGTAGGGCTGGCGGGCGATTTCCGCACTGGTCAGCGCCAGCGACTGATACTTGCGCTTGTTCACCGTGACTTCGCGGGAGTCTTCTTCCGCCCCGTCGAAAAGGTAGGTGCCCTCATAATCACGGCTCGCAGCGGTTTCGAGCTTGTAGTAGGGAACCACAACCTTGTTGGTGCCGCGCAGCATGACGTCGTTGAAGACCGTGCAAAACGCTTGGACCGGCAGAATGGCTTGGGCAAACTCGCGCAAGGCGGCGTCGAGGATCACATCGAGCTTGAGGTTGGCCGGGATAGTGACGCCGAGGCTCTGCCCATTCGCCGAGAAAAACAGCGGACCCGCGGCGAAGTTGAACAACACAGCAGCGGCAACAACGCCAGTCAGGGCACCATGCTCAGCGGAGACTTGCGAGCCGACAACGAGGACGGCCACGAGCATGAGAACGAGGGACAGAAGGAAGTGGAGCGGGTTTTTCATTAGGTGTGGTTTTGCGATTCGAGGTTGAAAGAGTGTCAAACGGCGCTGGCGTTTTTCGCCGCGGCACGCTCCAAAGCGTCGCGGTTCGCGCGGAAAAACGAGGTCTTCTCGCGGCCGGTGAGCGCCTGGTAGCGGACGAGCAGATCGGCATCGTCCGTGCCAACGGCCGCGGCCTTCGGCAACTGGGCGGCAGGGACGCCCATCTCATGGAGTTTTTCGACGGTGGCCTGCGCCACGGTTTTCTTTTCGGCCTGCAGGGTGGTGACCGTGCCTTTCAGGCCTTCGATGACCGTGTTGGCTTCATCGATCTGCGCCTGCAGACCGTCCGCGCGAGCTTGCTCCGCAGTGGCCGTGGCTTGCGCGGTGGCCAGATCCGTCTGCGCGGTGGTGAGGTTGGCGGTGACCTCGCTGAGCTGAGTTTGCAGGGCGGTTTTATCGGCGAGGGCGGCGCGGAGTTCAGAAAGTTTTAACATGACGAGAGCGCGGATTTGTCAAATGGTCGAGTGAATCAAGGGGGGAGTTGGAGCGCTCCAACTCCCAAAAACCGGCCCGCTTTTGTGGGTCCGTCTCTGTCGGCCTTACGATTTCGCGAGCAATTCCTCGAGGTCGGTGAAGCAATCCACGAACGCATCGACGAGACCCATGCGCTGCGCTTCTTCGCCGGAATAGACGAGGCCTTCGCACGCTTCATCGGGCACGGCGCGGAAATTCCGAACCTCGGTTTTGAATTCCTCGTGGATCTTGTCCACCTCAGCCTGGAAGAGCACCCGCTCTTCCTCGGTGAGCGGACGGAGGCCTGCGGCCTTGTGCTTGCCAGCCTCGAACAACTCGCGCCGCAGGCCGTCCATTTCGTTGGCGACGGAATCATCCAGCCATGTGCGATAGACGCCGATGCTGCCGACGCGGGCGCTTGGCGTGGCGACAACCATCTCGGCCTGCGCGCCGATCCACATGGCGGCGGAGCACATGAGGGTCTCGGTGTAAGTGACGACCGGTTTGACCTCGCGGGCCCGGCGGACCATGGCGGCAAACTCCGGGACACCGGTCACCGTGCCGCCGGGTGAGTTGATGTCGAGGACGATATGTTTGATGTCCGGATCGGCCATGGCTTTCTCCAAACCGTTTTGGAAGAAGGCGAGATCACAGCCACCGCACATGGTTTCCAACGTGGAGAGGTGTTTGCCGATGATTCCGGAGAGCGGAACACGGGCGATTGAGCCGACGCGATGGAAGTATTCTATCTTCACGCGGCCCATCCACGGGTCAAAGACTTCGTCTGGCTTGCGGGAGTCGGCGGACGGGCCTTTCTCGTGGTTGATCAGCGCGGTGCAGATGGATCGATGCGCGCCCGGCTCGATGAGCCATGGCTCATTGAAGACTTTGGCGTAGATGCGGGGATAGTTAAGCGTCGCTTGGTTCATCGGTTTTCTCCTTTTTGGCAGGGTTGGGATCTTGTTCGGGATTCTCCTGATCATCCGTGGGCGCGGGCTCAGGGGCCGCCGCGGACGCCACAGCGGCGGCGGAGCGCTGGTAGGCGAAGTCCGCCTCGGTGAGGTTGCGGCGCTTCATTTCGGCGCGGCGGAATTCGGCGAAGTCGCACTCGGCGATGAATTCCTCTCGAGCGTCCTGCCCCTTGAGGGCGAAGTAGCGCTCGGTCGTGATCAAGCCGCGATTGTATTCCTCGAGGAAAATTCGGCCGTCGCGCCCGAAGTCGACTGTTTGCCGGGCGGGAGGGACCCATCCGTGAGCCCACCACTCGGGATCTTCGCACGGGGGCAGCGCGCCGGTGGCCAAGCCGTCGGCGATTTCCTGCACGTAGTCGCGCATGAGCCAGCCGTAGACAATGCTGTCCTGCTCGACCTCAACGAAGGTCTGGGCATCGGAGAGCACGAAGCGCGTGTTGGCTCCACCGAGTTTGTAAATGTTCCAGAGCAGGTCAGAACTCATGCCCGCGCCCCACGAGATGTCGCGGATGAATTCTTCGAGCAGCTCCTTTTGGTTCGGGTGCGGCCGCTGGTCAAGCAGGGTCTTGATGTCGTAACCCGGCGGGAGTTCGGCGATCTCATTGCCGTTGCCCATCACGAGCTTGAGCGTGACCTTGCGGCCGTCGGACGTTTCGACCTGCTTGGCCTGCGAGGCATACAATTGCTTGAGCACTTCGTTTGGCATGCTCTGCGCGCTGGTCTGCGTCTGCGCGGCCGCGATGTAGTAGCCGATCATCGCGGAATTCTTGATCTGCTGCATCCAGCTCGAATGGACCTCGACGATATCCGTGAGCTTGTTGGCCGCGTGCTTGAGGATGGGTTCGCCGCGAATGGACCCGGGTGCTGGGTAACGGCCGAGGAAGACCATGTCCTGCGCCGCGATGTCTCGACTGCGCTGGCCTTGATCGTTGAGGAAGCGGTAGAGGGCCGGGCGTTCCAACGCGTCAAGGAACACACCATCGATCCACTTATCCTGCGCCAGCCGCTGGTCGTTGCCATTGCCGATGCTCAAGCCGCTGTAGAGTTTGCGCAGCGTGCGGCCCGCCTCGCTCTTGGTGTAGACGATGGCGGCGTCGCCATCTTTGAGCCGCGTGTCGTAAGCCTGACGCTGCATTTCCCAGCCGGAAAACTTCGCGGTCACGTCGTAGGACAACGCCGAGGATGCGCGGTTCTCGAAATACTTGGTCGCCGCGAGGTTGAAGACACGATCGCGCGTGATGGCGCGGGGCACGAGGCCCGTGCCGATGACCATGTTGCGGATGCCCGTGATCAGGCGATTGGGCAAGCCGACGTTGGCGCAGAGGAAGTGAATTTTGCGGGCGAGTTCGCGCCGCGTGAGCTGGTTGAGTTCGCGCTTGGGATCCAGCGTCGGCCAGTAAATGTAGCCGCGGTTGGGCGACCACTGCGCACCTTGGTAGCCGGTGCCCGAGACACCGAACATCGAAGACGGCACCGTGATGGTCGGCAAGGCGACGTCACCCGACGGCACAATGGCGGTTCCACGGGGAACGTTGCGTTTCCGGCGGCTCATGTGCAGACAGGGCGGTGGGCAAAGGAGCTGTGCATGACCATCGGCGCGGGCGCGGGCACGTTGTCAGGATCGAGTTCGGCGATCACATCCTCGACGGCCGAGAGGTATGCGAGCCGCTCAAAGGAAATCAGACCATTCGCGCTGCCGCCTTCGTAGGCGTTGCCCGTGATCGTCACGGCCTCGAACGCGCCCAACGCAATCGTTTCGGCCAAAGTTTTCAGTCCATCGACGTCTTCGACGTATTTGCGCCGCAGGTATTTTTTCGCGGCAAGAATGCGTTCGGCGGAGGTCATCTGCATGCAAACCCGCCGGTGTCAAAGGTGCGGCGCGGTCCTCATGAAAAGACCGCGCCGCAATGTTCCCCCCAGAACAAGTTTTGCAGGGGCGGGATTCGAACCCGCGATTTTCAGGTTATGGGCCTGACGACTTAACCGGGCTTGTCCACCCTGCTTGCGGGATGGCCCGTGTCAAAGTCGGCCGACGCGCCACCGGAGCTAGCAGCTTTCAGCTTTTCAGCCCTCATCTCTACACAATGCGCCGAAATCCACCGCTCCGCAGCATAAGCCGCGTCCATGTCCGAAGGAAAACCATCCTGAAAGGCAAACTGCCGAACGTGCGTGGGAAACTTTTGTTGCACCTCAAAGCAGTAGTTGCGAGGCGAGACCATTGGGCCGCAGACGCTTGCCACCTCCACGCCGACGGCAATGCAGAATCCGCGGTGATGGTAAACGTGCGGCGTTCCAATCCCGTCCTTGTCACACAGCCTAAACGTTTTGGACGGAACGCTTGCCATTGACTGCGGCCGGTGAATTTCAGGCGCGATCGCCGCGCTTTCAGGTTGGCTCATCGCGTTTCCTCCAACGCGTCAAAGCGGCCTTGCGCGCCACCTTGCTGGGCCGCGCCTTGGCCTTGCCCGTCCCGGACTTGCCGCCTTTCTTCCCCATGAGGGACATGATGCGGCTGATCTCGGATTTGGTCGGTTTGCCCGGCATCTTCCGAGGTGCATATCACAAGCACCCCGGCCGTGCAAAAGCGGATTTGCAGGCCCAGCCCTTTGGCCTTTTCCGCGACCTTCTTGAGAGCTTCGTTGGCGGTCATGGCGGGCAGTATACGCAAGCGGTTGCGTAAGTCAAGAGGCGGCCGGGCTGGCAGTCTCGTCTTTCGCGGCTCTCTCGGACTCCTCCTCGGCAGCGACC
Source organism: Chthoniobacterales bacterium (assembly GCA_041736875.1). Taxonomy (GTDB): domain Bacteria; phylum Verrucomicrobiota; class Verrucomicrobiia; order Chthoniobacterales; family JACTMZ01; genus JACTMZ01. The sequence goes on along the minus strand of JBGSSV010000019.1, from coordinate 18,703 downwards.
AAGTAGGGCTCCATGACATACCAGATGACCAGAAGCTGTTTCACGGCGTCGCCAAAGTCGTTTGGCACGCCGGGGTCTTTTTTCCAGATCTCCCGGGTGAAGCCGTATTTGTCTTTTTCCTTGGTGAGTTTTTCGCTCATCAACTCATCAATGAATTCCCCGTCCAGGTCGTCGGGCAGATAGATCGTCGGGCCACGCTCTTTCCCATCGCGGATCCGCTGGGCTTTGCCGATGCGGTTGATGTAGAGCTGTTTTTTGAAGTCGTCGTCGTTGTAGTGGTAGACGATAAGGCTCTGCCCTTGGACGTTCGCGATGGATTCGCTCACGGTGTGCCGGGTCTGGATACGACCGCGGCCTTTGCAGGCCCACCACTTGCCCCCGCTCCGCTGGCAGAAGCGGCGCACTTCGGTGGTAAGGTGGCCACCCTCATCGATGCAGCCGACGAGCGGCTTCGTTGTCTCAATGCCCTCCAGGCCGGACGCCGGGGTCCAGCCAATGGGGACTTTGACCGGAATGCTGTCGGCCTGCAGGTCGTTCAATTCCTCGAACGAGAGCGTGAAGCCCCAGTCGGTGAGGTAGAGGTCGCCATTGCGGGCAAAGCATCCTTTCACCCATTTTTTGACGTCGTCCTGCGTGTCGGCCGCGATGGCCGAGAAGAAGGGCAGGATCGGGCACGCGCCACGCGGGTAGCCGGCGCGAAGGTTGAGGATGTCGCTGGAGGTCCGCTCGCTCGTTTGCAGACGCCACGGAAGCCCGAGCCGTGAGGTGATGAACTTGATCAGCTTGGTCACGCTCTTTTGGGCTTCGATGAATTCCACGGCGAGCCTTCCCCATGAAGCTTTCTCGAACGGGGAGTAAAGGTCCGAGATATGAGCGGACAACTTGCCAGGCTTCGGCTTGGGGTTCGTCTGCCGCCATTCGTGCGCCGCGACCATCGCGGCTTTGTTGCGCTCATGGATCGCTTGGTGGCAGACTTCACATTCGTAAAAGGTCTCGGCCTCGACGCGCTGCAGGTCATATTCGCCCGCGAGGTCTTTGCAATGGTCAAATCGCACACGCTCCCAGACCAGCTCTTGCATGTGCCCGCAGTGCGGACAGGGAACGAAGCACTTGTGCTGTGTTCCGGCCCGGAACTCTCGGAAGGTGACGTCAGCTTCTGTCTTTGGTTTTGAAAGAACGATGAGCTTGCCGCCCCCCGAGGCCTTGAGGCGGTCGCGGGCCAGATCGACTGTTTCTGGCATGCCGGGCTCGGGCTTTTTGTGGACATCGGCTTCGTCGACGATGACGAGGGAGCAAGACTTGTTGGCGAACGCGCCCTCCGAGTGAGAACCGATCAGATAGACCACGAGGCCCATGAGGAAGAGCGTGAGGTTGCTCAGGTCATCCTCATTCTCGGAGATCCGTGACCGAGTGGCAGGGCAGTCTTGCAGCAGCGGTTGCAGGCGGCTTTTGCTGATGCGGCGGGCTTCGTCCCGGCTGTCAATGGCGTAGAGGACGTTTTTTCGAATCACGGCCACGAAGAAGGCGATAACGATCAGCACGCTGAGGGTGAAGCCGGTCTGGCTCGACTTCATCTGGATGAACTCATCCCATTGCTCGTTTTCGAAGCCCGGAAGAAATTTGATGTTTTCGCTAAACTGGCCGGTCGCGAATTCCATGAATAACCGCGTGTAGGGCGTGCGGCCCGAGTCCCATGGTCCGCTGAAATCCTGCGACTCCTCTGGCCGCAGGAGGATGTTCTGCTCGCCCCATTGCCAGGCGTTCTCGCGCGGCCGTGGGATGTAGTGACCGGCGAACGCATCAACCAGCCACTGGCGCACCGGGCTACTCATACTGCGTAAACCCACTCGCACCGAGGCGGCTGAATAGCCGGTCCACCTCGTCTTGCCAGACGCGATCTTGCTGCGACTCCGCAGCAGTCAGCATTTTTGCTTTCACGCGCCGCCACATGGATCGCACGCCATTGACGATGGGCACATGGATCTCCGCGATGGTCTTTTCCACGGCCGCCTTTTCCACCAAGGCCCCCGACCGCGAGAGGATGTCATGGGCATCGCGCTCCAGCTCTCGCAACTGCTTGGACAGTTCGCTCCACGTTTTGCGGGCCAGCGGCAGGTTGCTCTCGTCGTTGCGGGACAGTGCCTCGTCGTATTTCAAGTAAGCGGCACGCTCTGCCCGTCGCACGCGATCAAGCATTTCCTGGAACCCCATGCCCACATCGAGGGATGCCGCTGGCGGTGCGGCCGGTGGGCCCGGGGTTTCATCGGCGCCGGCCGCGGGCACCACCACTGGAGGAGCACTGCGCGCGGCATCAAGAATGCAGGCGGGGATTTTCTGTTTGTAATACTTCGTCCACCACTGCGGCATTGCGGCGGGCGCATCCAGCGGCGGGAGTTCGCCGGCGTTTTTCCCGGTCTTGACCCAGCGCTTGATGGTGCGGTCACTGGTTTTGAAAATCGCGGCGTAGTCTTTCTGTTCCAGCCGGTAGCTTGTTCGCGACGAACCCGGCCTGGGCTCAGATTCGACAGGGATGATGGCGGCGACTTCCTCTTTTTCGTCATCGGTCAATCGTCCTCCTCCTACCCATTTTCGGATCAGCGACGCGCGACAAGCGACCAACAGTCCAGCCTGTTCGACGGCGCATTGCTCGAAAGTCTTGACCTCGGACGCGGTGAGCGTTTTGCCGTCCTGAACCTTCTGGACGACATTGCGGAGGTTGGCGGTGAGAACCTTGCCAGCGAGGTCAGGGCTTATCTGGTCCATCGGCTGCGAGTCGGGTGATTTCCAAACCGAGGACCGCCATGCGTTCGAGAATCACCGCACAGAACTTTGGATCGAGTTCGCACGCAAAGCACACACGGCCGGTTTGCTCGGCCGCGGCCATGGTCGTGCCGCTGCCGCCAAAAAGTTCCAGCACGGCTTCACCAGTGCGAGAGGAGTTCCAGACCTGTCGCGCGACCAGCGTCAGCGGCTTGATCGTTGGATGCAGCGCGGCCACCGTGTTGCGAGGCTCACGGATCACGGACGTGTTGCGATCGTTGCGCAGCCGCTGGATAATCGCCACAAGCTCGTCTTTCGACGCTTTCTTGAGATCGGTCTCTTCGTCGTCAATGATCGAGGCTTGGGCAAAGCCACCTTGCCAGTAGTGAGCCGCACCCGGCTTCCACCCGTAAAGGATCGGCTCGTGCTGCCACTGGTAATCTTGCCGGCCGAGCGTGAAGGCGTTCTTCACCCAGATGAGATTTTGCGCGAGCTTCCATCCGGCCGCAGCGAGGGACCGACGATTGATCAGGCCTTGGCTGTCGGCATGTGCCACGTAGATGACCGCGCCCGGCCTGGCGAGGGCGAAGGCGTTGGCAAAGGCTTTGGAGAGGAGCGTCTCGTAGGCGGCATCACTCAGATCGTTGTTGAGAATTTCCTGCGGCGCGGTGTGCGGCGTAGACCCCCGCTCCCGCTTCAATTCGTTCCTGCGCTCTTGGATTGAGTCGTAGTTGACGTTGTAGGGAGGGTCTGTCCACACGAGGTCGGGAACAACATCTCCAAGGACAGCAGCGAGCGTTTCAGGCAGCGTGCAGTCACCACAGACGAGGCGGTGGGGGCCGATCTGCCACACGTCGCCTTTCTCGACCTTCCATTTTTCGGCCAGCTTTTCAGCGCCGGAAACCAACTCGACCGTCTCTTCAGTGTCGTCATTCTCAATCTGGGGACCGTCAAGCAGGGCGGACATCTCCTTTTCATCCCACCCGGCAAGCGCGGCCTGGATTCCGGACTGTTCGATGTCACGGGCGAGGGCTGAAAGCAGATCATCCGCGAATTCACCAAGCAGGTTGTTGGCAGCAACCAGCCGGGCCAGATGCGTGGGCTCGTCATAGTCCACCACGGACACGTCGGCATGGGTGAACCCGCTTGCCTCGAGAACCTTGCGGCGGTAATGCCCGGAAACCAGCATCCCGTTCCGGCGATTCCACACGAGCGGATCGAAGTAGTCGTGCTCGAGGCTGCGTCGCAGTGTCTCCCAAGCCGGCGACCCTTCTGGCGGATGCGTCCGAGGATTGCGCGGGTGTGGTCGCAGCTCCGAAATCGGAAGCCGTTCCACGGTGAGGACTGCGATGCGTTCAGATGCCACGTCCAATGTGCCATGTCAAAGGACGCGCACACAGAGGGACAGGACACAAAACTTTTGAACCCCGCGCTCGAACAAGGGGTGGGAGACGCCACAACCGCACCCCCGGGGGTCACCCCTAAAAGATTCCTTACCATCCAGTGACGCCAAGTGACACCCCGCTCCGCATCCCTACGTCACCTCTAACCTTCTTAGTGCCAAAGCTTTTCTTGATAGGTGACGTAGGTGACACACAACACACTCTTACAGTTTAATGGCTCTGGAATAGACCAGTGGGCCAATAGTTGAATTTGGGCAACAGCCAACAAGACGACAATGCGTCACCAAAACAGCAACCTCTTGATTAAACGTGCTTTAAGGGTGACGCATGGAGCGTCACTTCTGGCCCACCGCCGTCACCACCCAACAGTGACGGGAGTGCCGCTTAGGCAGGCCGATAAACCACCCAATGCCGCGCCAGCTTGGTCCGCCGATGGGCGACCCTGTCTGGCTCATCCTCGCGGAGACGCGCGAGCAATCGATCGACTTTGGAGTGCATGAAGAGACGCTTCGCCTCCCGTGCCAACGTGCACGAGTCGGAGAGCATGAGCTTCTCCAAGTCAAACGCAGTGCCCTCCCAGCTCTCGCCCGGGCTCTTGCTAGCACTCTCCAAATCCCAGAGCTTCAGATCCCCGTCGCACTTCGTGAATTCCATCGCGTCGACGATCCGCAACAGCTCGCCCGCAGGCGTATCATCGAACAACTCCGTCATCAGCGTGGGATGGTGCCATTCCCTGATCCCAAACCGCACCGACTTCAGATGCTCCGGGATCTCGAACTCATTCAGCAGCCACCAAGCGTAGGCAGGCAACTCCGAGGCGATACGGTCCCGGAAAGCCTGCCGCTCTTCTAACGTCGCAGTCGGCATCGGCAGCGGCGCGGGCGACACCAGAAACAGCATGACCTTATCCTTCATGTCCGGCGTCAGCAACGGCAGCACCCGCAACTTGTCAGGGTCATCATTGATCGAGATGGACGTTCGGAAAAATGGCGCAACCATGATGGCATTCTCCCGCTTCTCATGCAGCCGCTGCGTATCATTGACCACGAGCTGCTTTAGCGACTCCCCAAAAAACACCCGGTTCACCGTCTTCTGCGAACTCGCCGGATCCTCCATCATCAAGTGTTCGGCCGAGAACATCTCCCCGTTGAAATCGGTCCGCCCGAATAAATACGGCCCCGGGTCCGCACTACGGCCGCCGAGCAGCCCCGTGATGAGCTGATGTTGAAGGCGGCTCTTTCCGCAATCCGCCGGTCCCGCAAAAATCGGGCACTGCCCCGGCCGGAAATTCCCCGGCCCGCCCAGGTAAAGCCCCTCCACCGCCGTCTTCATCCAGCCGTGAAAATACACCGTCTGATCCAGCCCATGCCCCTCCGGGTCCGAGTAGCCGAAGTCCAACTTCGACCGAATCAACGCCTCAACTGTTGGCCACTCCCCTTCCTTCGGTTCGATCAACTGGGGAGACGACCGGATCATGACCTTCCTCCCTGAAATATCGTAAATCCCCGCCCGGTAGCCCGCGATTGCGCTCAGCGTCACATCGAGCCGCCTGTGGCGCATCGTATGCATCAACACCCGCTCAGCCTCACTCAAGAATTCGCCCTCCCGCGGCTTCAGGCGCACATACTTCGTCTTGAACAAATTCAGCACCTTTTTCTCCGGCCAGCAGCTCCAGGTTTTGCCCTCACCATCGCCCACGTGGAAATTCGTGCCACCCCCATCCTCCCACCACAGATCGAGTTCCTTCGCCACCGCATCCGCACTGAAATCCTTTGGAGCCGCCGCTCCGCCCTCCTTGAACTCCGCAGGCTTTCCACGGCATGGCTTCGTCGCCCTGCCCCGCCGCTTCGGTTTCGGGGCTTCCTCTCCTGCAATGTCTTTATTTTCCATGACCGTTAAAAATCAAAATCGAAGAACGCCTCGCGCAGCTCCCCGCCACGCTCCCAAGCTGCGCCCTCACCCATCAGCGCGAGATCATTCAAGTCCTTCACCGGCCGCCCATCGCGCCGAGTCAACCCCGCCAGCGAGAACGTCTCCACCGCCGCCCCCGCCTCGCAGAGCTGCTCAGTCCACCGCGCCGCCGCCTCCTTGCCCGGAAACACCGGAGGTTTCTCCGGGGCATCCTTGAAATACTTCGGCTCATCCTCATCCATCATGATCCGCACCCGACGCCGCCGGAAAAACGGCAACGCCTCCGCCGCGATCCGATTCGACGCCCCCAGCATCGCCACCACCGCCACGTCGCCCAACCGCCCGAACCTTTCAAGAAAATGGTAAGCCGCCAACATATCCGCGCCCCCCTCCACCATCAGCACCGCCGCGCGATCCCCCATCTCCGCCGCTCCGAGCGGCCATGGCGCCGCCCCCTTCGTCCAGCACTTTATCTGCTCCGGCTCCTCACCCTCCCGTCGGATCGTAAACGTCCCCCCGCTCAATAACCGGAACTGCGCCACCCAACGCTCCCCATCCGTCACCACCCAAGCCGGTCCCGCATCATCCGACAGCACCCATACCCCGTGGCGCAGGAACTGCGGCCAAGCACAGCCTCCCACCCGCTTGTCCGCCGCCGCCGCAGCCACCCCGCGCACACTCAGCCCTCGCAGCTCCGCCAAAGCCCGCACCTCCTCATCTCCGAGCGCCCGCAGCCGCGGCAGCGCGGGTTTTTCCCTCTCCCCCAACGCCGCACCCGTCACTTGCGGCACCTGTGCCGCCTGCCGTGAGTTCCACTCGCGCAAATGCACCGGGATTGACGCGAGTGACGCCAGCGCGCGAAGAGAATCCACATACCCCCCGCCGCGCCGCTCGCGCCAAAAATCCAGGACATCCCCATCCCATCCACAGCCGTAGCAATGCCCGCGGTGCAACTTCCCCGCATGGATCGTGAAAGACGGCGTCCGCTCCGCGTGGAACGGACAGCAGACCACGAAGTTCGGTCCGCTCCGCCGCACCTGCAGCCCCTCGATCGCTAACACATCCACAAAAGAAAGCCGCGCCTTCACCTCATCGCGCAGCGCATTGATTTCCGCGCGATCACTCACCGGCCGTGCCCTCCTGGTAGCCGTCGTCGCTGGCCTCCGGCGCATCCCACATCAAAGGCAGCCCCGGCGTCACTCCCGCGAGCCGGCGGCGCATCATCCGCACGTAGTCTGGATTCAATTCGATCATGATGGCGTTGCGCCCTTCCTCCATCGCCACTTGGTCTTCATCATCCCAGCCTCCCTCCCAGCGGACGATCCGAATCCGCCGGCGTCAGCCCGGCAAACTCACCCCGCACCCGCTTCTTCGCGCAAGCATGGCACAGCGGCACATCCACCATCCGATGCGCGCCCGCTACCACCACCAGCAACCGCCGCGTCGGCTCCGCCCAAGGCCCCGCTGTAGAGCCGCAATCCTCACAGCCCCGCACCTCCACCCAAACCAACGTCTTGGCATACCGAAAAATCATGACGCGACCCTCCGAAATTGGACCACCCACACAAACGGATCAGCTTCCCACGAGTCGGGGCCGTTGAGACCCTCCCAGATCGCCCGATAAGTCTTGACCCTGGCCAACCGCCCCGCGCCGTCCATCGTATGGGTTGCCAGCCGCTCGATGCCCTCAGCATCGCAGTCCGCCGGAGAAATCTCCTGCAACCGCTCCACCCGCACGCCGGTCACTTCCAGCGTGATCCGCGAGGCCCACCGGGGCATGAAGCGGGCGCAGCGGTAACGCCCCCACTCCCCAAAATCCTGCAAATCCAAAGCAGCACGGTCGCTCCACACGCGATGCTGATTGTCGGCCAAATACAGCAACGGGCAGCGCAGGCCAGAGCTATACCCCGCTTCATCCGCCAGCTCCTGAATCAGGCCGGGCGAATACTTGTCTAGCGTTTTCCCTGTTCTCCAAGCCTCCCGCACCCACAGCCGGTCGCCCACTTCCCACGGCGAGAAATGCCGATGCGCCACCACCGACGACTTCTCATCCCCATACGGCACCTTCACGCACGGCGGTTCATACGAGTGATCCAGCCAGGCGTCCCTCATCCGGGGCGCGCCATAGTCAGCATGAATCTTGCGCGGCTTCACCACCCGCCGCGTCGTGGGATCGCCATAGTCCGCCGCGCACAGGATCCGCCATTGCACCCGGTAGCCCAATGACTCAAGCGCCGTCACCCACGCGCCAAACGTCGCCCCACGTTTCGACTTGAGCGGCCGCCCATCCGCTCCGATCCCGCCCCAGCCGATGAACTCCGGCACGTTCTCCACAAGGATCGTCCCCGGCCGCAGAGCCTCCGCCCAGCGCACCACGCACCACGCCGTCGAGCGCGACTGGTCATTGATGGGTTTCCCGCCCCGCGCCACGCTGTGATGCGTGCATTCCGGCGAGGCCCAGAGCAGATCCAGCTCCCCCTCGCGGTAGAGGTCCCGCGGGTTGATATTGTCCACACTCGTGCACAGATGCCGCGCCCCCGGATGATTCTCCGTGTGCGTCTCAATCGCCCGAGGCCAATGATTGATCGCCGTCAGCCGCGGAGAGTAGCCCAGCCACCGCGCCGCCTCAATCGCCCCTGTCGACGTTCCGCCTGCCCCGCAGAACATATCCGCAATTTCAAGATTCACCCCGTTGAGCCCTCCAGATTCAGCCCCTCTGCTTTCCGTGCTTCCACCGCTCCCAAATTCAACAAAGCGGCCAAGGCCGCCGTTTGCTGAGCCGCCGCCGCCTTCACATCCTCCATCGTTTCCGCCGAAGCGCCGATCTCAGCCATGAAATCCAATAGAAGTTTATGCTTCGCGATCAGAGCCGCCTCCACCATCTTCCCGCGCAAGCCCGGCAACTTGTCGGTCATCTCATCAAAAAACACGCCGAGCAACGCCTCGTGCCGCACATCCCCGACGTCAGCCCCCGTTTCCATCACTGCTCACTCCTCCCTTCCACCCCACGAGCCATGCGGTCCCGCGTCCGTTTCTGCAGCCACATCAGCGACTCTTCCGCTTTCACAAGCGCGAGTTCATTGTCCCGACAGGCAAATTTCCCCTCCTGGAACGAGCGTAGCCGGTCAATCACGATGGCCAACAAAGCCTCATTGCTCACCCCGTTCACCCCAGCCTCCTGGATCGGCCCGTTCTGAAAGTGGATCCGGCATGATGCCCTCAATCGCCGCGAGTTTTCTGCGGGAAACTCTTCGGGCGGATTCTTAAGCTCGGTTTGGATCTTGTATTCGTGGCACGCGCCACCAGCGCCCGGCTCATCGAGCACGGTGATTTTAAGGGCTTCATTCAGCCCGTTCAGTTTGTGGTCGGTTACTGTTCTCATGAAATTCGTCGCATTGAGTTCACGCCCTTTTCCGCTTCTTGTGCAACGCCAGGACCTCGGCAAACTTGGCCTTGGTCTTCTTTGCCACCGCAGCCTCCTTTTCCAACTTCTTCGGGTCCACCCCGATGAGCTTGAGCAGTCTCCCGCCCGCCTTCGTCAGCTCCGCGCCGTGGTTAAAGCCGCAATCGGCGATCACGATCTGTGCGGCAAACCCGAGCAACGCGGAACCCTTCGCCGCACGCACCGCCGCGAGCAGCTTCGGCGGCGACGTCAACTTCCGCGCCGCCAACATCTCAGAGACGTCCACGCCCGCAGCGATTTCCAGCGCACACAACTCCCGAATCCACACATCCGGGTCGCTCCCCGCACTCGATTGCACAGCCTCCATAATCCGCAGTTTCAGGGCCCGGCGCGCCTTCAACTTTGCCACCGCTTGCTTCAGATCAACATCAAAGGCCTGCCGTTCCTCCTTATTCGAGAGCTTGAAAATCTCGTGACCATTCAGCCTGGCCGCAGCCATCGCCTTCTCTCGTTCCACACATTCCAGCGCCGAATCATCCGACTTCCGCGCCACCAGAATCTCCGCCCCGCGGCCATCGATCAACTGACGCCACGTCGGCAGCTTCTTGCCGTGAGCCGCCGCATTCAGCAAATGCTCCGCCGGAGGCTCATCCAGCGGCACCAAGTTCGACGCCCAGGCCACGAGGTGATCATCCGCCACATTCTTCTGATTCTCCGCCGGCGACAGCGCTCGCTTCCCATTCGTCGCGTGCCGCTCCTTCCAGAGCGCGTGCGCCAGCTCGGCCTTCTTCACAAAACACATCGTGTTCAGGCACGTATCCGCCCGCACCCCCTCCACGTCTGGGCAATTCCCCGCCCTGTGCGGGCACTTCGAGCAAACCAGCCCCTCCGGGTGCAGCGACGCATCCTCGGGATCAAACCCCGCCCCCTGCAACGTCCGCATGTAACGCCGCTCAATCAGCGCCTTCGTCTCCCGTGAGGTCAGGGGCCGATCGTAACCCTTCGGCTCCAAGACTTCCTTCAACGCTTTCTCCCGCATCCGCTCCGTCGGGATCCGCGCGATCATCTCCGCCGTCCCGACCTCAAGCTGCTCCAACTCCAAAGCCGTTTGGCCAGCCTTCGGCAGATTCAGAAGCTTCAGTCGTCGATGAACCTGCCACGCACTCTTACCAATCTTCACCGCGATGCTCTCCGCCGTGTAAATCGCCGACCCATCTGCATTCTTCAGATCCATCATACTCTGGAACCCCCGCGCCTCTTCCATCGGCTCCAGATCGTGCCGTTGCAGATTCTCAATCAACTGCGCCTCGAGGACCTCACCGTCACTCATCTCGCGCACGATGCAGGGCACCACGCCCAGGCCAGCCAGCTTTGCCGCCCGCCAGCGCCGCTCTCCGGCCACAATCTCATGGAGACGTCCGACACCAGCCGGACGCACCAGCAAAGGCGACAGCACCCCCTGCTCCGCAATACTCGCTGCCAATTCATTGAGCTTCTCGGGATCAAACCTCTTCCGCGGATTCGTCGCACTCGCCTCAAGATCAACCACCTTCAGTTCTTCGATTTTGTATTTCATGATGATTTGCGCTTTTTCTTCCCTTTCGCCCGATTGTGATTGCCCGCCGCACTCGCGGCATAAGCCTCGCGAGACCCCTCGCTCTTGCAGCCGCCACCGCGGAACCCGCGCGCGCCCGCTCCCCTCAACCGGTCAAAAATCAACTGCATCCGGTAGGACTGCGCCGCCCGCGTCTCACCGAACAGCAACCCCAGATCCGTGCCATTCATCCGCAGCACCAAGTCCGGCCGATAACGCCGGGCCAGCACATAGAGTCGCCGCAGCACCCAGCCCGGATGCGGGCCATCCTCAAACAGAAAATCAAAAAACCGCTGGAAGAATTCCTGCCGCAGCCGTTCTCCATCCTCCACCGTGTCCGCCATGCGTTCGAACTCCTCCGCTTCCTCCGAAAGCATCACTTCATGCACAGGCGTCCGGGTTTCGACAGCCTCATGCAACCGCGACGCCGCCCTGGCCAGCGCACTCTCCACCCTCCGCTCGTGTTCCAGCAGCTCGTGCTCCCTCATCGCGTATACCTCCCCGTGCCCCGGCAAATGTGGCACAGCAAATAACCGCCCCATGGCTCGGAAATTTCCATCCGCCAGCCCTCCCCATTGCACACCGGGCATTTTTCCATCGGCATATCGCACCCGCGCTCCTTCGCGTCATCCCGCTCCACCCGCACCTTCAGCGCCGAGCGGGCGGCAATCTCCGACATCGCATGGTAAGGCAGGCACGGCTGCGCGCCCTTGTAGTCCTGAGGCACACCGGCCCGGAAAAACGGGTCCATAAAGCAAAGCACACTCATCGTCCGCGCCCTCCCAAGAAAAACGCCCGCGCCGCTTCCAAGAGCATGACCCCGGCCACATTCAGCGCGACCAACCAGATCAGCAGAAAAGTCGAATCACTCATACCAGCTTCATCGCCTCCAGTTTTTGGCGCGCCGCATCGATCCGGACCTTTTCGGCCGCCGCGCGCCTCTTCTTCGCTGCCGCCGCCTGGCCACCCTTCCTACCGAGGGCAACACAGCAGGCCCGGAACGATTTCCCCGTGCGGGCCATCATCTCCCGCACCGTCTGTTGAAACGGACGGCGCGTCACCGAACCCTCCCTTCGCTGCCATCGCGGCCCAACCGCGGATCAGTGAACCTCGCCAATTGCTGCCGCTGGGCAGCACGAAACTGCAGAGCCTCCGTAAAATGCCCCTCGCACACCGGGGCACCGAGCGGCATCGCAAACCGCGCCCGATCCCGGCAAACCTTGCACCAGGGGCCCTGAATATGTGGGGGCAGGTCAATCCGCCACATAGCCGCCAGCCGCGCATTGTGACGCGGATTTGTGACACGCCCCAACCGGAGCGTTCATTACTAGGCGGTTACGATACTTACTTGCCTCAATGCCATTGAGGCGCTCTACCAACTGAGCTATGACCCCGAATTCCTTCGGGATGAGCCACCGACGATGGGAACAGATGCACGGCCTGCAACCAAGCCGGCGACGTTTCCGTCAGCGATCACCGAACGTTTATTTTGCATTGCCCGGCCATGAGGGCAAACAAAAACGGGCGGCGCGATGCGTCCGCTCCACCTTTGCCGCCGCTCCGCGGTCCTTTGCCGCGGGCTTGGCGTAGGGGCTCCCAGGCTTCGGGCCGGCCCTTGCGGATGCCCCAGGGCGCAGCCGAGTGAAGCGAACAACACCACCCTCACGAATAGGCGCGGCCCTTTCGCGGTGAGGGAGACGGCAATGTGAATCCGCCAGTCTAATCGGACGCCATGAGGCAGTGCCGAGAATTCAAGCGAACGTTTTGAACAAATGGGTGAGGTTTGGCGTCTATGAATGGTGCAGGCGTTGACGCGCGTGCCGAGCAAGCCAAGCCCCACCAACAGATGCCGAGCGCCGAACCACACCATCAGAAGGAGATTGACAGGCCGGCGATCTCGGGCATGGTTACCGCCGCACGGTCTGCCTACCTCGTTACGCCCCCGGACACCATCTGACCACCCCCATTTCAGGAGTGCCACTTTGACGCCTGCCATCCACAGAATTACTGCCCCTCATCCCCGGCCTTCGCGCCCGGGTGGGCGGATGCTTCGTGCCCGGGTCTGGCTCCTCGCCTTGATTTTCTGTGCGGCGGGTGCGGTTGCGCCGGTCGCAGCGCAGACCACACCGGCGACCAGCGCGCTCATCCTTTATGATGGCGGTGGTGATTTCGGTTGGCTGGGCGAGATTTACGCCACCCAACTCGAGAGCCTCCTGTCGCACTTCGAGGTGCCGGTCACACGCAAGCCGCTGGCGGACTACGAACTCGGCGACCTCGACAATTACGACGCCACTTTCTACGTCGGCGCCCTTTACCTCGAAGACAGCAGCGCACTGCCCCCCGGCTTTACGGACGACTTGGAGGCCACCACGAACACCTTCGTTTGGATGGGCCTGAATCTTTGGTTCTATGCGTGGGATCCCTTGATGGATTTCGCCGACCGCTACGGCTTCACCCCCTACGGCTATTACAACGTCGATCCCAGCGACCCGGCCACCAGCGGCTATGCGCACGACCGGGTCAAATACAAGGACCAGTTCCTGCTCAAGGGGCCTTTCGATCAGGGCCTGACCCGGGTGGAAATTCTCGACCCCGCCAAAGCTGAGGTTTTCGGCGTCTGTTACGATGTCGAGGACAACGAGTGGCCCTACATCGTGCGCAGCGGCAACTTTTGGTTCGTGCCGGACATGCCGATGATCAACACTGGGTTCCGTAATCGTTCGCTCGTCTTTGCCGACATGCTCCACGACATGCTGGGCGTGGACAGCCCCGAACGCCATCGGGCCGTGCTGCGGATCGAGGATGTGTCGCCCAATGTGCCGGTCGAGAGCCTTCGCGCCCTGCGCGATGTGCTCGCTCCGCTGAACATTCCTTTCACCATCAGCTTGATCCCTGAATACCGCGATTATTTTGGGGCCTACAACGAGGGTGAGCCCAAGTTCATTGCCTTGGAACCCGGCACACCCTTTGCCCAAGCCATCCAAGAACTGGTCGACATCGGCGGGCAGATCATCCAGCACGGCACCACCCACCAGATTGACGACCGGCTCAATCCCTACGACGGGGTGTCGGCCTCGGATTACGAGTTCTACCTGATGGATCTGGACGAGACCGGCGACCTGATTTATGTGGGGCCGGTGCCCGGGCAGGATGCGGATGAAGTCCGGCGGCGGGTGCTGAGCGGCCACGATCGCATCAAGAACGCCGGGTTCACTCCGGTCGGCTGGCTTACCCCGCATTACCTGGCGTCGGCCACCGCTTCCGAACAGTTTGGCCGTCTTTACCCCTTCGCCCTGGATCGCTCGATCTTCTTCCTCGAGGACAACGATGGGCAAACCAGGTTCCTCGAGCTCAACTCGCCCTTCATCTACACCGACAACCACGGCGTCAAACGCATCCCCGAGACCATCGGTTACATTGATCCCTTCGGGTGGGCGCCCGCCGGCATCGAGTTGCAGCCCCCGAGCTTCCCGCCCACGCTGGTCGAGCGCGCCCGCGCCCTCAAGGTCGTCCGCACCTCTTGGGCCGGCTGCTACTTCCACTGGTATCTCAACCCGGCTTATCTGAAGGATCTCGTCGAAGGGATTCAGGGGCTCGGTTTTGAATTCGTGCCGATTACGGGGGACCTGAAATGAAGACCCGCCTCCTGTCATCCGCCCTCGGCCTAGCCGCCGTCCTGGCCGCGACCGCCTCGCTGGCGCAAGCCCAGAAGGAGACTTTCGGCTCCGGAACCAATGAGTTCAACATGGATTTTGTGGAAGTGGGCGATGCCGGAAATTTGGCCGACACAAACAGCCGTGGTGCCGTCAGCTACCCCTACCGGATCGCCACCTTGGAAGTTAGCGAAGACCAGATCGATAAGGCCCGGGCCAATGGTCTGGCCAATGTCAGCTCGGGCGCTTGGGCGGCCGACCAGCCGGCGGCGTTTATCCATTGGTTTGAGGCGGCGGCCTTCGTCAATTTCCTCAATGAGCAGGGCGGTTTTGCTCCCGCCTACAACATCACATGGGATGAGGACAACCAGACTTGGAGGATGGAGCCTTGGGCCTCCGACGAGGCTTGGGGAACCTACGGAGAGAACCGGTTCCGCCATCGCGACAGCCGCTATTTCCTGCCCTCGGAAGACGAGTGGTATAAGGCGGCGTATTTCAAGGGCGGCGGAACCAACGCTGGCTATTGGGCCTACCCGACCGCCGAAGACACCGCTCCGACCGGCGTGGCCTCTGGAACTGACGCTTCCACAGCCGTCTTCGGACTGCGCGGCGGAGCGACTGCACCGGCCGACGTAGCCTTGAGCGGTGGGCTTTCCCCCTCCGGCACCCGGGGCCAGGGAGGCAACGTGGCCGAGTGGCTGGAATCCGCGTGGGACGGGACCAACAATCAAGTGACCGAAGCCCGCGCAACCCGCGGAGGGGATTGGTTCGGGCCGGCGGATGAATTGGGCGCTGCGGCCCGCGAAATCAACTCGCCCCTCTACGAGAACGACATGCTGGGTTTCCGCGTAGCCAGCGTGACCAACAACCTTTTCGCCAAACGGCTGGCCGTGGAAGTGGCCGGGGCGGACTTGGCCAACAACGCGCCTGCCGCAGAATTTTCCGCCCTCCGTCCGGGAGTAGGCACGGACGAGCGCACCTACATCGTGCGCAACACCGGTGCCGAGGATCTCGAAAACGTCACCTTCGCTGTCAGCGGTCCGCATGAAAGCGACTTCACCGTCACGCTCCCCGAGGACGGCCCTTTGGCCGCGGGCGATACCGCGCAAATCGAGGTCGTCTTCGCCCCCACGGCGGGCAGCGACCGCAGCCTGCAAATCAACATCGTCAGCGATGACCCGGACAAGAGCCCCTTCGTCATCAATCTCGCGGGCTACGGCCTGACCGAGGAGTTTGACCGCGATGCCGACGGACTCAATGACGCCGCAGAATACGGCATGAGCGGGCTCGGCTTCGACTTCCGGGTGGCCCAACCGGAGCTGGTTGAGGGCCTGTTGGGCAACGCCACCTTCGTCCCGCTTTACAACGCAACGGAAGTCGAGACAGAGCGCCTCGAGAGCTTCAACGAAGGCGTGGCCGCCGGAACCAATGCCGTCGTGAGCAACCCGGGGACCTACGGCCTCTACAATTCCAACTCGATCATGGATCTCAACCTCGGCGGGGTCATGATCCAGAAGACCGGCAGCAATGCCGTGATCAGCGTGCAACTGCAGACCACGCCCGACATCTTGAACCAAGCCTTCACCAACCACGGAACGCCCGTCGAGTTGCCGCCGGTGGAAATGCCAGAGGACAAGGGCTTCCTGCGCATCCGCGCCCTCGGGCCGCAGTAAGGACGCAAACCGCGGAGGGTTCCCGCGGCCCAAGATTTTTCCTCCCCCGCAGGACGCGCAACGCTCATTCTGCGGGGCATGATCTCTTATCTGGTCAAACTTCTGGTCAGCGCCGCGCTCATTGTGGCCATCAGCGAAGTCTCCAAGCGCACCGGCTACCTCGGCGGCCTCCTTGCCTCACTCCCCCTCGTCTCGCTGCTGGCCATCGGGTGGATGTGGTTTGAGACGCATGATGCGGTCAAGATCGCGGATTTCTCGCGCAGCGTCTTCTGGTTCGTGCTGCCCAGCCTGTTGTTCTTCATCCTGCTGCCGTGGTTGCTGCCGCGGCTCGGGTTTTATGCCTCGATGATCCTGGCCTGCGCGGCCACCGCCGCGGGCTACGCCGCCATGGCGGCGGCACTTCAGCGGGCGGGCATCAATCTTTAACCGGCATGCACCATCCGGGCTTCACCCTCTTCGCCGCGATGCTGCTGTCCGCTGGGCATGCGGCGGAAGTTCCGCGCGATGTGGTCAGCCTGGCCCCGAACCTGACCCAGATGGTCACCGCGCTCGGGGCGGCAGACCGCCTGCTGGCCGTGACGCCATTCTGCGAGGGCCCGGCGGCGGCCCGACGTCTCCCCGGCGGCCTGCAACCGGAACCTGAGGAAGTGTTCGCCCTGAGCCCTGCGCTGGTTCTCACCACCTCGATGACTCCGGAGACGACGCGCCGCCAACTGGTGGATCTGGGCTTGCGCGTGGAGGTGGTTGATGCCGCCACGCTGGACGGAATCCGGCGGGCCATGACGCGGCTCTCCGATCTGCTCGGCGTGACGGATCGCGTTCGTCCGCCCGTCGCGGAGGCGCCGGTAGAGCAAAAATCGGCGGTCCTGCTCTTCGGCGCCGACACCGGTTACAGCGCCGGCCGCGGAACCCACGCCCACGAAATTCTCGAAGCAGCCGGCCTGCGCAACCTCGCAGCCGACGCGGGTGGACCATGGCCGCAACTCGGCGAGGAATTGCTCCTCGCAGCCGACCCCGACATCCTCATCGTGGCCGACTATGGATCATCCACCCGCGAGCAAGTCCTCTCCTCCCTGCGCGCCCATCCGGTGCGGCATCATCTGACCGCCGTGCGCCTCGGCCGCGTGTTCGTTTTTCCCGCCCCGGCCTTCAGCGTGCCCGGACCGGCCGCGCTCGAGGCAGCTGACCAACTGCGGGTGCAGATCCAATCGCCATGACGTGCCCCGCCCTGCAGGCTGAAAACATCCGCGCCGGTTACCGCGGCGATGATGTGATCCACGACCTCACGTTCGCTTTGCATCCCGGCGAGGTCCTCGGGGTTGTCGGACCCAACGGAAGCGGCAAGAGCACGATGCTGCGCGCACTCACCGGACTGCTCCCCCTGCGGGCCGGGCGGGTGCAAATGGCCGGACGCGATGCCGCCACCTTGAGCTCCCGCGCACGCGCACAACTGTGCGCAGTGCAACCCCAAGTCGAGGCCCCGTTGTTCGACTACGGCGTGCGCGATTTCATTCTGCTCGGACGTCATCCGCACCGCACCCTCATCGGTCCGGGTTCAGCGGACGATCATCGCGCTGCGGACGAGGCGATGGACCAGACCGATCTGAGCGCCCTTGGGGCGAGGAGCATTCTCTCGCTCAGCTCCGGCGAATGGCAGCGCGCCCTCCTGGCCCGCGCGCTCGCGCAGGAGGCGCCCTTGCTGATGCTGGACGAACCGGCGGCCCACCTGGATCCGGGACATCGGCACGCCGTTCATGTCGTGCTCAACCAACTCGCCCGCACGCGCAACCGCGCGGTGCTCTGTGTTTCGCATGACTTGAATCTGGCCGCGGAATTTTGCGATCGCCTCCTGCTCATGCAGGGCGGAACCATCCGCAGCCTGGGGACGCCGGCCGCGGTGCTGCAGGAGGAGGTGCTTCAGGAAGTCTTCCACTGCCCGTCGCTCCGCGTGACGACCAATCCGTTCACCGGACGTCCGGGCACGGTCTTTGCGCCATGAAAACGTCACTGCGCCTCGCCTTGCTCGCGGTCGCCACGGCGGCCCTTGCGGTCTTTGCCGTTGGCACCGGGCCCACGAGCCTGCTGGATTTTTCGCGACTGTGGGAACTTCTACGCTCCGGACCCTCGACCCCGGAACTCGAACGCGCGGCCATTGTGCTGTGGGAGTTGCGCCTGCCCCGCGTCCTGCTTGCCGCCGCGGCAGGGGCCAATCTCGCGCTCGGCGGGCTCTTGTTGCAGGCCATCTTCCGCAATCCGCTGGCCGAGCCCTACCTGCTCGGCCTCTCCTCCGGCGGCGCCCTCGGAGC
>JBGSSV010000172.1:0-4316 GCA_041736875.1 Chthoniobacterales bacterium | reverse complement strand
CAAAGACGTGGGCGGCCGCGCGGCCGAGCTTCAGGGCGGTCTCCGCCGTGACCGGTTCGATGTTGGCAACTCCGCGGATGCCGTCAGTTCCGAAGAGTTTTCTCTGGTGTTCGCTCATGAGTGGGTTGGGGAAATTCGGCTGACGGCGGGGAGAGGAGGCGGGAGGGCTCGTTGGCCCGGTCGCGCGGGAATTCAAACCGGTCGTTGGCCCGCTCCACGTTCTGGCGGATGAGATACCAGAAAGCGGTCGCCAGGATCAGGCACGCGAGCTTCGCTTTCCAGTTGTTGAGGATGATCTCTTTCATACTTTTCGTTGAGGAGGAGCTGGCTGAGCCGCCGCCGGAACTTGTCGAGGCTGAGATTGCGCTCAATGAGGCCGCTGTGGCAAATCGAAACCTGGCCGGTCTCCTCGGAGACGATGATCGCCACGGCATCCGACTCTTCGCTGAGCCCCAGCCCGGCCCGGTGCCGGAGGCCGAGATTCCGGTCGAGATCCTCCCGCTGGGTGAGCGGAAAAATGCAGGCCGCCGAGTCTATCCGGTCTCCCCGGACCACGACGCCACCGTCGTGAAGGACGGTTTTTGGGTGGAAGATCGTGAGCACGAGCTCCTTGGAAAACGCGCTATCGAGGCCGACGCCGGTGTCTGAAAACGCCTTGAGTCTGATCTCGCGCTCGATGGCAATCAGCGCCCCGAACCCTTTGCTGGCGAGTTCAAACACGGTGTCCGTGATTTCTTCGATCGTTTCGCGCTCCTCGAAAACCGAGGTGAAGAAGCGGTGGCTCCCAAGCTGGGTGAGCGCGCGCCGGAGCTCGGGCTGGAAAATCACCACCAGGGCAATGGCGAGAAAGACCGAGAAGCTTCGCAGCAGCCAGCCGATGACGATCAGGTTCAATAGCTGGGAGACCAGGGTGAGGGTCAGGAAAACGAGTGCCAGCCCGATCAGGATCCGCGCCCCATGGGTTCCCCGCAGGTAGAGGAAAATGTAATAGAGGACGACGGCCAGGATCAGGATCTCCACGCCCGAGGTCCAATTCGCGGCGAGAAATTTTCCTATGGCCTCAAGCATCTCCCAGAATCGCCTCCGTCATCCGGAGCGCCTCCCTGTGGGGTTTGACATCATGCACGCGAAAGATTGCGGCTCCGCTTTCGCGGCAAAAGCTGGTGAGCGCGACGCCCGGCCAGAAGCGGTCGGCCGGATCGGTTGTGCCTGCGAGGTGGCCGAGAAACGACTTCCGTGAGACCCCGATGACGAGAGGGCGGCCGAATTCCTGAAAGGCATCCAGAGCCGCAAGGAGGTCGCGGTTGTGCCCGGGGGTTTTTCCAAATCCAATTCCTGGGTCAAGGGCGATGCACATCGGGTCAATGCCGGAGGATACCGCCTGCTCGAGCGCGTGTCGAAAAAAATCCCCGACCTCGGCAACCACGTTGTCGTAATGGGGAGCCTTCTGCATCGTTTGCGGGGTGCCCTGCATGTGCATGAGGACAACCCCGGCACCGGTC
The DNA here is from genome assembly GCA_041736875.1 of Chthoniobacterales bacterium. Classification (GTDB taxonomy): domain Bacteria; phylum Verrucomicrobiota; class Verrucomicrobiia; order Chthoniobacterales; family JACTMZ01; genus JACTMZ01. The sequence continues at coordinate 2,814 of JBGSSV010000172.1, read as the reverse complement.
GCAGCAGCGACGGCGGCCATGTCCGGATCTCCCTGCAGACCGGTGACATCGTTGATGATGTCGGCCCCCGCCTCCAGCGCCTCCCTTGCAACAGCGGCTTTCGACGTATCGATGGAAACCCTCGCGCGGCCCCGCAGGCCGCGGACGACCGGCAGCACGCGGCGAAGTTCCTCATCCTCCGGCACCGGAACGGCTCCCGGTCGTGTGGACTCTCCCCCCACGTCGATGAGATCGGCACCCTCCGCCAGCAGGCCCAGACCATGCTCGATGGCGGCCTCCGCCGTGGCAAAGCTTCCCCCGTCGGAAAATGAATCGGGCGTCACATTGAGGACGCCCATGATCCACCCGCGCCGCGAAAGGTCGTGATCGCGGCCGCGGATCCGCCAGATCATTTTTGCAGGCGGATGGCAGCCGATCGCCCGTGGGCGTCGAGCCCTTCGATCTCGCTGAACGTTTCGAGGAAGGGGAGCGAGGCACGGAGCGACGGTTCGTCAAACATCACGACGCTCGTGCGCCGCTGGAACTGGTCGGCGGTTAGTCCGGCAAACGACTTTCCCGCTCCTCCTGTGGGCAGTTCGTGGCTGGGGCCGGCCAGGAAGTCGCCGCCCACCACGGGCGAGAGGCCTCCAAGAAAAATGGCTCCCGAGGTGCGAAGCCGGAGGGCGATGTCGCCGGGCCGGGCGGTTGCGATCGAGACGTGCTCGGCCGCATAGTCGTTCGCCAGCTTGATGGCCGCCTCCATGTCGGGAACCAGGACAAGCGTCGCATTTTTCAAAGCCAGCTCGAGCGCCTTCGCACGCTTCGAGAGCTTCATCTGGCGCGCCACCGCCTTTTCAACCTGGGACAGGATTTTTTTGGAATCCGTCACGAGGATCGACTGGCTGCCGTGCCCGTGCTCGGATTGCGCGAGGAGGTCGGCCGCGATCCAGTCCGGATTGGCCGTGCTGTCGGCAATTACCAGAATCTCGCTCGGCCCCGGCAAGAGGTCCACCGCCACGCGACCGAAGGACTGACGCTTCGCCTCAACGACCCATGCATTGCCCGGACCAAAAATTTTCTGCACGGGGCGGATGGTTTTTGTCCCGCAAGCCAGGGCGGCGACGGCTTGGGCTCCGCCGACGCGGTAGATCTCGGTGGCTCCGCATTCGGCGAGGGCCGCGAGAAGCGCGGGGTGGACGGTGCCGTCCTTGCCCGCCGGGGTAACTGCCACAATCTCGGGGACGCCGGCCGCAGCGGCCAGCGTGCAGGTCATGATGGCCGAAGAGACCAGCGGAGCGCTGCCGCCCGGGATGTAAATGCCAACGCGCTGGAACGGATCGAAGCGCTCGCCGACTTTGGCGCCCTGGGCATTGCGGGCGGACCAGTTGCGGCGTAGGCTGCGCGCGGCAAAACTGCGGATATTGCGATGCGCAGCCCGGAGGGCGCGACGCGTGGGCGCATCGAGTTGCTCCCACGCGGCGGCCAGATCCTTCGAGGGCACAGCGAGTTGCCGCCCCGACAAAGTCGCCCCACCGAATTTCTTCGTGTAACGAAGCAGGGCCTGATCCCCGTGTTTTTCGATTTCGCGGATGACCTCCGTCACCGTCCTCTCCACTTCCGGCTCCGGCCGCGATTGCCGGTCGAGGGAGGTCAGAAAGCGGGCATAGCCCTTGTCGCTGGGACGGACGATTTGCATGACCGGAAGAATGCCCGAGCCGCGCGCGCCGGGCAACAAACGGTTAACCGAGCCACTGGAAGTCGACCGGCTTTTCGATTTCCGGATGCAGGCTTTGATGCACCGGGCAGGTCAGGGCGGCGTTCTCCAGGAGCAGACGCTGCGGGTGATCCGGGGGCAGGGGAATATGAAAAGTCGTGGCCAGGCGCGCGATGCGCCGTGGCGTATCGAGGGACATTTCCTTCGTCACTTCGATGCGCAGCCCGCTCAGGTCGATCTCATGCCGCTGGGCGACAATGCCCATGATGGTGGCCATGCAACTGCCGAGTGCGGTCGCCACGAGATCGGTGGGGGAAAACGATTCGCCGCGCCCGTGGTTGTCGACGGGCGCATCGGTGTGGACGACTTGACCGGATGGTCCGTGGGTCGCGGCGCAGCGCAACCCGCCTTCGTAGGCGATGGAGATCTTTACCATGGGCGCAACGTCATCTTTTTTGCCGCAGGAGCGCGAGGAAAAACAGGCAGCCGAGCGCTCCGGTGATGACGCCGACCGGCAACTCGGTTCCGGCCAGGAGCGTGCGCGCGGCCAGGTCCGACCCGACCGTCAGCATGGCGCCGACCATGGCGCAAGCCGGAACCGAAACGGCGTGGTTGGGGCCGGCCAGCCGCCGTGCGAGATGCGGGGCCATGAGCCCGACAAAGCCGATCGTGCCGCAGGCCGCCACGGTCAGGGCGGCGAGGCTGGCGGCGAGAATGATCGCGCCGGTTTGCAGTGCACCGACTCGCACGCCGAGGTGGTGGGCGCTTTCTCCGCCGAGGGCGAGCAGGTCGAGCGGACGGTGCAGTAACCAGGCTATGAGGCCGCCGGCCAGCGCCGCTGGTGCGAGCATCCAGACTTCGGCCCAGCCTCGCCCGGAGAAGCTGCCCATGAGCCAGAAGAGAATGCTGCGGAGCGCGCCGGGGTCGAAGCGGAGGATGATCGCCGTGGTGAAGGCTTGGGCCAGCGCGCCGAGGGCCACGCCGGCCAGAAGGAGCGAGGGCAGATCGGAGGCAATGCGGCGCCGGCAGAGCAGCAGCACAATCGCCGCCACGGCGAGGCTTCCGGCCAGTGCCGGCCACGTCAGCACGGTGATCCCGGCGGCCAGCGCGATGACCGCTCC
>JBGSSV010000167.1:0-62053 GCA_041736875.1 Chthoniobacterales bacterium | reverse complement strand
AAGGCGCCGCCGCATCGAAGGCGAGAACCGGTGGATCGAGCGGCGGGCCGTCCGCCAGCGCGTAGCGCCAGCGCTGGATGAACTTCGCTGCGGGTGTAGCCAGATCCTCGCCCGTGATTTCGCCGGCTGCCGCCAGCAGCGCCTCCTGCACGGCCTCGTCGGGCCGGTCCGCCTGCCCGCGGCTGAAAACGGACGAAGCGTGGAGAACCAGAACGCTCACCCCCGGATGCAGATCCGGGCGTTTTGAGGTATCGTGCCCGATCCACGAAAGCACAGGATGATTCGTCGCCTGGATGCCGCAAAAGTCGAACGGTCGGCGCGGGTAGCGCACCACCAAGGCCAGAGCGGGGGACATAGGAACGGTCTCCAGCCGGTCTGCCGCTTCCGGGCAGGCCTCGCGGAGCAGGACGGCGGCCTGAGCGGATGGGGTGGCCACGAGCAAACGCCGGGCGCGAAAGTCCCCGCCATCATCGTCGGTGACCAGCCAGTCGCCACCCACCATGCCGATGCTGGCTGCGCGGGTCTGCCGTCGCACAAAGTGCGGATCGGGTCCGGCCAGATCACGGCCGAGCGACGACATCCCGGCGGTGCAGGCGTAGCGCGGGTGCGGTTCTCCCTGTGGCGGACGCAACCCTCCGTCGCGGTATTGATGCAGTCCGCGCGTCCACTCCATGCACACCCCGCGGGAGGACCAGTCCGCGACTTGGGCGGAAAACTCCGGGGAGCGCGCGGTGAAAAACTGGGCGCCATGATCAACGGGAAAATCGTCCCATCGACGCGTGGCGGCGCGCCCGCCCAGGCCCCGGCTTTTTTCCAGGATGAGCACGGATTGGCCCGCTGCGCGCAAGAGCCGCGCGGCCTGCAGGCCGGTGACCCCGGCGCCGATGATCAGGGTGTCAGTAGTCAGTGGTGGTTTTTCGCACGACACCACGGTCCATGGCGAGTAGGTTGGGGCGTATGAGTCATCACGTTTACAAAAAAGTCGAGTTGGTCGGTTCTTCCACCCTCAGCATGGAGGATGCGGTCAACACCGCCATCGCCCGCGCGAGCAAGACGCTGCGCAACATGCGTTGGTTCGAGGTGGTCGAAACGCGCGGTCAGATCGAGGAGGGCAAAGTGGCTCACTGGCAGGTCACGCTCCGCATCGGTTTCACCTTGGAAGATTAGGCTGCGAACCCCGCCGCCAATTCCCGGAGCAGGTTTTGATGCAGGCGGAGGCCGGCCTCGAAGCTGGCCAGAGGAAAGTTTTCATCCGGCGCATGGGCCCGGCAGTCCGGCGCGGCCAGCCCGAGCAGGAGCGTGTCGCTGCCGAGGAGGTCCCGAAAAGTTTGCACGATGGGGATACTGCCGCCCTCTCGCATGAGCGCCGGAGCGCGGCCGAACGTGGTCTCCAGCGCCCGCAGAGCGGCGCCGCACCAAGGGCTTTTCAGGTCGAGCAGGTAGGGCATGCCGCCATGGCCGCGGATGATTTCCATCTCGACGCCGGGCGGAAGCAGGTTGCCGAGGTGAATCTCCACCAGGTTGAGCGTCCGCTCGGGTTTTTGATTGGGCACGAGGCGGAAGGTTAGCTTGGCCGACGCGGTTGCTGGCAGAACCGTCTTGCTCCCTTCGCCCTGATAGCCGCTGGTCAGGCCGTTGATCTCCGCGGTTGGACGAATGCCGATGCGTTCCAGGCTGCTGAACCCGGCCTCGCCATTCAGAAGAAGCACCCCCGTCTCGCGCTGGTAGTCGACTTCGCTCACCGGTAGGGCGGCTAGTGCCTCCCGCTCAGCCGCGGTCGGCGGGACCGCATCATCGTAGAACCCCGGCACGGCGATTCGTCCGTTGTCGTCGTGCAGGCGCGCGAGCAGGCGGACCAGCGTGGTCGCGGGGTTGACCACGGCGCCGCCGAAAATGCCGGAATGCAAATCCGTCGCCGGACCGCGCACGATGACCTCCATCGCGGCGATGCCGCGCAGACTCTGCGTCAGGGTCGGATGACCTTCTGCAATCATGCCGGTATCGGAGACCGCGATGACATCGCAACGAAGTTCATTGCGGCGCGCACGGATGAACTCCGCCAGGCTCGTGCTGCCGATTTCCTCTTCACCTTCGACGAGGAAGACCACATTGAGCGGCAGTGTCGCTTCTTCGCGCAGCATCTGCGTCGCTCCAAGAATGTGGGCGAGGATCTGCCCCTTGTTGTCCGTCGCACCACGGGCGAAAACACGCTGGTTGCGGACGACCGGTTCGAATGGCGGAGTCGTCCACTGATCCAGCGGATCCTCCGGCTGCACGTCGTAGTGCCCGTAGATCAGGACGGTCGGGCGCCCGGGGACCATCGGACCGCGCGCGAGGACTGCGGGGTGGCCGCCCGTTTCGGCTACTTCGGAGGAGAATCCGCCTTGGGCCAGAAGACGGCTGACCCACTCGGCACAGGCACGCATCTGGGAGGCCTGCTCTGGCTTGGCTGAGATGCTGCGGAAACGGAGGAATTCGCAGAGAAGATCAAGGTTGGAGGTCGCTGAAAGCGAGAACAAAGACGCGGATGTGCAGGGCATGACGCTAAATGTGGTATGGGCGGGCCACGCACACCACATTTTGTGGTGTCCGGGGTTGCCATACGCGGCCGGGCATCTTACATAATGAAAGCTGGAGTATCTTCCCCATGTTTCTCAAATCACTCGATCTCGTAGGTTTTAAGTCTTTCGTCAACAAGACGCACCTGGAATTTCACGAAGGCATCACTTCGGTGGTCGGCCCGAATGGATGCGGCAAGTCGAACATTCTCGACGCCATCCGCTGGTGCCTCGGCGAACAGTCGGCCAAGGCGCTGCGCGGGGGCGAGATGGCGGACGTCATTTTCAGTGGCACGGACTCGCGTGCGGCGGTCGGCATGGCGGAGGTTTCGCTCACTTTTGGCGGCTGTGCGGAGCACCTTGGCACCGAGTGGGAGGAAGTCTGCGTGACGCGGCGAATCTTCCGCGACGGGAAGGGCGAATACTTGCTGAACAAGACGCCGTGCAGGCTGCGCGACATCCACGAGCTGTTCATGGACACAGGCATCGGCCGCAGCAGCTACTCGATCATGGAGCAGGGCAAGATCGACCTGATCCTGAGCAGCCGCCCGGAAGACCGGCGGGCCGTGTTTGAAGAGGCCGCGGGCATCACCAAGTTCAAGGCGCAGAAGCGCGAGGCCCTGCGCAAACTCGAATACACCGAAGCGAACTTGGTCCGCGTCAATGACATCATGCGCGAGGTCAAACGCCAGATCGGCTCCCTCCAGCGCCAGGCGGGCAAGGCACGGCGCTATCAGGCCCTGTCCTCCGACCTCAAGGTCATGGAGTTGCATCTTGTGCGCCGGCAGCACGACCAGATCCGCACTGCCCAGCATGAGGTGGAGGAAAAGCTGACCGCCCTGGATGCCCGCTGGAACGAAACCGTGACTGCGCTCGAGAATGGTGAGCAGGCGGTGGCCGGCCATCGCACGCGCCTTGGCGAGTTGGAGCAGCAGGTGGAGACCTCGCGGCTGACCATGCAGTCCCTGCGCGACCGCATGGTCCAGGCGCAAAGCCGGGTCGCCCACAACGAGGAAACCTGCGAGCAACTCCGTGGGACGATCAGCCGCTGCGAGAGCGAGATCGCCGCCGCCCGCGAGCGGCAGAGAGTCCAGCGCGAGGAGATGGGGCGCACGGATGAGCAGTTGGCCCGCGTGACCGAGGAGCTTTCCGGGCGCTCGGCTGCCTTGGACACGCTGCAGGCCCGCCTGCGCGAGAGTGCGGGACGGCGCGAATCCTCCCTCCAGTCGCTCGAAGCCCTGCGGGCCGAGATCAGCAAGGCGGAAAACGAATCCCTCCGTCTTCAAGGTGAGTTGGCCGGGCTGGAGGCCCGCCGCGAGGCCGCGCAGAATCGCATTGATGCCCTCGAGGGAGAGGGGCGTCAGCTTTTCGAACGCCAGTCCGCCGCGCGCCACCGCCTCGAAGAAACCTGCGGACAGGTCCAAACCGCGGTCGTGGCCATGCACGAGGCGGAATCCGCCCTTGATCGGGCCGAGGCGGACCTCGAGAGCGGCGAGTTGGAGCGCCAGCGGGTCGAGGCGGAGATGTCCACCGCGCAGCGCTCGCTCGCCCAGATCCAATCGCGCCTCGAAGTGCTCGAGCAGTTGAACCTCGAAGGCGAGGGGGCGGCTCCCGGCGCGCAGGCTGTGCTGCGCGGGCTCGACCGGCCGGATCATTTCAAGCCGGCGGTGCGCGGCATGCTCGGCAGTCTTTTGCGGGTCGAGCCGGGTTTCTTGCCCGCCATCGAGGCCGCGCTCGGTTCGCGCGGCGACACGATCGTGCTCAATGACCGCGCCACGGCGCGGGAGATTCTCGAGTCGCTTTACGAGCACAAGCTCGGACGCGCCAGCCTCGTCACGCCCAATGGCGACCATTGGGGGGATCAAGGCGGCGCCCCGGAAGGGTCGCTGGGCTGGGCGGCCGACCGGGTGCATTGCGACAGCGATGACGTCCAACGCCTGTTGCGAGGGGTGCTGCACGGCGTGGCCTTGGCGACCAACCTCGACCATGCCATGGATCTGCGGGGACGGCATTCCTCGACGGCCTTCGCCACGCAGCACGGGGAGTTGATTGACGCCGCCGGCATCGTGACCGGCGGCCGCGCCGGCGAGGGGGTGACTTCGGCCCTGCAGCGTCGGGACGAAATTGTGGCGCTGGCCGTCCAACTCTGCCAGGTGCAGGAAACCTTGGCCCGGCACGAAGCGGCCAAGCTTGCGGTGCTGTCGGCCCGCGAGCAGAAAAAAGAGACCCTCGAAGGAGCGCGCGCCAATATCCGCCAGCGGCAGAATGACGTCGCTGCCTTGCGGGCGTCACAGAGTCTGCTGGAGAAAGAGTTGCAGGAGGCGGAAAGCCGCACGGCTTCCCTTGAGCGGGAGCGGGAGCGGGCCGCGGGCGATCTTGCCGCCGCGCGTCAGCGGACGGACGATTTGAATCTCAGGGTGGCGGAGTGCGGACGTCTGGCCAGCGAAGCCTCGACGAAGACGGCGGCGGCCATGGAAGAGGCGCGTCGCGAGGCCGGGGAGGAAGAAGCGGCCGCGGCGCAGTTCAACGAGCTGCGCGTCCAATTGGCCACCGCACGGCAGATGGAGGAAAGTCTCCAGGCCCAGCGTGCGCCGATGCTCAGCCGCATCGAAGAGTTGGAGGAAACCGCCCGCCAGCGCGAGGAGGAAAAGCGGTTCGCCGCGGAACGCATTGAAACGATCGGCCGGCAGAGCGAGACGCTCCGACAGGAAGCGCTCACTCTGGAAACCGATCTCGACACCCGCCAACAGACCCTTACCTCCCTCCAGCAGGAACGCTCGGGCCTCCAGGCCGAGGTGCAGACCGCGGAGGAAACCCTGCGGCAGCAGCGACGGGAGCATGGCGAAATGCAGGATCAAAAAAGCCGCCTCGAAGTGCGCACGGCGGAACTTCGCCTCAAGGCTGAGAATCTGGCGGACGATATCCGCCGCCGCCACCATGTCGAACTGGCCGAAGTGCAGATCGACACCTACGCCCTGCATTGCTCGGTGCGCGAGCAAAGGAAGAGGCGCAAGACCGGCGCGGCGGCACCGGCTGAGGAAGGGGTCGAGGTCCAGGATGAGCAAGACGCGGCCGAAGCGGCCCAACCCGAGGCGGCCGCGGAGGAGGCGCCGGTCGAAGCCGAACTCGACTGGGCGGAGATCGAGGTGTTTGTCTCCGAGTTACGCGACAAGCTGGATTCCATGGGCCCGGTCAACATTGATGCGATCCAGGAATTCGACGAACTGCTCGACCGGCAGAAGTTCCTCGACGGGCAGTTCACCGACCTCACGACTTCAAAGGACGAACTTCTGGAGGTGATCAAGAAAATCAACGCGACCACGACCACCCTCTTCGCGGAGACGTTCGAAAAGATCCGCGTCAACTTCCGCGAGACGTTCCGCGAGCTGTTCGGCGGGGGCAAGGCCGATCTAGCGCTGATGGATGGTGGCGATCCGCTGGAAAGCGGCATCGAAATCACGGCCAAGCCGCCCGGCAAGCAGTTGCAGAGTGTCTCGCTGCTTTCCGGTGGCGAACGCACCATGGCGGCGGTTGCGCTCCTCTTCGCCATCTACATGGTCAAGCCGAGTCCGTTCTGCATTCTCGATGAAATGGATGCGCCGCTCGACGAGTCGAACATCAACCGCTTCCTCGCCATGCTCGACCGCTTTGTCCAGCAGAGCCAGTTCCTCGTCATCACGCACAACAAGCGGACCATTTCGCGCGCCGACGTGCTCTACGGTGTCACGATGGAAGAGCGCGGGGTGAGCAAGCTGGTCAGCGTGAAGTTCGTTGAATCCGGCCAGGGGCGGACGGCCAAGCTTGTCCCACCGGCTGAGGTGACCACGGCCGCCGAGCCCGTCGGCGCTTGACCCGCGCAGTGCCTTAAAGGGTCACATCTCCGAGATAATCCGCCAGGCTCAGACGGGCCGCGGCGTTCCTCGCCTGCAACAACTGCTGCAACGCGCAACGGTAGCGGGCGCAAAGAGCGAGGAGCGCGATGGCGTGGGCCGGCGGCGTATCCGCCTCAACCAGACGGCGCCGTAGCTCGGCCACATATTCATCCCAGCGCGGGATCAGCCCGGCCAGGTCCGCCGGTTCTTCACGCGCCGCGCGGGCTGCGGCGAAGGAAGCCGCCAGTTCCTCGATCCCTGTCCCCAGGGCGGCCTTGACCTCCTCCAGAGGTGGGTCCGGAGTGGGGTGGCCGACAGCCGCCAACGCGGGGTGCAGGCGCCCGGCGCAGAGCAGCAGCGTGCCCGTGAGTTTTTGCAACAGCAGCATGTAGTCCTTGAGGCGGCTGATCTCATCGGGCGGACACGCGGGGCTGCGCATGACGCTGATCAACTTGGCGGCCTGGGAGGGAAACAGCGCGAGTCTGGTCCTCTGCCACAGCGGTAGCGCTTCGATCCCGGACGGCAGGGACGCGATGGCCGTGCGAAGGTAGCCCGCCACGCCAAGTCGAAGCTGCTTTTGCGGCAGCACGGGCCACAGCAGGCGTTGGGCGAGGGAGGCGATGAGCAAAGCGTTGATCAGGCCGAACCCCACGCCCATGATTTTCTGGAAGGACACTGGCTCCTGCGCGTTGAGCGCGACGATGGAGACCAGCATGAGGACGGAGACCTGGACGGGGACGGTGACACCCCCGCGGTCGTGGATCCAGTAACCAAGCAGGAAGAGCCACGTGCCCATCAGGATGTTCAGCACGGCATAGCTCGCCAGCAGCGGCGTGCCGAGCAGCAGCAGCAGGGTCCCGGCGGCCAGAATGAGGGTAAAGCCGATGACGTAGCCGAATGCCCCGCGATCCCCCGAGCCCTCGGGACTCAAGGCATTGCATGCGGTGAACATGAGGGTGCCGAGGATCATGAGAGGTCCGCCCGGCGGGGAGAGCCAGTTCTCGAGCACAAAGGCGGCCACCACTGCGAGCCCGGACCGCACTCCGAGCCGCAGCCAAAAAGCGTCCGGCCACGCGGGGGCCATGGCGAGGGCTTCGGAACTGCCCGTCGGCTCGGGTGGACGTTGACGCACTTGGTTGATCTGACCGATGACCTGGCGCAGCTCCCGCCAAACCATGAGTTGCTCGGAGACGAGGCCGACCTGGCTTCCGTCCAGCCCGGCAGCCCCGGCATCACGGCGCAACACGAGCAGGCGGTCTTCGATTTGTTTCTCCAACTCCTGCGCATGGTCCATCCAATCAGGATCCAGACCCTCCGGCCGTTGCAACCGGGCCCAACCCTCGGCGAGGCAGGTGCCGGTCTCGGTGACGAGTCCGCCGAGGGCGGTCCGATAGGGCTCCGGGACTGGCTCGACCTGTTCGAGCGAGCGCAGAAGGGCCGCCGCGCGGGTGATCAATGTCACGGTCTCGGCATGGCTGGCAATCTGGCGGCGGAAATCCCGGCTCTCGCGGGCCCCGAAACGAAGAAGGTTGCGCATGGATGACGCGCGGGTCGGGAAGTCTTTCAAGGCGGCACCGAGTCCGGTGTGCCGCGCCGCGAAACGTTGCGCCGCCCGCGGCGTGGCTCCGGCCAGCTCCTCCAACGCCGTATGCAACTGGGTAGCGAAATCGCGGTTGGCCAGGCGCGGGAAAATCGTGCTTTGCACCACCATGCTCACGACCACGCCCAGCAGCACCTCCTCAATGCGGGCCAAGGCGTAAGCCCACGAATAATCCGGCGTCGTCTGGCTGTTGGCGCAAATGACGACATAAGTGAGGCCGGTGAGGAAAAAGGCGTAAGGCGCGCGCGACTGGCCGAACATCGCGACCGTGAAGGTGACCATGACGAAGGCCGCCGCGAGATAAAGCACCGGCGACTGCTGCCATGCACCTGTTGCCAGGTAGGCGAGGCCTCCGCCGACAATCGTGCCGATCATGCGGAAGACGGACTTCTCGTGGATCGCGCCGACATATTGCGCGAGCAGGAGCATGACGACGGTGAAGATCGACCACGCGGGATACTCCAACCGAAGGGCCAGCGCGAAGTAGTAGGCCACCAGCCCGGCCACGGTCATCTGGAGCCCGAGCGCGGCCGCACCCCAGTCGATGACCGACGGCCGGCGCAGGGTGAGCGGTTTTTCGATCCGGATCGCGTCCACGCTGCGGATGTTCGCCGTGGAGGGCGGCTTGCGTCCACGGCAAATCCATGAAAAAACAGCATCGTCGTTATGCGTTTCACCTTGGCTGCACCGGAAATCGTTCTGGGAGAATTTCTCCTGCCTTGGGGCATGGTCATCGGAGTGCTCGGCTTTCTGGCCGCGTGGCTGCTGGTCGGTCTGATGGAACGCCTGCGCTGGACGCGCTTCGTCTGGAATTTGCCGCTCTTTTTCATCGCGCTGGCCGTGCTCTGCGGTTGCCTGCTCGGGCTGTTCTTCGCGCCATGAAAACCTCCGCGCCCAAAATCATCGTCACCTTGGTGGCCATCGCGCTGGCCACCGGGGCAGCCCTCCTGATGTATCAGCGTTACCTGCACAAGCCTTGGACCCGTGATGCCTACGTGCGCGCCAACATCATCGGCATCGCCCCGCGCGTCGCCGGGCCGATCATCGAAATTCCGATCAAGGACAATCAGGCCGTGAAGAAGGGCGACCTGCTTTTTCAGATCGACCCGCGGACCTTCCAGGCTGCTGTGGCCCAAGCCCAGGGACAGTTGCAGCAGGCTCAGGCCAAGCTGGTGGATGCCGAGGCCAACGCCAAGCGCGCGGTCGAGCTTCTCCAGCAGAATGTCATCAGCCGCGAGCAATACGACGACCAAACGCAGGCCTTCGAGGCGCGCAAGGCCGATGTGGCTGCGGCCGAGGCGGCGGTGCAGAGTGCGCAGCTCAATTTGGAGTTCACCACGGTTGTTTCTCCCGTTGACGGATACCTGACCAACATCAACACCAGCCCCGGCACCTTCGTCGCTGCGGGCCAGCAATTGCTCGCTCTCGTGGACACCTCGACCTTCTGGGTTGCGGCCTACTTCAAGGAAACGCAGATTTCCCATGTCCAGCCCGGCGACAAGGTTCGGGTCATGCTCATGGGCCACGCCGGCCAGCCCTTTGAGGGCGTGGTGGCCAGCACCGCTTGGGGCATTCATCTCACGGATGGTGGGACGTCGAACAACGAACTCCTGCCCAACGTGCAGCAAACCGTCGACTGGGTGCGCCTGCCCAACCGCTTCCCCGTGCGCATCGACATCACCGGAACCCCGCCAGTGCCGCTGCGCATGGGCCAGACGGCGTCAGTCGCCTTGGTGACGGAATGACCCTCGCGATGAAACGCCTCCTTCCGTTGGCGGCCTCATTTGGCCTTGGTCTTGCCGCTCACGCGGCCGTGCCGCTGACCGCGAATAAAGTGCAGGAGGCCTTTGGTTCGGTCGAGGGTGCGCTGGTGGTCATGGACGTTCAAAGCGGGGAGAGTTTCATCTTCAATCAGACCGTGGCCACGCGTCCGCTTCCGCCTTGTTCGACCTTCAAAATCTGGAACTCACTCATCGGGATCGAGGAAGGGATCATCCGCGATCCCGACGCACCATTCTGGCAGTGGGACGGCGAGACCAGATTTCTTCCGGCATGGAATCAGGATCAGACGTGGCGCACAGCATTCAAGGCATCCTGCGTTCCGGCCTTCCAAGACCTCGCCCGCCGCATTGGCCCCGAGCGCATGCAATCGTGGCTCGACCGCTTCGGCTACGGCAATCGAGATCAGGCCGGCCGCCCAGACGCATTCTGGCTGCCGCGGGGAGGGGAGAACACCATCCTGATCACGGCCGAGAGCGAAGCGGCACTCACGGCCAAACTGTTGCGCGGAGAACTGCCGGTGGCTCCGTCGTCGCTCGCGCGTCTCAAGGATGTGATGAAACTCGAGACGACCAGTCGGGGCACGCTCTTCGGCAAAACGGGGAGCGGGTTGCGGAAAGCGGACGGAGATGTCGATTACGATCTCGGCTGGCTGTCCGGTTTCCTCGAACACAGGGGCCAGACCTACGCGTATGCCTGCGTCGTGCTCGGCCCCGGGCTTTACAGTCCCGACGCCCGGCGTATCGCGGAGGCGGTGTTCAAGGAGAGTGGAATGCTTTGAGTCCCTGTTGAGCGGAATGAATATGCACGTGGCCCAGTTGTGTCGATTCGCAGCGTTGGCGGTGCTCTGCTCCATGTGGACGCTGGATTCCCACGCAAACCCGCCGGGTGAAGCGCCGCCCTGCTCCGAGCAGTTGAGAAGTGCCCAGGACACGTTGAACATCGCGCGCAAGCAGCCCTTGGGACTCAGCTCACGCGAGACCCAGGCGCTGGTGGATTCCGTCCCGGAGATCGAGAGGTCGATCGTTGAGACGATGGTGCAGTTTATGGCGAGGAAGAAAGAGGTGTCCATCGACCGGATCCTGCGCTTCCGGGAACTCACGCGCCTGGTCCAATCGAAGGACGTCGGGGCACTTGCGGCTACGTTGAAAAATACTCCTGACCTGAACCAGTTGACCACGGCGCGGGGCGAGAATCTTCTTATGCTTGCGCTGGGACTCGGGGCGTCTGACGAACTCTTGGAAGTGCTGCTGGCCAACGGAATCGAGGTCAACGCGGTGGATGACGACCAGCGCACCGCCGCGCATCTGGTCCTGGCCTGGGCCTCGCCAGATGCCAGAACCAAGTTGGACCTGCTCCGCCGCCACGGGGCCAATTTCGACTTGAAGGACAAAAGCGGCGTCTCGGCCAACGACATCCTCAACGCCCGGGCCAATTGATCTTCAAATGACTGCTCCGACGTTCAAGGCCCGATGCTCCACTCCTGACGCCCTCACGCTTGATGAACCGACGAGACCAAGCATGAGGTGCATTCTGGCCATTCTCGCGCTGTGCCTGGCCTCATCGGCCGTGGCTGCACCGGAGGATGTGCCCGCGCACTCGCGGCTCGGAACCAAGCTCCTCAATCTCGCCTTGGTCCCCATCGAGCATGAGGTGGGGCAACCGGTGAAGTTTGACGGCTCGCTCACGCGCATGGGCGAGTGGGCGTTTTTCGCCGGGACCATCGTCGACGCCGAGGGTGATGGCATCCCCGCAGGCCGCGGCCAGACCGCCAACACCGCGATCCTCTGGAGGAGGATCGCCGGGAAGTGGCAGCTCATCGTCTGGGCTCTCGGCATGACCGACGCCGCTTACTCGGTCTGGACGGACCGATTCGGCGCGCCGGTGGGGCTCCTCTTTCCGGAGGGTGAAGGTTGCTGAAACTACAGGTTAATAAGTGGAGGCGTGTCGTCCTGTTCGCCCTCCCTAGCTCCGTGCCGCATGCCGAGCTCGACATTTCCCGGGCCCTTATCTCTGCACCATGCTTCCCACGCGCAGCGACCAACACCGCGTGAGTAGGGCGGATTTAGCACGGCCCCTGAACGGCAGTCGCACGTCACTTATCGCGGCCCATCAGCCATGGCACCAACTTGGCGTTGATTTCCTCGGTGCGTGCGTCGGGTTGCAGCGGGTCGATAAAATCGTGGGGAACTCTTTCCGCTGCCGGGAAGGTGTGAGCGAAAAACTCGGTGTCCGGCGAATCGGTCCGCCATTGCTCGACCAGACGAAGCGTGCGGGCATTGTTCACCGCGATGTCGGTCTCGCTCAGGATCAGGCCGAGGCGGCGGACTTTGAGCGGACGGTCCGGCGTCGTGGCGGCCATCCCGAGTCGGAGGGCCTCGCCGAGCCCGCGGGTGGGGAACCGAGGGTAGTTGGTTGGCGGGCCGGGGAGGTTCTCGCGTCGTTTCGGGTCCCACCAGAGGAAGGTGTTGGGTAGTCTAACGAGGGCGGCGGTCACGGCGGGGGTCAGGCTGTCCGGCACCACGCCCGGTCCGAAGAGAGGCGCGAGGAGGAAGACCTCGTCGAGGTCATCACGTTCACCGGCCAGCCAGGCCGCGGAGGTTCCGCTCACGGAGAGGCCGACGACCGTGACCTTGTCCCCGAGGCCTTGGGCGAGATCGATGCCGGACTCCGCGTAGCGCACGAGATCCTGTGCGGTGAGGTCACCGTGTGCCTCGGTCATGCGGTCGGCCAGCCCGTGGTGGGTCAGGCGTGGGATGATGACATTGGCTCCGGCGGCGAAAAGGGCCTCCCCGAGTTCGCGAAATTGCCGCGGCGAATTGGTCAGGCCGTGCAGCAGGACAAAGGCGCGGTCGGTCCGGTGGCCGTGGGACAGGACAATCGTGCGTCCGCCCTCGTGGAGCGGGAGGGCGGCCTCCCTGGCTCGCAAGGCCTCGGCGCGGGCCATCGCCTCCTCGTAGCTGGTGGCCGGGTTTGGCGCCGAGACGACGTCGTCGGTTGGCAGAGGGCGTAGCAGCCACACGGCGGCGGCAAGGAACAAGATGAGGGCCGACCAAGCAACGCGGCGAAAAATGGACGATGGCACGAGCCCTTTATGTGGGGCGGGTGAAACGATGACAAGGCCCGCGGGAAAGTCTCAGCTTGTGCCTGCTGCACCTTCGCCCCAGCATGAACTAATGACCGAGTCCTCCACCGCTCCTGCTCACTCCGTCGGCCGCGTTTGGTATGTGATCGGCGGGGTCGTCTCGATTCTTGTCGGGTTCTACGCCATCGGGCGCCCCGGCCTGGCCGCCATCGCCATCACACAACTGATCGGAATATTCACGCTCGTCAGCGGTGTCTTTCTCTTTTTTCCCGCGGTTTTCGGACGGGCGCATCAGCACCGCTTTCTGGACTTTTTCTCCGCCGCCCTGCGCATCTTCGTGGGCTTGATGCTCTTGACCAACCTGATCAAGGGCGTGCTCGCGCTGACCCTCATTCTCGGGGCGGTTTTTCTCATCGAGGGTGTCTACGGCGCGATTCTCGGTCTGAGGTTGCGCGGAAAGAACCCGGCTTGGCTGTGGATGCTGATCAATGGCGTGGCGGCATTGGTTCTGGGCGCAATGTTGCTGATCAAATTTCCCTCCACCGCCGCCTGGGCCATCGGGTTGCTTTTCGGCCTCAACAGCATTTTTCTCGGGGTTTCGCTTGTCACCCTTGGCGTGGCCTTACCGCGGGCGCAAGAGGCCTAGGAGACTCTTCAGCGGACGCTGCGGAGGCGGTTCGCCGGACGAACTTTAGCGGGTTTCCATTGGCCCCTTCGCTCAGCCGGGGGAAAAAGGTGTGCGGAAACCAATCTGCGGGTGTATGGAAATCGCCATGATTCCACACGAAGTTGCCGACTACTTGAACAAACACGAAGAGCGGTTCATCGCGGAACTCTTCGATTACACGCGCATCCCGAGCATCAGCGCCCAATCCGACCATGCCGGCGACATGCGGCGCTGCGCCGAATGGCTCGTCGGCCGGTGCCGCGCGGCGGGCCTGGCGGCCGAAATCCGCAAGACCTCTGGGTATCCGGTCGTCATGGCCAAGACCCCGAACCAGAACCCTAAGAAGCCGACGTTCCTGGTCTACGGCCACTATGATGTGCAGCCGCCGGACCCCCTTGATCTGTGGTCCTCGCCGCCTTTCGAGCCGCGCCGCATCGGCCGCAATGTCTATGCCCGCGGCATCAGCGACAATAAAGGCCAGCACCTCGCCCACATCAACGCCGTCGAGGCATGGTTGAAGACCGGACATGACCTGCCCTGCAACGTGAATTTCCTCGTCGAAGGCGAGGAGGAGGTCGGGTCCAAGGCGCTCTACGGTTTCCTGCCCAAGCACGCGAAGGAACTCGCCTGCAAGGCCCTCGTGGTCTCCGATACCGAGATCCCGAGCATGAAGCATCCCGCTCTCTGCTACTCGCTCCGGGGCATGGCCCCGCTCGAGATCCGGCTCGATGGGCCCGACCGCGACCTGCACTCGGGGCTCTTCGGCGGCGCGGTGGACAACCCCGCGATGGTGCTCTGCCAGATGCTGGGTCGGATGCGCGACAAGCGCGGTCGCATTGCGATCCCCGGATTCTATGACGACGTGGTCAAGCTTTCGGCCTACGAGCGCAAGCAGATGGCCAAAGTGCCGTTTGACGAGAAAAAGTTCCGCAAGTCGGTTGGCGTCGGTGCGCTCTTCGGGGAGGCCGGCTACACCCCGGACGAGCAGCGGGCGGCCCGGCCGACTTTTGAAATCAACGGCCTGACCAGCGGCTACCAAGGCGAGGGCGGGAAAACCATCGTTCCGTCGTGGGCCAGCGCGAAGATCACCATGCGTCTCGTGCCCGACCAGGACCCGAAGAAAATCATCGCTCTCGTGAAGAAGCACCTTAAAGCCATTTGCCCTCCGACGGTCAAACTGACGCTGACCGAGGGCCAGGGAGGCGGCCCTTACATCGTGGATCCCACAGGACCGCTGGCGCAGGCGTGCCTGCGGGCGGCCAAGGCCGGTTTCGGGCACGAAACCGTGCTCGTGCGTGGCGGCGGCAGCATCCCGATCATCGCCGCGTTCAAGCAGCACCTCAAAGCCGACACGCTCATGCTCGGGCTTGCCCTGCCAGACGACAACGCGCATTCGCCGGACGAGAAATTCTCGCTCGATGCCTACATGGCCGGGATGAAGATGTCGGCCCACCTCTGGCCGGAGTTGGCCGGGGTGGCTTGATTCATCCTCGGGCGACCCGTTTCCTCATCCGCGCGCCAAGATCCTCGAGCTTTTCGCCCGACCAGCGGTAGATCGAGGCGCCGACCAGTGTGCCGAGGGCGATCGACGTGATCACGTAGACCACGGTGACCAGTCCGTCGAGGCCGGCTGCGCGGTCGCTGAGCATGCGGGTCACGCTGAGCAAGCCGAGCGCCCCGGGCACCAGGAGCCAGAATGCGGGGAAGAATGTGACAACCGCGGGAGGCCCGCGGAAGCGGTTCTGGATGAGGTAGCCGAGCGGCGTGGCCACGAGCATGCCGAAGAAGCCGCTCAGCTCGCTGCTGAAGTAGACGGAGGCAAGGCGCTGCGCACCGAAGGCCATCAGCAGCACGAGCGTCATCCATTGGAGCGAACCCCGCGGGGCGGAAAAGTGCAGGTAAACCCCGAAGCCGAACACGAGGACCCCGATCCACGGCGTCCACAGAATGGGGACATAGTTGCCTGCGGAGTAAACGAGATCCGCGGGCACGTAACCAGTGAGGATCGTCCCGATGGCCAGGCCGAAGGCGAGCAGGACCAACTGGACGAATCCGGCAATCAGCCGACTCGACCCGCTGACCATGTCGCCATAGGCCAGTTCCAGCATCCCGAGGGTCAGCATGCCGCCGGGCAGAAAAGTGACCAAGGGCGGGACCAAAGCGTGCAACGGATCGACGTCGATTCCGTGGCGGATGGCGAGAAAAACGAGAGACGAGACCGCGGCGGCCGCGATGACCGGCACCGGCACGGCCAGGAAGGTCCGGTCGGGCCCGAGGAGTTTGAGCAGGCCGACGATGAGGCCGAGCACGGCCGCTGCACCCAGATTAGCCGGGGTGGGCATGAGGACAAGGGCCAGCCCGACGGTGAGGATGACATGACCGGCCAGATGGCCGACCGGTCCGAAGCGCACCTTCTGCCGTTGGATCGCCGCCAAACGTTTGAGGCCCTGTCTCGGATCTATGCTCGCACGCTGAGCCTGTTCGCCGAGCGAGTAAACCTCTGCCATTTGGTCCAACCGCAGCATCTGGGGTGGACTCTCCGCCAAGGTGACCCGCTCGCCCTTGTCGTCATGCAAAGAAATGAAGACGGCGGTGGGAAAAGCCACGACTCGTGCCTTGCGCATGCCGTAGGCCGCGGCAGTAAGCCGCAGGAGTTTTTCCACCTTCGCAGTCTGCTCGCCGCAGGCGAGGTAGGCCCGCCCGAGGCGGAAGAGAAATTCCAGCAGGATGGCCGTGTTGGGAGCGGGCGCCGGCTGGCCCATGAGGTCAGCGGACTCCATCACAAGCCCCACGGCAGTCCAAGCAGGAACCAAGCGATGAAGAGCAGAGTCCAGACGACGTAGATGGCGATGACGTAGGGGATCATCAAGGCGACGAGGGTTCCGACCCCTGCCTTGGCGTCGTATTTCTGCGCGAAAACGACGATCAGCGCGAAATAGGCGTTCAGCGGCGTGATGACATTCATCGGTGAATCGGCGATGCGGTAGGCGGCTAGGACCGATTCGGGCGCCACCCCCAGTTGGAAGAGCAGGGGGACGAAAATCGGGGCGAAGAGCGCCCACTTGGCGATCGCCCCGGAGATCAGGATGTCGATGAGGCTCACCACTACGATGAAACCAAGCAGCAACATCAGCGGCGGAATGCTGGCCGACTTGAGCGCGTCGGCCATGGAGACGGCCAGGATAGTTCCGATGTTGCTGTAATTGAAGTAGGCGATGAACTGGCTGAGGATGAAAAGGAGGAGGATTAGGCTGCCGAGTCCGGCAAGGGCCTTTTCCATGGCCTTGATGATATCCGTGCTGTTCTTCATCGTCCCGGCACCGAACCCGTAGGCCGCGCCCGCAACGAGGAAGACGATCATGATGACGGCGATCAGGCCGTTCATGAGGGGCGAGTTGCCGATCAGCGCGCCCGTCTCCGGATTGCGCAGGGGGGCCTCCGATCCGATGGTCAGGAGTCCGAACAGTATGAGCACCGCCAGGAGGCCGAAGGCGGCGAATTTCAGCCCGCGCGGTTCATTCCCGGTCACTCCGGCCTCCGGCGTGTCGGCTGTGCCCGCGAGGTCGCCGGCTTGCCCCGGTTCGTATTTCCCCAACCTGGGCTCAACGATCCGCTGGGTCACGAACGTGATCACCACGGTGAGCACGATGACCGAGACGATGGAAAACCAGAGGTTGGCCGTCAGGTCGATCGAGACAGCCGGGTTGACGAGATGGATGGCGTCGTTGGTGAACTCGGTCAGGACGGCATCCAGCGGCTTTATCAGCATGTTGACCGTAAAGGCCGCGGCCACGGCGGCAAAGCCCGCAGCCAGGCCGGCCAGCGGGTGGCGCCCCACGCTGAGAAACGCGGTGCCGGCCAGGGGGATGAGGACGAGGTAGCCGGCGTCGGCGGCGATGCTCGAGACGATGCCGATGAAGACCAGAATGTAAGCGATGGCCCACCCGGGCGAGACGGCCACCAATTGCCGGATGAGCGCTTGGATGAGCCCGGACGACTCGGCCACGCCCACGCCGATCATGGCCACAATGATCAGCCCCACGGCGGTGAAGCTCATGAAGTTCGGGATGACCGAGGTGTAGATGAAGCGGATCCCCTCGGTCGTGAGCAGGCTGCGCGCGGCCACCGTGGCCGTCTGGATTTCGTCGGTCGCGGGATCGATGACCTGCTGGGTCACGGAGGCACCCGCGAGGTGAAGGACGTGCGAGAGCACGATGACGAGGACCATGAGCGACAGGAAGATCATGGCCGGGTGGGGGACCTTGTTCCCGGTTTTCTCGATGAAGTCCAAGATGCCTTTCATCGCGCCTCCGCTTGCCTGAGTTGTGTCGCTGGTCATGGTGTTTAGAAAACAGTTTTACGGGGTGTTCGCCAGCCGCAAGTCGCCGCACTTGTCACGAATCCCACCGGGAGTTTTCTGACCCCGTTGTCAACCTGCTCAAAACGAGGTGCGCACACGGGCGTAGAACAGGCCGGCGGTTTCGTTGTCGGGGGCGTTGACGGGGTTGGCGATGAGCTGGAGGCCGACGGAAAACTGGGTGTGGCGGGTGAGTTGGAAGCGGTGAAAAATTTCCGCGACGGTCTCGTAGCGGATGTCGTTGCTCGCGGGATCGGCCACGGAGAACGCGAGACCGGTCAGGTCGTCTTCACGTCCTAACAGGCCGTTGAGACCGACGCCGGCCTGACCGAGGTTGCGGATGTCGGTCAGGGCGGCATCGCTCCAGGCGTAGCGGGCGAAGACCTGCCAGCCGCCGCCGAGGTTCTGGTCGGCGATGAAGGTCAGCCCGTAGTCCTCCGGCAGGTCCCACAGGTCGCGGGCAGCCATGTGCCAGGCCGCCAACGCATAGCGTCCCGGCCCCAAGCCCTCGATGGTCGGCGTCCAGCCGGCCTCGGCGACGCTGAAGAGATCCCATTCGTCGAAGAGTGTTTCGAGTCCGACCTCGGTGGTGTCGCTGTAGCCATTGATGGCCCCCGCGGTGAGGTAGAACTGATCGATCGGGCGCAGGGAGATGCCGGCCATGGGACCGTGGCCGGGGAAGGCCATGGCGGGATTGGCGGCGAAACTTCGGTTGGCGAAGGAGTTGTTCACGTTCTGGAGCCAGTGGGCACCGACGTAATCGGAGATGTCGCCGCGTCCCACCAGGATGCGGATGCGGCCCTCCCACAGGCGCTGGATCCAGTAGCAGTCGCGGATGACCCAACCACGCTCGTTGAAGGTGTTGACCGGCGGGATGAGCGTGCCCATTTGTCCGCGGAGGAGTGAGGGCGTCTGGTCGGTGACGCGGTAGCGGTATTCGCCGGTGAAGACGAAGCGTCCGGTGTTCTCCGTGCCGCGGCCAATGAGCGTCCAGGAGGAGATGAAATCCAGATCGCCGCCGAATCCGCTCAGGTCACTCTGCCCGCCGATGGGCTGGGCGAAAAGCATGGTGTTGGCCACACCGAGGCGCAGGCCCGTCTTGCGGTAGAGCTCGGCCATCGGGTTGGCCAGCAGGTCGAGCGGGCTTTTGCCGCCGACGAGTTCAAGGTAGTTCTCGTTGTCGGCGTAGATTTCCGCGAGTTCCGCCTCGGCATTGACGGTGGATTCACCGGGGGAGAAGTCGGCGTCGAAGTTGCTGGACTCGATCTCGCGGATGCTGGTGCCGTCACCCGGTTCCGGGGACGCGGCGCGAAGCGGGAGCAGGAGGGCCAGCGCGCAGGCCGGTCCGAGGAGGGAGAGGCGCAGGCGGACGGCGGGGTTCACGTTCGGTTGGAGGCTTTGGCGCAGGCGTCCTCGTCGGGCACTTCCCCGGGGCGGTAATCAGGGAGACGTCCGCAGGGGAAAATGGCGAGCAGCGCGAGGCTGCCGAGAGTGAAGAAAGCCACTTTGAGGGCGCGGAGGCGTGCGGCCTCGTTCACGGCCAGGCCCTCCGTGATTTGCTCCGGCGTGGCCGTGGTCTGCTCGAGCCTCTCCGCCAGGCGCTCATTGCTGAGGAAATTGATGCTGTCGAGGTCGAGCTGTGAGGTCAGTTCCGGGGTGAGCACTGGGTGTTCGGTGATGGCGCGCATCACTCCGGCGCTGAGCACGCCGACGACGACCGCGCCCATCACAGCGGTGCCGACGGAGGCAGCCAGGTTGTTGGCCGTGCCGCGCAGCGAACCGACGTCGGCCGACAGTTCCTTGGGCGAGGAGGTGACCAAGACGTTGAAGAGCAGGGTGACCAGCGCGCCCTGGCCGATGCCGAAAGTGATCAGCCCGAACATCACGGGCACCGAGCTCCAATTGTTCGTCACGACGAAGGCGAGCCAGAAGGCCCCCGCCGCCGCGAGGGTGAAGCCTCCGCGGGCGATCTGGCGGGGGGTGAATTTGTGGTAGAGTTTGACGACGAGGAAAGCGGTGAAAAAGACCGAGAGGTTGAAGGGCATCATGGCGATCGCCGTGTCGAACGCGCTCCGGCCCTGCACGATTTGGATGTAGAGGGGCACGGAGAAGTTCAACGCGGCCTCCATGGCGACGATGGTGAACATGGCCAGAACCGCGGCGCGCTCGTGCGATGACTCGATGACCTGCATGGCGAAGAGCGGGGTTTTGCCATCCGCCTCGCGCTTGCGCGTCCAAGCGAGGAAAGCCGAAATGACCAGCACGCCGACCGCGATGAAAAGGATGGCGGGCGAGATGCCGAGGATCTGGAACGGTGCGTTCGGCCCGGCGAGGAAGAGGCCCCAGTTGCGGATGTTGTTGAAACCGAGCGTGAGGATGATGATGCCGGGAGCGATCAGGGCCACGCCCAAAAGGTCGATCTTGACCTCGGGCCGGGCGTGGGACGGCTTGAGGCGGAAGCTCATTACGAGGATGGCCAAGGCGAGCAGGATGAGGAGACCGAACGCGGCGCGCCAGCCGACGAAGCGTTCGAGCGAGCCGATGATGAGGAAGGCGAGCACGCCGGCCATGGCGCGGGCCGACCCGAGATAGCCGAGCGCGCTGGCCTGCTGGGAGCCGTTGTAATGGTTGGCGATGAGCACCACCAGGGTCGGCACCAGCGCCGCACCCGCAAGACCGGCGAGCGCCTGCCCGAGAAGCAGGACCTGCGCACTGGGGCTGAATACCACGAGCAGGAGGGCGATGAGGAACAGCGCCACGGAGGCCTGGAAAAACATCTTCGAGCCGAAACGCTGACCGAGCTTGGCCCCGAGGAGGACGAAACCTGAGACTCCCATCGAATACATGATGATGGCCGTGCCGATGGTGGTTGGTGGAACACCGAAGCTTTCGACCATGCCGCCCATGGAGACGGGCAAGGCGGCGACATTGAAAGACATGAGAGCCTGCCCCATGGCGATGACGATCATGGGCAGCCATGGATCGCGGGCGGCGCTGGAGTTGTTCATGTTGATGTCTGGATTGATTAAACGGCCGGCTTTGAGACGAAGAGGTCCATGCCGAGCTCCTGGGAGAGGAATTTGGCGGCGAGTTGGCCTTTGACGCTGTTACCTGCCTGATCGAGGCGAGGGCCGAAAGTGCCGAGGCCGCCCTTGCCGGGAGAAACCGCCAAGATGCCACCGCCGATCCCGCTCTTGCCCGGGAGGCCGATGTCGTAAAGCCAGTCGCCGGAGGTCTCGTAGAGCCCGGCTGTCGCCATGACGGCCAGCACATAATGACAAACCGATGCGTCGACGACCCGCT
The DNA here is from genome assembly GCA_041736875.1 of Chthoniobacterales bacterium. Classification (GTDB taxonomy): domain Bacteria; phylum Verrucomicrobiota; class Verrucomicrobiia; order Chthoniobacterales; family JACTMZ01; genus JACTMZ01. The sequence goes on along the minus strand of JBGSSV010000167.1, from coordinate 40,832 downwards.
CTTTGGTCACCGGATTGACTCCGCCATCGGCGAGCGTGGCAGCCATGACGGCGAGGTCTTTGGCTGTGACGTTGAGGGAGCACTGCTTTGTGTAGAGATCGACGGCCTCGGCGGGATCGAGGTAGATCGAGCCGTAGCTCTGGAGCATGCGGGCGATGCTTTGATTGCGGAAGTTGGTGGCCGAGGCGGAGACAAACACCTCCTCGTTGAGCGGCAGGGTTCGTCCGGCGAAGCGTGAGAGCCCCTCGTGGAGAAACTGCCACTTCTCCTCATGGCTCTCGCCGGGAACGAGGCTAGTCGTCGCAATGGCGCCCGAGTTCACCATCGGGTTGGTCAGGCCCTTGGGATTTCTCTCGATGCCGGCCAGCGAGTTGAAGGCATAGCCGGTCGCATTGGCTCCGATCTTGGCCCGCGCTTCCTCGACCCCGATGACTTTGCAGATCAGGGCGAAGACGAAGGGCTTCGAGACACTCATGATCGAAAATTCGATGTCCGCGTCGCCCACTTGATAAACATTGCCGCTCACCCCGACGAGGCAGAGCCCGAAAAGATCCGCCGGCACGCGGGCCAGGGCGGGATAAACTTGGGAATTCTGGCCGTCCGTGTTGGACCGGAATTTCTCATGAGCCTCGGCCACGAGTGCGGCGACGCGCTCGGGCGAGGGCAGGTGACCTGTCGAGACGTAATGCCCGGGCTTGTTTTCAGAGGTAGGCTCTGCAGCAGACATAATGGGCAGAACTAATGGCTGCATGACCGAGTTGGGGTCAAGGGGAAACGCCCCGCGGGCCTGTGCACCTCACACTGATGGCTCGTGGATCTTGAAAAATATGGCGTAAAGCACGGGCGTGACGATCAAGGAGAGCACGGCGGCGAAGGACAAACCGAACATGATGCAGACCGCCATGGAGCCGAAAAACGCGTCGGCCAGCAGCGGGATCATGCCGAGGACCGTGGTGAGCACGACCATGCAGACGGGCCGCATCTTGCTCGTGCCGCCCTCGAGGAGGGCCTCGTAGGGTTCGACGCCCTTGTCCATAAGCGTGCGTATTTTGCTCAGGACGACAATCTGGTTCTTGATCAACTCCCCACCGAGCGCGAGGACGCCGAGCAGAGCCATGAACCCGAAGGGCATGCCGGTGAGAAGTAGACCGGCTGTGACTGCAATGATGCAGAGGGGAATGATCAGCCAGATCAACACGGTGGTGCGGATCGAATTGAACAGGCACACGACGATGAAGACCATCAGGGCAAGCACGTAGGGCAACGGCTCGGCCAGAGCACTGCGGGCTTGGGTGGAATCCTCGTGCTCGCCCCCCCAGGCCATGGCGTAACCGGGCGGCAGCTCGATGCGGGAAATGTCATCCTTCACCCGGTCGCGCAACTGGCTGGGCAGACCGGACCGGGGGTCGGCATGAACCGTGAGGGTCGGGACGCGGTTGCGGCGGGCCACCACGGGATCCTCCCAGGTCATCTCGGCCGGCCCGCTGACCTGGCTGAGCGGGATCATGCGTCCGGCCACCGGACTCCAAATCTGCAGGCTGTTGAGCGCGCCGACGTCCTCGCGCTCGGCCAGCGGCGGACGCGCCACGATGGGCAGCAGCCGCGTTTCTTGCGGAAAAACACCGGCTCCCGAGTCGCCGGGCTCGCGGAAAAATCCGACCAACCTCCCCTCGAAACTTCCCTCGAGCGCCCGGGCCACATCAACGCGGGTCAGTCCGTTGCGTCGGGCTTGGAATTCGAGCAACTGCGGGCGGATGGCCACCACCCGCTCCCGCCAGTCGTTGCGGATGCAGACAGCGTTGCCGTCAGCTTCCAGAATCTTCATGGCCTCATCGCCCAGTTGACGCAGGACAGCCGGGTCGGGACCGCTGAAGCGCACTTGAATGCGTCCGCCCGCGCCCGGGCCGAGGAGGAACTTTTTCGCGATGGCATTGGCATCCGGGTATTGCTGGTCCAGCCGTTGCTGGATGTCGGTGACCAGGCCCTGGATTTTGCCCGGATCATCCACATCGACGAGGAACTGCACGTAGGCGCGGTTCTCGTGTTCCGGCGAATAAACGAGGAGAAAGCGCAGGCCGCCGCCGCCGATGAATGACGTGACGTGGGTCACGCCCGGCTGCTCCTGGATGTAGCGTTGGATCTCCCCGGCGACCGCTTCGGTTTCGCGCAAATGCGTGGCGGCAGGCAGAAACACATCGACCATGAACTGCGGACGCGTCGCGGGAGGGAAGAAGCTCTGGTCCACGTAGCGGAACCCGAAGGCGGCGACGACGAAGCCGACCACGCACACGACCACCACGACCCAGCGGAAGCGGAGGGCGAGAATGAGGAGCTGGCGGTAAACGCGGAAGGGCAGGGCTTGGTAGGCATCGCTCTCCGCCCCAGTCTTCGCAGAGCCGTCTGCCAGCGGCTTGAACATCATGTAGCTCAGCAGCGGGGTGGCCGTGACCGAGGAAATCCAGCTGACGGACAAGGCGATGAGGATGACCCAGAAAAGCGAGTTGGTGTATTCCCCGGTCGCGTCGTCGGACAAGCCGATGGCGGCAAAGGCAATGATGCCGATGGCCGTGGCTCCGAAAAGCGGCCACTGGTTCTCGGCGACGACCTCGCGCACGACCTGAAGTTTGTTCCGCCCGGATTCGATGCCGACCTTGATCCCCTCGATGACGATGATGGCGTTGTCCGTGAGCATGCACAGCGCGATGATGAGGGCCCCGAGGGAGATGCGTTCCATCAGCAGTCCACCCTTCAGATACATCACCAGGAAGGTGGCCATGATGGAGAGGAAAAGGACCAGGCCGATGATGAAGCCTGTCTTCCGCCCCATGGCGAAAATGAGGACGACGAAGACGATGGTCACCGCCTTGCCGAGGTTGAAGACAAACTCGTTTGTTGCCTGGGAGACGGCTTCGGGTTGGAAATTGATTTCGCCGATTTCCATGCCCAGCGGCTGGCTGTCCCGCAGTTGATCGAGCTTCTCGCGCACCGCGGCCCCCATGACGACAACATTGCCGCCCGGGACGGACGAGATGCCGAGGCCGATGGCCGGTTTGCCGTCGTAGCGTAGGAGGCGGCGCGGAGGGTCCTGGTCGCCGCGCTCGATTGTCGCGATGTCGCGCAGGCGGAACTGGCGGCCGCTTTGGTCGGAACCGATGACCATCTCGAGCATTTCATCCGCCGAGGTAAAAGCGCCGGTCGGATCGAGGGGCACATGCTGCTGGCCCACGCGGATGCGGCCGCCGTCGGCCGCGACATTCTGTTCCTGCAAATTGCGATAAATCTCTTCCTCGTTCAGCCCGAGCTGGGCCAGCCTTTGGCGGGAGATTTCGAGGAAAACCACCTCCCGCTGCTCGCCGAACAGGGCCACGCTTTTGACCCCGGGGACCTGGAGAAGTTCGCGGCGAAGGAACTCGACGTAGCGCCGCACTTCCGGGAAGGAAAAGCCCTCGCCGGTCACGGCGAAGAAAATGCCGTAAACATCGCCGAAGTCGTCGACGACCATGGACTGCCCGCGCACGGCGGGCGGCAACTGCGCCTGCACGTCGGAGACTTTGCGACGCAGTTCGTCCCAGACCTGCGGCATGCGCTCCTTGTCGTAGCGGTCCTTGATGGTGACGGTGATGACCGAACGTCCGCGCTCCGACTCGGACTCGATGTAGTCGAGCTGGCTGAGTCGCTGGCAGGCGATCTCCAGCGGGTTTGTCACTTCCTGCGCGACTTCCTCGGCGCTGGCCCCGGGGTAGGGGGTGATGATGAGGGCCTGCTTGATCGTGAACTCCGGATCCTCGAGGCGCCCGATGTTCATGTAGGCGACAATCCCGCCGACGATCGCCATGGCGATGGCCACGAGGACGACCCGGTTGTTTTTGACTGAAAACTCGCCTGGATTCACGGCCGGCTGGTTCCCAGGGAATCACCAAGGTCGCGGACTTTCATGCCTTCGCGCAGGAAGGTCACGCCGGCCACCGCGATGCGGTCGCCCGGTTGCAATCCGTCCAAAACCTCGATGCGGTCGCCGCTGATTTGTCCGACCCTCACGGCGCGGCGGTTGACGAGGTCATCGGGTCCGATGACCCAAACGGCTGGCGAACCCGGGCTGGCCTGATCAACGGCGGAGAGCGGCACGCGGACCTGCCCGCCGAGGATTCCGGCGGGCCGGTAAGTCATGGCCACGGTCGCGGTCATGCCGGGAAGCAGGTTGAGGCCTTCGGGCGACTTCATGGCGACCCTGATCGTGAACGTCTGGGTCACCGGATCGGCCCGCTGGGCGACTTCCTTGATGTGCACGGGAAACTGTTGCCCGGGAGCGGCCGCGAACTCGGCCAGCAGTTGCACGATGTCGGAGGTGCGGACGACGGAGGCCATGATGTTCTCCGGCACATCGACGGCGATCTCGATTTCCTCGACGTCCTGAAACTTGAGCACGGGCTGCTTGGCCCGGATGCTCTGGCCCTGCTCGACGAAGCGTTGGGCGATGACTCCCTCGTAGGGTGCGCGGAGGGTTGTGTCGGACAATTGCAGGTTGGCCTCGACCACCTGGGCTTCGAGGCCGCTGACCTCGGATTGCTTGGCCAGGATGTCCTCCTCGCGGGCGATCAGGCCCTGCTCGAGGGTTTGGCGCGCGGCCTCGCGATTTTCCACCGCCACGCGGTAGGAGGTTTCGGCCCGGTCGAACTCAAGCCGGGAAATGACTTGGGAGCTCAGCAGTTGCTGGGCGCGAGCCAGCTCGGTCCGGGCGTTGACGAGGGATGCATCGGCCGAGCGCAACTGCGCTTCGAGCCGCCGCCGCTCCTCAGGGCGCGCGCCGGCCATGAGTGATTGCAAATCGGCGCGCGCGCGGTCGAGTTGGCCCTGCAGGGCGGCGAGACGGGCTTGGAATTCGTCCGGACGGAGTTGCGCTACGACTTCGTTTTCCGTCACTTTTTGCCCCTCACGGACCGGTAGACTGATGAGCAGACCCGGCACTTGGAAAGTCAGCTCGACCTGCCGGGCGGCCTCGACTCGTCCGGGAAACGTGCGCGTCGCCGCATCACCCCCCGCCGCAACAATCAGCGTCCTCACCGGCCTCACCGGCTCCACCGCATTCTCGGCCGGCTTCGAGCATCCGGCGGCCAGGGCGATGAGCGCAAGGCATGCGCCGCGGGCGAAGAATTCAATGGGCGTGGGCTTCATCGGGATGTGTTGCGCGGGACGCTGCTGGCGGCACCGCTGCGGACGGATACCTCTAGCAGGCCGGCCAAGGAGGGACGACAAGAAATCGTTGGGGCAGCCCGCGGGCTGGATGCGGACGCAACAACAGAGCTCTCCGGTGCTCGGGGCGCCGGATTATCTCCGGTATTTGACCCACGCGTGCGGGAGTCCCTTTTTGCGTTCCGGGCAACGCGCCCGGAATGGTTCACGCGTGGTGCGACCACAGTAGTCGCATTTGAAGTAGAACCGTGAGTTTTGAAGTATAGTGATTTCGCCGGTGTCCGGCCCGTGCTGACCTGCAGTATGGCCCGTTGGCGGGACCAAGCAGCAGCCACCAACCAATGCGAGGATGAGTAGCTTTTTCATGCCCATATTTTCCTGCCACCGCGCTCGTCGTCGCAAGTGCTTTTTCTTTGGGACTCGCTGAGAACACGCTGGCTGCATGACCTACACGGGGGTAAAGTTGAGGTTTACCGCGGTGCTTCCCTGCGGGCAGGGATTGCCGGCTAACCCGGGTCCGACGGCGAGGCACCACGGCGACGCCGGAACCAGCGGATGATCACCTGAACGAGCCCGACGGTCGCGGCGACTGCTCCGGCCGCGGCCACGGTGTAGCCGAAGAGGATGAGCAGCAGGGGACCGGCGGCTTGGAAGAGAACTTTGGCCATATAAAACGGCAGGGCGAAGACGGGGTTGTCGTTCTGGGTGCTGGGGACGTCCACCGGCGGAAGCGCGTCGTAGATGGCCGGCGCAATGAATATGGCCAGCAGGAGTCCGCCGACGAGCGCAGCCAGACCGATGACGAGCGGAAGGTTGAGTTTTGATTTCACGGTTGTGGAGAGACGCGTAAGTTCGCGGTTCAAATGGCAAACAGTTGCCCGGGCAAACGCTCACGGACTTCGATGGCCAGATCCAGTTCCTCCTTGATCCGCTGCGGGTTGATCCGTCCGTTATAGACAAAGGCAAGAAAGCGGTCCGACACCTCGAGGGTCACCGCCGGCCGGTCGAGGAGAAAGTCGGTCAGCCGGGTCTGACAAAAATCCTGGGCGAAGGTTTTGTCGTCGGAGTGAATGGAAAATTTCCGCGAAAATTCGCGTGATTCGACCTCGATGTCCTCCTGACCGAAAAGTTTCCCGACCTTGGTCAGGATGTTCTCCGGCGCGATGGTCAGGCTGGGAAAGGGCCGTCCAAGGTCCAGCAGGACGATATGCCAGTAGTTGTGGTCGGTCGTCGTTTGCTGGTCCGAGTCGGTCGAGGTGGTGGTGTTGTGAAGTTCGAAGACCGTCATGGCGTGATTGCGGTAGAGACCGACCAAGGTGTTCTCCGCGTATTGATCTGCTCCCCGACTGAGTCCGCGCAGGTGTTGCACCCGTGCGGCGAGTTCGGGGTTGCGTTGGGGGGAGAAGGAGAAGCCGAGTCCGGCGGCGGCCGCAGCCAGAGCGGCTTGGCGCTTTTGCTCAAGTTTTCGGGCGAAGAGCATCAAGGCCACGAAGGCGGCCACGACCACGACGATTCCAAAAACGACAAGGCTCACGCGAGGGGGAAGCTAAGTGTCGCCGAATGGAGGCACAAGCGCGAACCCAGCCCGCCGCTTGACCGCCGGGCTGGTCCCTCTATTACTGGCGGTCGCATGAACGGCCGATCCCATTTGACCAATGTCCTCGCCGCGATTCTCTCCATCGGCCTGAGCGGCTGCGCGGCCGTGCAGACACGCATCCTCGCGGTCAACCCGCTGGAGCAACGAACCGTCCAGGCGCTGCTGGGACGCCTCGAGCACGGCTCGGATGCGGAGCGTCTGGCCTCCGCGCTGGATGCGGCGCGCCAGGCGCTGCCCGGGAGCCTCCGCGGCAACGGGGACGACACAACCGTTTACCGGGCGGCCATCCGGAGGGTCGTGGCACTACAGAAAGCGCATGATTGGCGTTTGCAACCGGAGTCCGCCGCGGGCCGGAATGCAGGACTGTCCGTCATCCGCGAGGGGCCGGACCTGCTTGACCCGCTCCAAGCAGCGCGTTTGGTTGCGGCCGACCAAATTGAAATCACCGGTTTGCGGGAACGTTCGCGGCAGGAGGGCTTGGGGTTGCCGTATGTGGCCTGGTTCCCGCGGGACGCGCGCGCCCTCGCCGGCGAACCGGGCCTGCCGCCTGCAGGATTGGCGATTCCCGTGACCGCTGTGCTGACTTTCGAGCCCCGCGGCGGGGCGGCCTTGCGCTTCGTGCGAACTTTGTCGGAGGAGACCATGATTGTCGCGGGGCGCCCGAGGTTGTTGGCGGCTGATTTCTCCGCTCCTGCCGCCGTGGTGATCGCCAAGGGTATCAACCGGCGGTTCGACATTCCGGCGCTTTTTGCCCCGTTCGAGCATCTGTCGCGCTCGGGCCTTTACCAATTCCAGCCCTTCGATCCGGACAAAATCCCCGTGGTTTTCGTGCACGGGCTTCTTGGTCGCCCGGAGGCTTGGAAACAGGCGCTCAACGAGTTGCAGGCCGACCCGGAAATTCGGCGTCACTACCAATTCTGGTTCTTCCATTATCCCACCGGCCTGCCGGTGTGGAAGTCGGCGGCTCTGCTCCGGGCGGAGTTGGATCGATTCAACCGGGAACTGGCCCCGCGGCTGCGCAGCGGAGCGGACCGGGCCAGACTGAACCGCAAGATTCTCATCGGCCACAGCATGGGCGGGCTCTTGTCCAGCTTGCAGATCCGCGAGGGAGGGCGAATGTTGACCCGGCAACTGACCGACCGGGAGATTGACGAGCTGCCCATCTCGGCGAGCGGGCGCAAGAAGGTGCGGGCCCTGGTCGAATTCTCGCCCCGCCGGGATGTTTCACGGGTGGTCTTCGTCGCCGTCCCGCACCACGGCAGCCCCATGGCCATGCTCCCGGGGGCCACCTTGCTGACCATGCGCATCCGCTCGGCCCTGCCCGACCTGTTGGCCTACCGCGACCTGATTTTGCCCAAACTGCACGACGAACTCCGGCGCGAGTTGGCCGTGTCGGCCAGCAGCCTGCGGTTTCTTCGCGCCAACTCACCGCTCCTGCGCAGCATCTACAACCTCCCGCGGGACAAACGCATCGCGGTTCATTCCATCATGGGCGATCGCGGCCGCAATGACGCCCCGCAGGGCGGCGACGGGGTGGTGCCGTTCTGGAGCGCTCACTTTCCCGGCGCGGCCAGCGAGAAGATTGTGCCTGCCGGACACGACGTTCATGACCATCCGGAGGGCATTCGCGAGATGGGCCGGATTTTGCGCGAGGCGCTTTGAGTCTGCATCTCCAGGGTTCTCACGCCAAGATCGCCAAGGGCGCCAAGCAATAGTTCTCCGGAATCCCACGCACCCTTGGTGCGCTTCGCGCGATGAGTTGCTTGATACAGGGGCCGGTGCTAACAGTCGCGCATGTCGCACAAATTCCCGCTCCACGCCACGCCGCCCCAAGTTTCCAACGAATGCGGGGCAAGGACCTCGGCCAGCAAGGACAATTTTCCCATTCTCAAGGGCCTCTCGGCCTACCGGCTGGTCGTCAACGAAGGCTGCTTCCGTGAGCCGCACTGGCACGCCAATGCCGACGAGTTGGCCTATTGCACCGCCGGCAACGCCCTCGTGACCATTTTTGCCAATGGCAACGTGCATGCGCATTTCACCATCGCCGCGGGTGAGATGTTCTTCGTGCCCAGCGGGTCTCTCCACGCGATCGAGAACACCGGGACCGGACAGGCCGAGTTCGTCATCACCTTTTCCCACGAGCAACCGGAGGATTTCGGCCTTTCCGGATTCGCCGGCTGCCTGACCCCGGCCGTCCTTGGCAACACGTGGGGCTTGCCCGCTTCCGAGGTTCAGGGCGTCACTCGCTCGACCCAAAGCATTGAGTTCGGACGCATGAGCAGCCCGACGAAAGTCCCGGAATCCGCCGGGTTCGTCAGCCCGTTCAAGTTCGCCATCCAAGCCCGCGCCCCGCTCGTGGCCAATGAGGACGGTTCGGCCATCGTGGCCCGCCGCGACACCTGGCCGGCCCTCAAGGCGCAGGCCATGTATTCCGTGCGCTTGCACGGGATTGGCATGAGGGAGCCGCACTGGCACCCGGAGACGGCCGAACTCGGTTATGTGAAGCAGGGCCGCGCGCGCATGACGGTGCAGAGCCCGGGTGGGGCGGCCGAGACTTACGAGTTGCAACCGGGCGATGTGTATTTCATCCCGCGGGCCTACCCGCACCACATCGAGAACCTGACCGACGGCGAGATGCACTTCCTCATCTTTTTCGACACGCCCGACGTGCAAGACATCGGTTTCACCGGGGCCATTCCGGGGTTTCCTAATCGCGTTGTGGGTCCAACGCTTGGGCTGACCGAGGCTCAGGTGGAGCGCATCCCCCGGCGTCCGGCGGACCTGCTGCTCGTCGGCAAGACCAATCAGGTCGACTGACGCTGCTTGCGGCGACGCCAGCGGACCACCGTAGCTCCGGCGACAAGGAGTGCGGCGGCGGCCCAGGTGCCGGGTTCGGGCACGGCGGCTCCTGAGGGGTCGAAATTGAGGTAAAGATTGTTGCCGGATTGGCTGATGTTGAAGCTGCCCGCGCCAAGGGGATTGCTGAAGCCTGCCGTGCCATTGAAGGCGCCGGTGTTGATGTCGAACTGGTCGGTGCCGGTGAAGCCGGTGATGCCGCCTGCGGCGCTGGCGATGAGCCACTGGTAGGGCTGGGTGTTGTCGAAGTTGGCGATGTTGCCGTTGACGTCCGGGCCGGTGGACTGCAGCGACCAGAGGTTGATGTTGAACTCGCTGCCGATGGTCAGGGCGGAGAGGTCGAGCACACCGGTCGCGGAGATGAGGTCCCACTCCGTGCCGGGTGTGCCGACGGTGTTGAGCGTCTCCCAGTTGTAGTTGCCGCCGGCGAGCCAGGTCAGGTTGCCCGCAACGTTCTGGGTGCCGGGGGAGTTGCCCGGGCTGATCGTGCCGCCGTTGGCCACGGTGAGCGATCCCACCGTGCCGGAGCCGGTGAGGGTGCCACCGCTGTTGATCGTCACGGTGCTGTTACCGATCGAGCCATTGACCACAAGTTTGTTCCCGGTGTTGCCGACGGTGCCGACTTGGATTTGGCCGGCGTTGAGCGTGCCATTGACCACGAGCGTGTTGTTATCCGAGCCCGCGTTCTGGCCGATGTAGACGGCCTTGCCGGAGTTGGTCACGGTCGCGGTGTTGCCGGCCATGAGCGTGATTTGATTGCCGTCGGTCGCCTGGCCGATGATCCAATCGTCTCGGGAGACAAAGCTGATGCCGTCGATGGTGCGCGTGGCCCCGCCGGCATCGAGCGTGGTGACGGAGCTGACGCTGCCGGTGTAAGCCTGGCCCGAGCCAACGGTGGCGCCGGTCGCGAGCGGGGCACCGATGAGAAAGCCGTCACCGTCAATGCTCACGGAAGCACCGAATTGCTGGAAAGCCCCGCCATCCGACGCGGTCAGCTTGACGTTCTGCATGCGCGTGCCGCCGCCGGCGTCCAAGCCGAGGAACAAGTAGGCCGAGCCTTGATCAAAATTTGAGCCAATATTGTCCAGATAAGCCCCGACGAGACCGGTGGTTCCGGAGAGGCTGACGGCGTAGCCGAATCGGTCCGTTGCGGCACCATCTGAGGCGGTCAGTTTGAGATTCTGAGTCACCGTGCCGGCGGCCGTATCGAGTCCGCGGAAGACATAGGCTGAGCCGACCTGATTGGTCGAACCAAAGGAATCACCCCAAGCTCCGGCCAGGCCCATGGTCCCGGAGGCGCTGACCGCGTAGCCGAGTCGGTCGCCGGCCGCCCCGTCCGAGGCGATCAGCTTGGCCTCCTGCGTGACCGTGCCCGCGGCCGTGTCGAGATGGCGAAAAACATAGGCCGACCCCACCAAGTTGGTCGTCCCAAAGTCGTCGCCGTAAGCCCCGATGACGGCTGTGTTGCCGGACAGGCTGACTGAATTGCCGAAGAAGTCATTGGCGGCCGCATCGGACGCGGTCAACTTGGCGTGTTCGGTCACCGAGTTGGTGGCGGTGGCGAGACCGCGAAAAAGATACGCGGCGCCTGCGCTCGCGCTCGTGCCGTAAGCCCCAACAAGGCCGCTGCTCCCGGAGAGGCTGACGGAGGCGCCGAAGAGGCTATTGGCCGAGCCGTCGGAGGCGGTCAGCGTGACGCTCTCATTGGCGGTGCCCGTTGCGGTGTCGAGATCACGCAAGACATAGGCCGATCCGGTGTTCAGGTTCGCGCCTGGTGCTCCGATCAGACCCGCGAGGCTGGAGGCGCTAACCGAGTAGCCAAACTGATTGCCGTCCACGCCGCTGGAGGCGGTGAACAGTGCCTCCTCGCTTGCGGCACCGGACCCGGTGTCCAACTGGCGGAAGAGGTAGGCCGCTCCGGTGGAGTTGCTCGCACCAAAAGCACCGATAAGCCCCGTGCCGCCGGACAGGCTGACCGCGCTGCCGAACTGGTCGTTGCTCGCACCATCAGAAGCCGTCAAGCCGGCCGCTTGAATCGCCACCGGCGGCATGATCATCCCGACAAGCACGATGGCAGGTCCAAGAAGCCTGAAGTGGGTGGTCATGGCTGGGAGCATAAACAGTGAACCGGCCATCGGTGTCAAGAGAGGTCGAGCCGTCGCGGAAGTTGCTCGCTTTGCGTGACCTTCATCCGTCATTTTCCCGCCCAATGATCGGAGCAGCAAAAGAGCGCCTCGTCGCCACAGCCTCCTTCTTGGGCGATTCCGCTTTGGGTTTGTGGCGGGAGGGAACTGGTCCGATTCGTTGGCACCTGCACAGGTCAGCCGCGGGGGCGGTGTTTCGACGGGTCCTTCTGTGGGTTCCGGCTCTCGTGGTGGTCTTGGCGGTGGTCGGTGGCACCGGATTGTATGCCTTCACGGGGTGGCGTGCTCGTGATCTTGCCGCCAAGGCGATGGTTCAGGCCCGCGCCGGCCATCTGCCGATGGCGCGACTGCACGCCTTGTCCGCCGCGAACTTGCGCCGCGGCGATCTCGCCGTCGTGCGAGCTGGCATCTTCGTGGAAAGCCGCGGAAACAATCCCGCAGCGCTCGGGCAATGGGAGACCATCGCGATGACCACCACCTTGACTGAGGAAGAACTCGAGGAGAAGGCGCGCCTGGCCATGGTTGTTGGTTCGGATGAGGCCTTCGAGCAAGCAGTGGCCGCGATTCCGTTGGCTGATGCAGCCGCCCTGCGCTCCGCCCGGGCCTTGCAGCGCGGTGACCTGCGCGGAGCCATCAACGAGGCACGAGTCGCAGTGGCTGGTTCGACTGATCCGGAGCACAAGATAGAGCTGTTACGGCTGTTGCTGATGAGCCGGAGGATGATGAGCCAGCCCGCCTGGGCGGCCGATGGCGAGGAGGCAGGGGCGGAAGAGATGGCGGACATGATCGACCAGTTGCAGGGCACTCCCGAGGGGTTGGCCGCCATCGCGCTCGGCTTGGGGAATTTTCCGCAGGCCCCGGAGAAGTCCCGCGCGTGGGCGACAGCGGCGTTGCAGCATCTGACGGCTGCGAATCCCGCGTTGCTCGCATCGGCCCAATACCTTGTGGCCTCGGCTGAGGCCACGGCCGAAGAGTATGCTGAGATGCTTCACCCCGTGTTCCGCGATGCGGAGGTCGGGGAGCAGGGGCGCTTCGCCCTCTGGCTGAACCAGCATGGACTTTGGGACAAAACGCTCGAGCTGGTTCCGGCCGACCGCGCCCGTCAGCACGTGAATGCCTACGGCGCGCGCGCGCAGGCGCTGGCCGCTGCAGGGCAATGGCGCGAGTTGCTCAGCTTGTCTGAATCCGCCGCGAACGTGCCCGCGTCGTTGCGTCTGACCGTTCGTGCCCTCGCGGCCAAGAATCTCGGCAAGGATGGCATTGCTCCGAGGGCGTTGGCGGATGCCTTGCGTGCCGGGGCGAAGGATGGCCGGGTGTGGGAGGTGCTGAGGGCGGCGGATGAAATGGACGAAAGCGCCTTGGCGGATGACGGGTTGATCGCGCTTTGCGCCGAACCCGGCGGGGTCGACTTGATCCTGCCGGTCGCCCGTGACCGCTTCGGTCGCAGGGGGCAGTTTGCGTCGTTGGACCAAGCCTTTGAGCAGGCATCCCGTGCTGCGCCGCACGCGATGTCCGTGCAGGACTACAAAGCTCGCCGTGAGATGCTGGCAGGGCATCGCGTTGAGCCCGACGACACCCTTTCTCGTGTCGCCCTCATTCCGGCGAATCCGAGCCTGCGCTGCTCCCATGCCTTGGCCTTGTTGCGGTCGGGGCGTTCGGCGGAAGCACTCGCGTTCCTGCAGGAAACACCCCTCGTGCCCGAGCAGTTGGCACCTGGTGACTTGGCTGTGGTCATCGCAGTGCTCGAGGCGAATCAGAGCAGGAGTGAGGCGATGTCCCTGCGGGCCTCGCTGGATACCCACCTTCTGGATCACGGCGAGGCGGCACTCATCGAGTAATGAGGACGAAGTAAGTCCTACAAAATCGGTGCCAGCAGGCGCGCCGCCTTGGCCCCGATTTTCATCCGCCACGGCAAATCATCGTAGGCCCTGGCGTTGACCTCGTCGGACTCGGCAAAGTCGCGCTCAAACATCGCCGCCGTCTCGGCCGCGAAACGGGCGTCGGCCACCGCGAGCGTGATTTCAAAATTGAGCCGGAACGAGCGGTTGTCGAAGTTGGCCGTGCCGACGGCTGCGAAATCTTCATCCACAACGAGCGCTTTTTGGTGGAGGAATCCTCCGGTGAAGCGGTGGATGTGAATGCCGGGCTGGTCGAGTTCCTTCAACAAGGCGAAGGATGCCATCCAGACCAGCAGGTGATCGGCCTTGGCCGGCAGAAGAATCCGCACCTCCACGCCGCGCATGGCGGCTAGTTCCAGTGCCATGAGGATGCCTTCGTCCGGGACGAAGTAGGGGCTGGCGATCCACAGACGGCGGCGGGCCATGGAAATGACGTGCAGGAAGAAGAGCGTGCATTTTTCCTCCTGATCGGACGGACCCGAGTCGAGCACGAGGGCACGCTGGTCCGGATGGTCGGCGGGCGGGATCGTCGGTTGCCAAGGAGCGTTGATGATTTCGCCGGTGGCAAAATACCAGTCGGCGGCGAAGGACATTTGCAGCTGCAGCGCGGTCGGTCCCTCGACCCGCACGTGGGTGTCGCGCCAGCGGCCGAACTTAGGACTCAGCCCGAGATACTCGTCACCGACATTGTGTCCGCCGATGAATCCGACCCGTCCGTCGATGATGACGTTCTTCCGATGGTTGCGAAAGTTGAGCCGCCAGCGGTCGCGCCAGCCGCTGAAGGCGCAGAAGGGAACCATCCGCACCCCGCGGGCCGTCCACGCACGGGCGACCCGCCGTTTGAGCCCCGCGCTGCCGAGTTGGTCGTAGAGAAAACAGACCTCGACTCCCTCGGCCGCCTTGGCTGCGAGGGCTTCAAACAAACGCTGACCGAGACTGTCGGGTCGCACGATGTAGAACTGGACGAGGATGGACCGACGGGCGGTGGCGATCTCCGCGAGGATCGCCTCGAACGTGGCTTCGCCGTCAATCAACAAGCCCAGCTTGTTTCCGCGCAGAAACTCCAAGCCGGCAATGGCCGTCAATGTGGCGGCTTCCGGGGGCCGCAAGTCGTCGGGGCTCGTCCGATACGGCGTGGTGGCTGCGCGGATGGCGGTGATGCGGTCGCGGCTCTCCCCGAATTTCCGCGCCATGACTTGGGCATGCGTGTCGAAGCGCCGGCTGCCGAAGAACCAGTAAAGCGGCACAGCCAAAAGCGGGAAGGCGATGAGGCCGACAACCCAGGCAATTGTGCCCTGGGGCGTTCGCACGGTGAAAAGCGCATGGATCGCGCTCAGCAACGCCGCGACCTGAAGAGCCGCGAGCAAAGTGTAAAGGAGCCAAACCATGTCTTCGGTCAGTTCTGTGCTCAGCCGGAGGTCAGGGCAAGCCTGTCATACTGACTACGGGTTATCAGCGCTGAGAAGCTGTCGCAAAAAAAGATTGAACATCCGGCGGCATTCCCTAGTCGTATATGTCGCGTATGGAATCACTCATCACACTCACCCTCACTGTCATTGCCCTCGCTGCTTTCAGCACAACCGTCCTCGCGGGCGATTGCGGAAGCTGCCCGGCCAGCGGCGAAAAGAAAGACAAAGCCAAGACTGAGGAAGGCAAAGCGAGCTAAGGCTCCGCTTCAAGACACTACAGAGAAGGGCGACCTCCGGGTCGCCCTTCTTCTTTGGGCCGGCGGAGGCCTCGACGAGGATCGACTGCACGTCGGCCCGGTGGTCAGGGTTTGCTGCCAGCTCGTCAGCTCCACAATGGGGACAAACGGAGACCGTGCCGGGATGAACCCGCACCGTGCCCTCCGGGCTGGCCCCGGGTCAAACCCCCGCCTCGGTCGGACCTTGCCGGCTCCATGTTTCCGGATTGTCACAATTCCCACATTGCGGGTCGGGCGGCGGCTTCGTTCGATGGCGGGTTATGTCGGTCAACAGAGCGATGACTCCCTTGGCGACGGATGCCGCCCCTCCCGCAGGTGCAACCAATGGATCCGACCCGGGGCGTCCGGTCATCGCGGGGGACCGCGGCAACGGCGCCGTCTATCTGCTGCGCACGGTCGCCCAGACGCATGTCCACCTCAGCAGCATGGCCGATACGAAGGCGAACATCCTCATCGGTGCCTGCGCCCTCATTTTCTCGCTGCTGATCGGCCGCATCCAGACCGATGGCTACAACCTGCCCATGGCCATCCTGCTCCTTTCGACGCTCCTCGCCGCCACCATGGCCATCCTCGCCGTCATGCCGAAGGTCAAGGGACCGCCGCCCGGCAGCCCGCACTTCAATCCGCTCTTCTTCGGCTGTTTCTCGCAACTCGACGCCCACCAGTTCGCCCGCGAGATGGAGAAGGCGCTGGCGACGGACTCCAGCATCTACACCGCCATGGCGATGGACATCTACGGCATGGGCGGGGTGCTCTACCGCAAAAAATACCGCTTCCTCACCTACAGCTACGCCCTGTTCCTCGCCGGCCTCCTGCTGGCCTTCGCCGCGCTGCTTCTGACCGACCGGCCCTGAGTGATCCAACCCCCGAAAATCGGACGGTTTTGCATGACAGTTCTGCGGGATAAAACCCGGGCCATAAGTGGGGTCCGTTAATAATTATGCTCAACCAGAGGCGGAGTGCTCATTCCTCGGTATAGGTTCCGCGGAAGAAGGCGTTGGGTTCGGAGGTGGGGGCGGTGAGTTGGAGGAGTTCGCCGGGGGGGGCGGAGATGCCGTCGTTGCCGGGGGCGGCCCAGTTGGTCCAGGAGAGGAGGTTGCCGGAGGTCTGGATGCGGACGCCGCGGCCCGGGAGGGCGGGCACGGTGAGGGTGACTTGTCCGGCGCCGGCGGTGAGGGCGGGGGCGGGGCTGGCATCGGGGCGGAGGGGATCAGTGCCGGCGAGGAATTCGGCCATATTCGTGCGTCCGTCGAGGTCGGCATCAAAGCTCCCTTCGCCTTCCGGCGCACTGGACGAGCCAAAGCGGGAGAGGCGCCATTGCGGGTAGCTCTGGCGGGCGGGAAGCTCCGAGCGAATCCAGTCGATGAGCAACTGCACGCCGTTGGTGTCCACCACGCTGGAGGCGAGGGGCGGCATGCGTGAGTAGCCGTTGCGGGCGGCGGCGCGGTTGACGATGATCGAGTTGGTGTCGTTACCGGGCACAATAAGTCGATCGCCCGGATTTAGCGGGCTGGGGGACGGCGTATTGATGATGCCTGTGTCGAAGAGTTTGAGATGGGCGCTCACATCCCAATTCGCCGGCACGGTGCCCCCGGCGTTGTGGCAATAGGAACAATTCACGGCGAGGTAGGACCGCGCCCGTGCTTCAAGCGAGTAGGCGCTCTCGGTCGGAGCGACGTGCCGCGGCAAATCCGGGGCGGTCGCGTCAATACCGGAAAGGTAGCCCGCGTCGAAAAGTCGCCGGATGAAATTTTCCGGGACGCCGGCAATTTCGCCGGGACGGTTGAGCTGCCGGGTGCGGAAGGAGAGGGCGTGGCCGGCCTGTGGTGAGTGGCAGGTCATGCACTCGGCCTGCGAGGGAATGCGCCAGCGCTGGACCGAGGGCGCGCCGCTGTCGGTGATGTTGAGATCAAACTCCTCGCCGGCCGCGTCGGCCAGCGTGGCGACGGTCCCATTCGTATTCCAGCGGTAGGACACGCCATAGGCCCCGGCGGCGTTGCGGACGAGGACGCGGGTTTCCAGGCGACGCGCCGTCGCGGGATTGCCGCGCGTGGTTTCGAGATCGAAATGCTTCACCCAGATCGTCCCGTCGGGATAGGTCCAGTTGCCCTCGCGCGAAAACGCCATGAGCGGTGAGGTCGTCGGGACACCAAACCAGCGGCGCTTCTTCGCGTGATCCGACCAGAAGGGCAGGTTGACATCGTAAGCGACAAGGCCGGGATTCGGCACGAGCGCGGTGGGGTCGGCGAAGAGGCCGGTCGCGCCCAGAGTGGCCGGAAAACCGCCGCTCACGGCCTGCGCGGTCAGGCGGCGAATGACCCCGCTGTCGAGGTCCGCCAAGAGGACGTCGCCATTCGACGGGTCCCGGCCAAAGGCGGCGATGCCGCCCTCGCCGGCGATGCGCTCGACCGCCACCGGACTGACCGAGTCGTCGAGTGACCAGACGTGACCCGAGACGTAGTCGGCGAAAATGTATTTGCCCGCGAGCGAGGGAATGCGGTTGCCGCGGTAGACCACGCCGCCGGTGACGGAAAATCCCTGCAACGTCCCGCTCCCACGCGTGTAGTCCCACACGGGCGGATGGGAACCGGTCCAGTTGGTCGGGCGCGACGGGGAGTTCCACTTGGGTCCGGTGAGGAAGCCCTCGCGGAACGCCCACTCGTAATTGCCGCCGCGCACGATGCGGTTGACTTCCTCGCGGGCGTTCTGGCCGACGTCGGCGCACCAAAGAGCGCCCGTGGCCGGATCGAAGGACATGCGCCACGGGTTGCGGAGACCGACAGCATACAATTCGGTGCGGACATTCGTGGCAGTAACAGGGGAGCCGAGGAAGTTGGTCGCACCGACCCACGGGTTGTCCGCCGGGACCTCGTAGCGCGGGTTGGCGCTGCCATCGAGCACGATCGCCGGGTGGACGTCGGGGGCTTGGGAGAGGTTGGGGCGAAGGTTGGCGTCATCGCCGGGGCCACCATCGTTGGCCGTGTAGTCCTGCGGTTCGAGGTCCACGTCAATGCGGGTGATGGACGACCAGAAATCTTTGGTGATGGTCTGCGAGTTATCCAGCGTGTCGTTGGCGTTCCCCTCGTCGCCCCAGCTCATGTAAAGGTATCCATCTGGCCCGAAATGGAGGTCGCCACCGTTGTGATTTTCCGCATCATTGGGCTGCTGGAGAAAGACACGCTCCGAATTGGTCAGCGCGAGATTGGGATTCGAGGGCGACGTGGTGAATTCCGAAAGCCGCTGCACGCGGTTGCCGCCCACGGTCAATGAGTAAACGACGAAG
Organism: Chthoniobacterales bacterium; assembly: GCA_041736875.1. GTDB lineage: Bacteria > Verrucomicrobiota > Verrucomicrobiia > Chthoniobacterales > JACTMZ01 > JACTMZ01. Next base: position 22,159 of record JBGSSV010000167.1, on the reverse strand, counting down.
AAGCGCCGGTTCGCCGCGTAATTCGGATGGAAGGCGAGCCCGAGCAGGCCCTGCTCGCTCGATGTTTGGAAAACCTCGGCGGGCGCGCCGGTCCGTCCGTTGACCAGCGCATCAAGGTTGAGAAAAATGCTGTTGCTCGGCGCGGCCAGGTTGGGGATGACCTCGATGTCACCACCCTTCTCGAAGATGAAGAGGCGGTTGGTCTCGCCGGGTGGAGTGGCCATCCCGAGGGGAGCGGCGAACGTTCGTCCGGGAAAAGCGTCGGCCAGCGAAATCTGCTGCGGCGGCGGACTGGACGGCATGGCGGCGTGCGGCATGGGCAGGCGTGCGGCATCGCTGACCGTGACGGAAACCGCGGCGGTGGCTGCGAGGCCCGCCGTATCGCGAATGCGGTAGGTAAAGGAATCCGCGTTGGTTCCGCTCCCGGTCGGCGTGTAACGGATGAGTCGGTTGGTCGTATCCACGACCGTCGTCCCGCGACTCGGTGCAGTGGCAATCTCGAGCGTTGTGGGGACCAAGTCATTCGCGCCGTTCGCGTCGGTGTCATTGGCCAGCACCGGAATGCCAACCACGCCGCCGACGCCGACAGTGGTTTGGTCCGCGACCGGCACCGGCGGAAGGTTCTGCCACGGGCTGAGGCGGCTGCCGGGAATGATGGTCAGAGTTTGCCCCGGATACGCCCACGCCACGCCGAGGTTGTCGCCGCCGGTGCCCTCCTTGTGCAGGGCCTCGATGAAATAGAACTGGCCGGCGACGAGCGGAATGCCGGCGGAGGTCTGCGCGGGAAACTTGGTCCACTCGTTCGGGTTGGTCCATTCGGGCACCGAGGCGATGAGGCGGCGGCTGTCCGGGGAGCTGTTTGTGCCGAGCCAGAGCTCGCAATTGTCGTCGCCGTGGATCCAGAATGTGTAGGTGCCGGTGACCGGCGCATGCACCCAGCCGAAGACACGCGTGCCATAGTTGTCGGCGATGTCGGTCGGGGCCTGGAATACCGCGAGCGTGTTGTTGCTCGAGGGGGAACTCGGGTAGGTGCCGAGGCTGGTCAGGTTGACCACGGCGGTGCCGTTGACCCCCGTCCACACATGGCGGGTGATTGAGCCGGTGGTGGGTTGGGCCATGATCCAAGGCGCGCCGGAGAGAAGCAGCCCGGCGGTGAGCATCAGGCGGGGAATGGCCATGGCGGGAAGATGAACCTGTCCCACGGCCCGGTCAAACGGCATTGCCCTTCGGCCGAGTCCGTTTGCTTTTTTCCGCCCGCTGCTCTCAAGTGGAAGCCGTCGATGGATCACTGGTTCTGGTTCAGCCTTCCGGATTTTGCCTACTCCTTCCTCAGCGTCGCGCTGGAAGGCGTGCCTTTTATCCTGGCCGGGGTGCTGCTCAGCGGGCTGATCGACGCCTTTCTCCCCCCGCGGGTGCTGGCCCGGGTGTTGCCGCGCAGTCCGGCCGCGGGGATTCTGCTCGGTGGAGCCCTCGGGGCCGTCCTGCCGATGTGCGAGTGCGGCATTGTGGTGGTCATCCGCCGCCTCCTGCGCAAGGGCCTGCCGCTCTCGACCGCGATGGCCTACATGCTGGCCGCGCCGGTGGTCAACCCGATCGTGGCCATCAGCACCTACGCCGCCTTCCGCGGACAGGGGCCGCTGGAGATGCTGCTTTGGCGCATCGGGTTGTCCTTCGCCGTGGCGACGATCGTGGCGACGGTCGTGCATTTTCTTCCACGCGTGCTCGTGCTGAGGGATTCGATGCTGGCTGCCGGGAGCGGGGAGGAGCACGACGAGACCGCGGATCGCAGCTCCGAGAAAAAAGCCGCCTCGGCCGTGCGGGCCTCGGTGGGCGACTTTCTTGATGTCACCTTTTATTTCATCCTCGGCGCGGCCGTGGCCACGCTCTTCAACACGAGCGTCAACCAGCAACTGATCGAGCCGCTGGCCGCGCAGCCCGGGGTGGCGGTCGCGGGCATGATGGGGTTGGCGGCGCTGCTGTCGCTCTGCAGCACGTCGGATGCCTTTGTCGCGGCAACCTTCACGGGATTTCCCGCCGCGGCCAAGTTGGCCTTTCTTGTTTTCGGACCGATCGTTGATCTCAAGTTGATCTTCATCTACGGCTTGGTTTTCCGGCGGCGCTTTATCGCTTTCCTAGTCCTCGGCCTCGCCGCGCTCGTCTGGCTGGCTTGCACCCTGCTGCCCATCGCGCACCTTTACTAAGCAATGAAACGCCTTCTCACCCTGCTTACGCTTTTGGTCTGGGCGCAGCTGATGCTCTACTTCTGGCTCAGCGGTCGGGTCGCCGCCTACCTGCATCCGCAGTTCCACCCCTACGTGGCCGCGGCGGGGGTGGCTTTGCTGGTCCTGACGATCCTTTACTGGTGGGCCTCGGCGGCGGAGGGCGAAGGCGGTTGCGACCATTGCGAGGGGCACCATGATCATGCGCACCACACCGAAGCGCCCCGCGGGCTCAGTGCCGGGGCGGCGCTTTCCTTCGCCGTGCTGCTTTTGCCCGTGACGGCCGCGGCGGTGATTTCCCCGAGCCAGTTCGGCGAGGCGGCAGTGATGAATCGCGGCTTGGTCACCAATTTGTCGCAGTTGCCCTCGGCCGCGCCGTCGTTTACCACGGCTCCGTCGTGGAACGACGCCGACCAAGGGGGGGGCGAACTTCCCGATCCATCGAGCCTCCCGCCGGAGGAGGAGGGGGTGGAATACTTCACCCGCGGACCGGATGGCGCGATCCAGCTTGAAACCATGGACATGCTCTACGCCGCCGAGGAGGCCCCGGTGCGCGAGGAGTTCGCGGACCAGAAGGTGTCCGTCATCGGACAGTATGCGCCGCCGACGGACGGCGCGGCGGAGGGCTTCAATCTGGTGCGGATGTTCATCGTCTGTTGCGCGGCCGACGCCCAGCCCGTGGCGGTCCCGGTGGCAGGAGCCCCGCCGAAGAATGCTGCGCCCATGAGTTGGATTCGCGTCACGGGCATCGCACGGTTCAAGGCGGAGAACGGGGTGTTCATCCCGAGCGTCGAGGCGGAAAAAGTCGAGCAGGTGGAGGCGCCGCGTGAGACGATTCTTTACTAGCCTCGTGCTGCTGGCGGCGACGGCGCCGATTCTGTCCGCCGCGGAGCCCGCGTGGTCCGCGGCCCGGCCCGGCTGGATTTACGAGTTTCCCCGCGACCACTTTTCCCACCCGGACTTCAAGACCGAGTGGTGGTATTTCACCGGCAACCTGGCCGCGGCGGACGGGCGGGAGTTCGGGTATCAGCTGACGTTTTTCCGTCAGGGCGTGCGCCGCGGTGATCCGGCGGAGACGAAGTTCGCGGTCGAGGACATCAAACTGGCCCACTTCGCCGTGACCGACCTTTCGTCCGGGAAGTTCCGCTTCGCGCAGCGACTCTCGCGCGGAGCCTTCGGCGAGGCCGGATTCTCGGACGGTGATCGCATCGCGTGGATCAAAGACTGGGAATTACGGCAAACCGGTGAGGGGAGCTTCGTTTTGCAGGCCCAGGACGAGGACTTTGGCTTGAGCCTGCGGCTGACGGCGCGCAAGCCACCGGTGTTTCACGGGGCGGATGGCGTGAGCCAGAAGGCGGAGGGGGAGGGGCGGGCTTCGCATTATTATTCGTTCACGAGGTTGGAGTCGGAGGGGACGATGAGGCTGAAGGGCGACGAGATCGCGGTGCAGGGCTGGTCGTGGTTCGATCAGGAGTGGGCGACCAACCAACTGGCGGCAGACCAGACCGGGTGGGACTGGCTGAGTTTGCAGTTCGCGGACAACACCGAGCTGATGCTTTTTCAGATCCGGCTTGCCGGGGGCGGGCGCGACTCGCACTCGCATGGGACTTGGATCGATGCGGAGGGCCGGACGACGCCGATCGAGAATACGGATTTCGAATTGATCCCGGGGCGCACTTGGCGCAGTCCCGAAACGGGCGGGGTTTATCCGGTGGCATGGAGCCTGCGCGTGGCCAAGCTTGGCTTGGACTTGGAAGTCACCGCGGCCTTGGCCGGACAAGAACTTGTGCTCAAACCCATCGCCTACTGGGAAGGAAGCGTGCGGGCCTTGGGGACCCGTGGGGACCGGCCGGTGGCGGGCCGCGGCTACCTCGAAATGACCGGCTATGCCGGCGGGCTGGTCGGGTTGCAGGCACCGGAAACCCGCTGAGGCGTCTGCTTTGCCCGGTCAGCCCATGGACTCACGCACCAAAAACTGCCGCGGGGTCGTGACCAGCAGTCCGTAGACCTCCGTGCCGAGCAGGAGTTGGAAATCCCGCATATCCAACGTGACCAGCACCTCGCAGCCTGCGGCAAGGGCGGCGATGAGCGCCGGCTTGTTTCTCGCCGCTGTCGGGAGGCGGAGGTTGCTCGTCGCGGGCGCGTTCGGCACCCAGGTGATCTGTCCGCGAAGTTTCTCCCAATACAAGGCCGCCCCAGCCGCGAATCGGCCGATATTCCGGGTTGTCTCCGCCCTGCAGGTGGCGGATGAGACCAGCTGCCATCCCTTTTCGGCTGCCATCTCGGCGATCAGGAGCGAGAGCGACCTCTCGGAACCGCAAGCCGACAGAATCACGCTGCTGTCGAGGAAGACCTTCACTCCCGTCCGGCCCGCCTCCAAAAGCGATCGGTGTCCCGCTCGTCCTCCGAAATCCACGCCCGCAGGGTCTCGACCGGAATATCCCGCATGGGCAGGGCCTCCGCCGGTTGGAGAAAAACCCCACCGTCCCGCACTTCGGCCAACATCATCGGATGCTCCGCCAGATTCAGCCCCAAAGCCTTCCGGATCTCCGGCGGCAGGGTCACAGTGCCTCGTTTCGAGACCGGGATTGCAGTCATGCGGCAATGCTGCAATGCAGCATCAGTGTTGGCAAGCGAATTGTCGGGATTTTGACGCCATTAGCTTGAGTTGCAACATCTGGGCACAACGCCCAAACAGGCATCCCGCAGAGCCGCAGAGGTTGGAGTTGATTTGTGCGCCTTCGTAATGGATCGACCTCTGGCGACCAATCCAAGCGCCTCTGCGCGAGCCTGTTCTGCTTCGATTTCCGGATTTTTCCCGTCAGGCCACTTCCTCGACTGGGGAGCAGGTGCAGAAGAGGTGGCGGTCGCCGTAGACATTGTCCACCCGCCGGACGCTCGGCCAGAATTTCCCCTCCCGCAGCCACAGCAGCGGAAAAGCGGCAACCTCGCGCGAGTAGGGGTGGGCCCAATCATCGGCCATGACGCATTCCGCCGTGTGCGGGGCGTTCTTGAGCGGGTTGTCGGTCTTGTCCAGGCGGCCCTCCTCGAGCGCGACCAGTTCGCCATGGATGGCGATCATGGCGTCGCAGAAGCGATCCAACTCGCCGATCGACTCGCTTTCGGTCGGCTCGACCATCAGCGTGCCGACCACAGGCCAGCTCATGGTCGGGGCGTGAAACCCGTAATCCATGAGCCGCTTGGCCACATCTTCGACCTCGATGCCGGCGCGGGTTTTCCATTCGCGCAGGTCGAGAATGCACTCGTGGGCGACGAAGCCGTGGGATCCTTTGTAGAGGATGGGGAAATGTGGTTCGAGGCGGCGGGCGATGTAGTTGGCGTTGAGGATGGCGACCTTCGTGGCCTGCTCGAGCCCGGCGGCACCCATCATGCGGATATACATCCAGGAAATCGGCAGGATGCTCGCGCTGCCCCATGGAGCTTGGGAAACTTCGCGGATGGCTTGCGCGCCGCCGGTGGGGATGATCGAGTGCCCCGGGAGGAAGGGCGCGAGGTGCGCGGCCACGCCGATCGGGCCCATGCCCGGACCGCCTCCGCCGTGGGGGATGCAGAAGGTCTTGTGCAGGTTGAGGTGGCACACGTCGGCACCGATGTCGCCCGGACGGCAGAGTGCGACTTGGGCGTTGAGGTTGGCGCCGTCCATGTAAACTTGGCCGCCCGCATCATGCACGATGTCGCAAATTTCCCGGATCCCTTCCTCGAAAACGCCGTGGGTCGAGGGGTAGGTGACCATGAGGGCGGCGAGGTTCGAGGCGTGGGCTTCGACTTTTTTGCGGAGATCGGCGAGATCGACATTGCCCTGACTGTCACAGGCCACCGGGACGACGGTCATGCCGGCCATGACCGCGCTGGCCGGGTTGGTGCCATGGGCCGAGGTGGGGATGAGGCAGACCTGACGGCGCATGTCACCACGCGACTGGTGGAAAGCGCGGATGACGAGGAGTCCGGCATATTCTCCCTGCGAGCCGGCGTTGGGCTGGAGGGAAACGGCGGCGAAGCCGGTGATCTCGGCCAGCCACTTGTCGAGGTCGCGGAACAGGCGGGCGTAGCCCTCGGCTTGAGCCGGCGGGACAAACGGATGCAATCCCCCGAAGCCCGCCCACGTCACCGGGATCATTTCGGCTGCGGCATTCAACTTCATCGTGCAGGATCCGAGCGGGATCATGCTGTGATTGAGCGCGAGGTCGCGGCCCTCCAAACGACGCAGGTAGCGCATCATGGCCGTCTCCGTGTGATACGAGTTGAACACCGGATGGGTGAGAAAAGACGAGGTGCGGGCGACTACCGGAGGAATCGCCTTGTCGGCCAGGACCGTGGTCGGCTCCACGCCGAACAGGGCAAGCAACCGATTAACCCCTTCCAAGGTGACAGTCTCATCGAGAGCTAGGCCGAGCGATCCGTCGCCGAAATCGCGGAGCACAAGGCCTGCCGCATCGGCCCGGGACAGCACGTCGGTTGCGCTCAACCCCGCCGGCGTGACCCGGATGGTATCAAAAAAGCTGTCGTGATGAATTTTGTGCCCGGCCTCACGCAGCGCGGTCGCGAGCGTGCCGGCGAGACCGTGGGTCCGGCGGGCGATGGCGGTCAGTCCGTCCGGTCCGTGGTAAACGGCATACATCGAGGCCATGACCGCGAGCAGGACCTGCGCGGTGCAGATGTTGCTCGTGGCCTTGTCGCGGCGGATATGTTGCTCGCGGGTTTGGAGGGAAAGCCGCAGGGCGCGGTTACCGGCCGCATCTTTTGAAACTCCGATCAGGCGTCCGGGCAGCCGCCGCTTGTGTTCGTCGCTCGTTGCAAGGTAGGCCGCATGCGGTCCGCCATACCCCAAGGGAACGCCGAAACGCTGGGCGCTCCCGATCACGATGTCCGCCCCGAATTCGCCGGGCGGCTTGAGCAGGGTGAGGGCGAGCAGATCCGCGGCGACGACGAAGGCACCGCCGATCGCGTGCACGCGAGGGGCGAAGTCGGCGTAGTGGTCGATCACGCCATCCGTCGCCGGGTATTGAACCAGCGCGCCGAAGAATGTCGGATCAAGGACGGCATCACGCCACGGGCCGGTGATGATTTCCCAGCCGAGCGGCTCGGCCCGCGTGCGCAGGAGGGAGATGGTTTGCGGATGAACGTTGTCGGCGACGAAAAATTTGTCCCCTGATCCCTTGATGCCGTGGGCCATGGCCATGGCCTCGGCCGCGGCGGTGGATTCGTCGAGGAGCGAGGCGTTGGAAATCTCCATCCCGGTGAGGTCGGTCACCATGGTTTGGAAGTTGAGCAACGCTTCGAGACGGCCTTGGGCGAGCTCGGCCTGATACGGAGTGTAGGCGGTATACCAGCCCGGGTTTTCCAGAATGTTGCGCAGGATGACCGGCGGGGTGTGGCAATTGTGGTAGCCCATGCCGAGATGGCAGGTGCGCACCTCGTTGGCTTCGGCCAGTCCGCGGATCTCCGCGAGCGCGTCGTGCTCGTCGAGCGGCGCGGGCAGGTCGAGCGGGGTGCGTCGGCGGATCAGCTCCGGCACGGTCGCGTCAATCAAAGCATCAAGGCTGCCGCAGCCGAGCAGGTCGAGCATGCGGGCGATCTCCTCCTCATCGGGACCGATGTGGCGGCGGGCAAACGGGGGAAGCGGGGCGGCGGCAGGCTGGCTCATCGGTCGGATCAGCCAATCTGCGTGCGGTAATCCTCGGGCGACTTGAGCGCGTCAAGCTGGGCGGGATTGGTCAGACGCACCTTGAAAAGCCAGCCTTCGTCGTAGGGCGAGGTGTTGACCAGAGCTGGACTGTCGGCCAGCGCGGGATTGACCTCTACCACCTCACCGTCGACGGGCGCGTAGATGTCGCTTGCGGCTTTGACGGACTCCACCACGGCGGCCGCCTGACCGGCGGAAACGGTCGCGCCGACTTTCGGCGGATCGACGTAGACGATGTCGGTCAATTCGTTTTGCGCGTGGTCCGTGATCCCGATGGTTCCGAGGTCGCCATCGACGAGGATCCATTCATGGGATTCGGCATACTTGAGGTTGTCGGGAACGTTCATAAGAGTTCGATTTGCGCGGCGGCAAGGTTACGCCGGGCGTTTGGAGTTTGGACGATGGAAGGGCTTCTTTTCAACCACGGCGGCGAAGAGTCGTCCGCGGATGTCAATCTGCACGGCCTGCCCAGGCGTGGCGAGGTGCGGCGGGAGGTAGGCCATGGCGATGCCGTCACCCGAACTGGGCGAGAGGGCGCCGCTGGTGGTTTCGCCGACGACCGCGCCATCGACCAGCACCGGATAATGGGCGCGGGGAGGGGGGGATTTCTCGGTCATCCGAATGGCGGCCAGCCGGCTGGGCAACCCGGCGGATTTCTGCGCCAGCAGGGCTTCCCGGCCGAGGAAGCCCGGCTTGTCCAACGCAACGAACATCCCCAACCCGGCCTCGAGCGGGGTCCGGTCAGGCGAGAGGTCGGAGCCGTTGAGCGGATAGCACATCTCAAGGCGCAGTGTGTCGCGGGCGCCGAGCCCGCAGGGTTTGGCTCCGGCGGCGAGGACGGACTGCCAGATGTCCGAGGCCAGCATGCTCGGGAAGAAAATTTCGAAGCCGGCCTCGCCGGTGTAACCTGTGCCCGCCGCGATGACGGCCCCGCGGCATTTTTCCAAAGCAACAAAGGTGTTGCGCGCGGGCATTTCGCCGTCGAAGGCCACCCGGAAGACGCGCGCTGCGTCCGGCCCCTGGACCGCGAGGGCGCTCATGGTCGCGCTACGGTTGTCCAACTTGACCTCGGGCACGAGGTGTTGCTCCAGCCAGGCCACGTCCTCGGCGATCTTGGCCGCGTTGACCAGCAGCAGGAAATCGCGGTCACCCAGGCGGTAAACAATCAGGTCATCAATGACTCCGCCGCGCTCGTTGAGGAGGAAGGTGTATTGCGCTCCGCCCACCGGGCATTTGGCGAGGTCGTTGGCCAGCATCTGCTGGAGAAAGTCAAACGACGCCGGCCCGGAGACGAAAACCTCGCCCATGTGCGAAATGTCAAAAACACCGCAGGCCGTGCGGACAGTCTGGTGCTCGTCGATGATCGAGGTGAACTGCACCGGCATCTCCCATCCGCCGAAATTGATGCAGCGCGCCCCCGCGCTCTTTTGCAGATCATAGAGAACGGTGCGGCGGGCGGGTTCGGACACGCGAATACCATAGCGGTTCGGATTTTTGGTTCAATCCTTCATCCAGCCCGCCATGGGATTCAGCGCGGCCTCTGGTCCTGCAGAAGGTTGTCCAGGTCGGTCCGGGCATTTTCCACCTTGTGCGCAGCCTTCTTTCCCCCCGGCGCGGTCCACTGATACTCGTGGGCGGCCTTGGCCATGAGGAAGATCTGGCCGAGAATGAGCAGAATGGCCACAACCGGAACCCAGAGCAGAACTTTTCGCAGCACCGCCCGGGTCATGCTTTGGTAGTGCTCGGCGTTCAGCGGCCCAGTGGCCTCCTCCCACCACAGGTGCAATGAGGTGGGCGGTCGCTGCTCTTCGTCTGACATAATCTGAAATATCCATTCTTCGCCACGCTCCCGGCCCGGTCAACCCCGGCGCCCCGGGAAAAGTGTCACCGGCGGCGATGTCTGCGCCATCCTCCCACTTCAGGTGAACCAAAACCGCACCGCATGAAAGAAGACCGGGGCGGCGAAGCAAAGCGAGTCGATGCGGTCGAGCATTCCGCCGTGGCCGGGGAGGAGTTCGCCGTAGTCTTTGACCCCGCGGTCGCGCTTGATTGCCGACATGACGAGGCCGCCGAAGAATCCCATGATCACAATGATCGCCGCCATCCCCGCCGCCTGCAGCGGGGTAAAGGGTGTGATGGCATGCAATGCCGCGCCAAGGGCGATGGCGCTCAGGCCGCCTCCGACGAGCCCCTCCACCGTCTTGCTCGGTGACAGCCGCGGGGCGATTTTGTGCCGTCCGCACAGCTTGCCCCACACATATTGAAAAACGTCACTGCTCTGCGCCACAGCCACGAGGAAAAACAGCAGCTTGGCGTCCTGGTCCTCGTAGTCCGGTATGTCCAACACGAGGAGCCCCGGGGCGTAGCTGAGGAAATAGACACAAACCATCAGGCCCCACTGGACCTTGGCCGTGCGGGCGAGGAAATCCGTCGCGTCCCCGGCCAGTGCGCAGCGGATCGGAATGAACAGAAACGCATAGACCGGAATGAGCAGCACGGTGATGCCATACCACCCGCTGGCCAGCGTCCAATATTGCAACGGCGTGATGATGAAAAACGCCCAGAACAAAGCCCGGTGGTCGGCTGGCTTGGTCGGCGTGAGGGTGATGAACTCCCGGAGAGCCAGAAAGGACATGAGACCGAAGAGCGTCATGGTCGCGGCAGTCCCGAGCGCGATCGCCGCCCCGAACACGCCGACCATGACCCACCAGGCGAAAACCCGCGCGTTGAGGTTGCGAATGACCTTGGCTCGCGACTCGCCGGTGACCGTCCGCTGGAGGATCTGGCCGATCAACGTCGCGACGGTCAGGGCGAGAAAGAATCCGCCGAAAAGTCTCAGGGTTTGTTCGTCGGGTAGATTCATGGCTCACGCAGCGCCAGCACCGCGTTGCGGGCGCGGACGAGGAAGGCGCTCTTGGTTTCCTCCGCCTCGAGTTGCAGCGGCGGACCGAAGTAAACGGAACAAAGGATCGGCACCGGCAGGAACTCGCCCTTGGGGAGCACCCGGCTGAGGTTCTCAATGAAGACCGGCACCAACTCGGCCTCGGGAACCTCGCGGGCCAGATGATGGAGTCCCGGTTTGAATTCGCCAACTTCGCCGGACAGATTGCGTCCGCCCTCGGGAAAAATGATGAGCGAGTCGCCGGCCCGCAGCGCGTCGCACATCGGCACGAGAGGACTGTTCTCCCGCGTGACCTTCTTGCGCTCGATGAGCACCGCGCGGAAGACCGACGAGGCCAGCCAGCGCCGCAGCGGGTCTCCCGTCCAATAGTCATGCGCCGCGATCGGCCGGGTGCGGGACCGCACGGGCGCGGGCAGGGAAATCCACAGCAGGAGAAAATCGAGGTTGCTCGTGTGATTGGCGAAATAGATGCGCAGCCGCGGCTCAGGCGCACAGCCGCGCCAGCGGGACGTGGCCCCGGTGAACAGACGGGCCAGAAAAGCGATGAGCCGGGCCGTCATTACGGAAGGATCGTTGAGAGTTTGGGATTGAGAGCCGGAGCGAGGCGGAGACAGCCGAAGGCAATTGAGGGAATGAAAACCAGCGATTTGCCGGCGTTGGTGAGAGCACCCCGCTCGTGAGGTTCCACCACGCTAGATCTGCTCTCAACTCTCATCTGTCTGCTCTGAACTCCGGTTTTGTGATCATGGCAGTTGCCGATAAAGCCGCGCCACCCGGCGTGCGGCGGTGAAGAACGCGCCCAGGGCGATCAGCCACAGTGCCCAGCCGAGAACCGGCGGATGCGCCATGGCCCCGAGGCAGCCGAGGGTGAGATAGAACATCCTTTGCGGCTTGGCCAGCGGACCGCAAAAATCCTGCCCCCGGCCGAGCGATGCACCGAACGCGCGAACGTAAGCCGTCAGCACCGCCGCAGTCGCCGCCATCCACCCGAGCCACGGCAGCCCCGCGGCGCAACCAGCTGCGACGAGGAGAACAATATCCGCATAACGGTCAGGCGCCTCGTTGTAGAGGTCTCCCGCCTTGCCCTTCAATCCGCCCTCCACCGCGACCATGCCGTCGAGCAGATTGCAGAGCAGCCGAAGCTGCGCTCCGGCCGCACCGGCCAGCAATCCGGCCAACCAAGGAATGGTCCCGAGCGAAGCAGCGACCAGTCCGGCACCCCCGAGCGTGGCAAAGACCATGCCGGCGATGGAAATTCCGTTTGGCGTGACCCCCCGCGCGGCCAGCGAGGCAGCGAGCGACTTGGCCCAGCGCGTGTCACGCGACTTGAGCGGGCGGCGTGATGCAGTCATCAAGCCCGTCACGCTAAAGAGAACATGGGCAAGGAAGCAAGACGGCGCCGAGCTGGCCCGCGATCCTCTTGCGGGGCGCCCGCGGCTATTTTTGCTCGATGGAGATCAAGGATGTCCTGATCACGTTTCCGTCCTCCGAAAAATCCGCGCACAACCATGCTCCGCCGTCTGCCCCTTGGAGTTCTCGAGGGTAGACGAGATTACCCAGGGAGAATGCGATGGGGCGGCCGCGATAGGCTTCCAAGGTCTGCAACACATGCGGATGGGAGAAGACCACCAGATTGGCTCCGCGGTCCACGCACCAACGGGCCCAGTGACGTTGGGCGGCGTTGACCAGCGGGGAATACTCGTCGCCTCCGTGCAGCATGATCACTACGGCAGCCCGCGCGCGATGGAGTTCCCGCAATTGTTGCTCAATCTCGGCCCGGTCCCGCGGCAAAGTTCTGATCATCCCGTCATCGCCGGCTTCCTCGAACAAACTGGCGGCGAGCAGGACGATTTTTGGCTTGTCCCGACTCAACACAACCGGCTTCCTCCCGGCGATCCCCGCCACCCCGAGGCCGGCGATTCCCGCTTCCTCAAGGCATTCCAACAACCCGGGAAGGCCGGCGTCGAGGGCATGATTGTTGGCCAGCGAAACGGCCGCGAGTCCGGCCTCTTTGAGCTTGGACAAATGCCGGGCCGGGAAAACAAAGCGGTAGCGTCCCGGCAGGGCCGTGGCGTCGCGCACGCCGACGCCCTCAAGGTTGGCCACCATGATGTCGCCGGCGGCCTGGCGGATGCCCTGGAGATCCGGTTCGCGTTCATCCAGCACCACATCGCCCCCGAACCAGATCCTCGTGGCCGCCGCTTGTTTCCGCTTGCGCAGGGCGAAGGGGCCTCGCCCGGCGGTCAGCCGGTCCATGCCGATCACCTCCGGAAACCCGCCCAAATGATGCACCGCCAAGTCCTCCGGCCCGAGTGTGCCGCGGGGCTGACGGTCTTCCCACACCGCCGCCACGTGGGGTCCGAAATCAATGACCAATCCCTCCTCCACATCCCGGCCAGCCAAGGGCGGGCGATCCGATGGGCTGAGGTTTTCGCCGATCGTCGCGAGCTGTTTGCGCAACCCGGCCGGATCGCTCCACGGCATCCACACGCCATGTTCCCTCCAGGCGGCGATGAGGAAATTGGCACAGTCATAGCCCCAGCCAAGATCGGGCCCCGTCAGTTCGCCCCGCCGGACAAGGCCGATGCCAAACACGTAGGGGCTTCGGAACTGGCCACCCAGAGCGCGGGGGAAGCCTTGCCCGTTCTGAATCCTCAACTCCAAAGCCGGAGTCCAGACCCACTCCCCATCGACCTCGACCTGGGCCTGCACACGCCGGGTGCCGACATCGTCGCGCATTCCGGTCAGCGGCAGCGCCCAGGCTCCGTCCTCCGATTCCCCCAGCAACACGCGCCGATGCCACACCGCCCGCCCCATCCTGGTTTTGGCAAATGCCTTCCCCAGGCCCGCTTCAGGGAGCAAGTCAATCGCCGCGCTTCCGGGCTCCAGCAGAAACCAGCGGGCTCGCGGCGGCGGGTTGGGGGCACCGTGCCCGCGACGCAAAAGCCGGACCGTCACGGGCTTCCCGGCTTCCACTCGCCAGACTTCATCGACGGATGGCACGGCGTCATCGAGGCGAAGTTCGAACTGCGGCGTCTCCCCGTGTTCAGCGAACATCGCCGCCTGCTGCAAGCGTGAGCGCACAGCCGGGCCAGCGCCGGTCCAGTCAAAACGGGGCACCGCCATCCTGCGATCCTGGTATTCGGCGGCCTTCAGAGAATCATCGGGGTGCTCCGGTTCGTCTTGGACATAAGTGAAACTCCGGTTGTCCAAAGCCAGAACAGCATCCAATGCCATGACCAGAAGCCGTCCGGCTTCCTCATCATCGGAAAGCCAGGGACGCGAAATTGAGAAACTGACCCCGGCCAGACGAGGCAACCCCATGGCGAAAGTCCAAATCTTGGCGAAAGCCGCCTCGGCCTCCTCCGGCTTCAGGCCGTGGAAGAAATCCAAGTCGATCGAAACAATGGTGGGAAGATCGGGCGGAAACCACGTTTCGAGGCTCTGCAAATCCCCGACCTGCCAGCGTTCAGCCAGAGCCCCGCTGGCCCGGGCTTCGAATTCCAGGCGCGCATCCAGCTGGTCGCCCGCCTCGCGGGTCAGGTTTTCCAACCGCGCCTCATCCAGATCCGTCCCCGCCAGCCACCGCACCTGGTCAAGGGGCCGTGGCATGAGGGTTTCGATCCAGTTGAACGCCTGGATTCGGCCGGAGCGCCGCCATGCGGTAACGCGGGATGCCCGTTCCTCCACCTTGGATACTCTTCGCAGCGCCTGCCGCAGCGCATCGGAATGATTGACCGCCGAGGCGTCGGTATGGGCATCGACCAGCAGCAGGGCATGCGGCTCGTCCAGCGGAAACTCCCGCGTGATCCACGCGAAAGTTTCCGCGTGATCATCCGACAAGAACAACGGAATGGCCGATGGGGACATCCCGCTGACGCTCTTCAGCAGGAGGGCAAAACAAAGGATCCACCATGCACAGCGAACCGGTCCCCGAATCCGGCGTCCGAGAGCGGCCCTAACGCGCCGGTTGGACATCGGGAGCTTTGTCCAGCGCGGTCGTCACGCTCAAATCGGTGATCACGCAGTCCTGCCAATTTTTGCCCGGATAAACCTCCTTGATCATCAGCCGCAGCTTTTCCACCGGCTTGTCGTAACCCACCACGGGCAGGTCCGTCGGTCCCTCGGCATCCGGCAGATCCGCCTCGAACCGGTGCTCTCCATTCAGCAGGACCTCCACGCGCTTGGGACGGGCGTTGTTCTGGAACGACCTCGAATCCTTCTGGTAGCCGCCAACGATGGTCAAGGACTGCAGGGCTTTCGGCACTTCGAGCTCCGCCTCGATCCATTCCCCCGCACCGCCGCCCTTGGCGCCTTCCGCCCAGACATTGTCCCAGTTTCCATCCATCACATTTTCCGCGTGATAAAAAATCCCGTTCTGGGGAGCCAGCACGCTGCTGGCCTTCACCGTGGCAAAGTTGGAATGCTGCACATACCAGCGGTCTCCTCGGTGCACGAAACTGACGGGCTTGGAACCATCCTCCCCGGCGCCGTATCCGCCCTGCATATTGCGGTAACCGTAACTGTTCTCGGCCGGCGCGGCCTCGATCCGCAAATCATCCGCCAGCGTGGGTTCGAGATTTTCAAAGCTCCATTGCCAGGCCTCATCCACTCGCTTGAAGCGCCCAGCCGGGGCCAGAATGCGAAGGTCCTCCGGACGAATGCCATCCGCCCGCACCGTCACAGTGCCCTTGGCAATGGGGCCGGCCCATACGGCGCCGGTGGAAAGCCGATAGCGAAAGACCTTCGCACTGCTGCGCGAGTCGTCACTCACGTGCACCGATTCGGTCGGGTAATCGGAGAGGTAGGAAATCCCGAGACGCGTCGTCTCCCCGGGCGGCACCGTGATTTCGCTGATCAGCCAACCGCGGATGCCGGTTCGCTGATCATCTCTCTCCTCCGCCTCAGCCTCCTGCTCCTGCAATTCAAACTTCGCCGGGATGGGCCTCCCGCTCGCCTCGACACGATACTCGCGACAATACTGCAGGCCTTTTTTCGCGACTTGGGCCGGGTCCTCGTTCTCCGCGCTGCTCCCGTCCTCGTTCAGCTCATCGTGGGCATTCAACTCTTCCACCGGAAAACCAAAGCGAACCTTGGCGGGTGAATCGGTGACGTTCTTTAAAAGATAACGCACCTGCACCGATGCGGTGGCCGGTCGCAGGGCGATGGCGAGATTTTCCTCCAGAATCTGAACCGCCTCGGTGCCCGAGGGAGTGAAGCCAATGATGGAACCCGTCTCGGAGACCCCCCCGGTTGCATACCCGCCACCATTGCCGAGCACGGAACAAGTCAAGAGAGCCAGCCAGCAAGCACCGAGCGGGGGTAAGTTTTTCACGATTAGGGTGCGGAGAGGTATTCGCCTCGTCCCGCCCGCCGGAGGTTCAACCCGGAGTTTGAGGCTGGCATCGCGCCTTACCGTGGCGACAGCGTTAGCACCGCGGGGAGGGAGGGTCAAGATCACGCCAGTGAAGGGGCGGCCAAGCGCGGCGACCCGCTGGCTGGCGAGCCCGGAAGCGATCTTTAACCCGCGAATAAACGTTGCCGAAAAGAGGAAGGAGTGCGGCCATGAGGACTCGAACCTCAAACCTTCTGATCCGTAGTCAGATGCTCTATCCAATTGAGCTATGGCCGCGAGAGGAGATGAAAGTAGCGAGGGCGGTCGGGGAGGTCAAATCCCTTTAGAACCCCGAGCGATCAATGTCCGCCGCCGCCCATGGCGATTTCCCCGGGCTCGGCTTTGTCTTCTCGGAGCAGGGCCCAAAGGACGGCGGAGACGGCGAGCGACGCGGCGCAGATGATGAAGACGAGGTTCTTGTCGGTGGCGGCGCCAACGAAGTGGCCGATGCCGACGCTGACGATGATCTGCGGGATGACGACGGAGAGGTTGAAGATCCCCATGAAAAGGCCCATGCGCGTCTTGTCCACGCTGTCGCTCATGATGGCGAAGGGCAGGCTGACCACGGCAGCCCAGCCGATGCCGACGACGGCCATGAGGGCGTAGAGAGCGACGGCACTGCCGCCCGCGGCGAGGACGATGCCGCCGTAGCCTGCGGCCATGACGAAAATGCAAATCGTGTGGGTGCGGACGAGGCCGATGGTTTTGGCCAGCGGCTGGAGGACGGCGACGGGGAGGATGAAGCCGACGACGTTCATGATGAGGAACGAAATGGAGATGACCTGGCCGAGGGAATTTTTCTGCGCGTCATCCAGCGCGGTCACGCCGGGGAAGAAGGCGTGCTGGGCGTAGGCGAACATGAAGACGAACATCGTCTGAACGCCGAGCCAGGTGAAGGCGTGGGCGAGGTAAATGTGCAGCAGGCGGGGAAGGTTGGTTCGTCCGGGTGCGGTGGATTCTCCGGGCGAGTCGGCGGCCGGGGCGGAGGCCAATTCGCGCGGCTCCTGGAGCAGGAAAGCGGGGACGACATTGAAGACGAGGACCAGGCCGACCCCGAGGTAGATGAGGGCGTAGTTGCCGAAGACCGCCCCGATGACGTAGGCCAGCACGCCGAACATGCCGGAGATCGTTTGCATCCAGGTGAAGCCCTTGGTGCGGGCTTCGCCCTCCGGGGTGAGGTCGGCGATGATCGAGCGGGTCGGGTTGAAACCGACGTTGATCGCGAGGTCGAGGGTCAAGGCGACGGCCACGGCGGTCCAGAGGATGTTGACGCCGGTCCATGTGCTGATTTCGCCAAGGAAGGGGAGGGCGAGGAGCATGAGCGAGGCGGTGACACCGCCGATGAGAATGAAAGGACGGCGGCGTCCGCCCCAGAACCAGACGTTGTCGCTGATGAGCCCGACGATGGGCTGGGCGAGGAGGCCGGCCAGCGGGCCGGCGAGCCAGACGAGGCCGACGTGCTCGATCGAGAGGTCGTATTTCGTGCTGAGAATCCAGCTCAGCGCGGAAATCTGCACGCACAGGGCAAAGCCCATCGCGGTGGAGGGCAGGCTCAACAGCGCGTAGAACGGATTGGTTAGTTTCTGTTGATTCGACATGGGGGGATTTGGCGGGGGGATGAAACGGGAGCGACCGAGGCTAGGCGGACTTTTTCGACTCGTCGATCAACTGCCAGAATTCGCGGTGTCCGGCCAGGTCCTCGTCCTCGCCCATGGGGAGGCTGGTGCGGAAGAGGAAATCACGGATGGTGTTTTTGCTCAGGACGCGACGGACGAGCAGGCCTCCGTCCTGGGCTTCGAAGTAGATGCGGTAGTCGCCGGCACGGTAACGGTAAAGGGTGCGATGGTCGCGCTCCACTTTGCCGAAGCGCTTGGGGTCGAGTTTTTCCAGATCGTCGGGCATGACGTGGAACTCGCCGAGGATCTCCAGTTGCAGGAGTTTCGGCAGGGCGGCCATTTCCGCGGCGCTGAGGTCGTTGAAGATGATCTGGATCATGGGGACAGCCGGATTCTGTGCCGGTCAGGCCGCGAAGAAAAGCAGGGAGACGACGATGAGGAGAGCGCCGTAGGCCACACCGGACCAAGCGGCAAGGAGGTAGCGCCACGGCTTGGCCGTGAGCCAGCCGAGGAGGTCGCGCAGCAGGTAGGGTGCGCCGACGAGGAAAAGTCCGCCGAGCGCCCACCCATAGGCCAGCACGACGAGAAGCAACCGGGTTTGTTCGGGCCGAAGGAAGGCGGCGTCGAGCAGGGGTTCTGCCGCGAGGAGGGCAAGAATCCCGAGGGCCCGGACGGCGAGAAATTCCTCGGCGAAAAGTGGCACCATGATCGCCCCGGCCAGCACGGCCCCGCAGATGAGGGTGCGATTGGGGGTGAACTCGCCGAGGTCCATGGTGAAGGCGAGCCAGAACGCCCAGGCGGCGGCGAGGGTGCAGAGGAGGATGCCCGCCAGCCGGGACCGCGGGAAATCGGCCATCCAGAGCTTGACCCGCTCCGGCGAAAAGAGGGCGAAGCCGTGGGAGAAGATGAGGGCGAGGCCGACCGCCAGACTGACGGTGCGCAGGGAGAAATCGTAAATCATGGAAAAGCGGCCGCCACTTTCAACACGTTCCCGGCCATCTTGACAAGCGTCCGGCTAAGCCGGGGTGGCTGCCGCCTGGGCCTTTTCCCACGTGAGGATCCCTCCGGCGACGTTGCGAGCGTCGTATCCGTGCTGCCGCAAAAATCGCACCGCGTAGTAGCCGCGCTGACCCACCTTGCAATACGCGAGGATGGGACGGTCCTTCGGGATCGAGGAGGGATCGAAGCGCAGCGTGGGGAGAGGAAGATTGACCGACCCGGGGACATGGTCCTCGGCGAATTCATCCGCATCGCGCACATCGAGGAGGAAGGCGTTGTCCGGCAGTTGCCCCCAATTGACCACGGGCATGTCCTCGTCCAGCACGTTGGAGGCGATCATGCCGGCGAAATTCACCGGGTCCTTGGCGGCCCCGAACTGCGGGGCGTAACAAAGCTCCGCTTCGGCCAGGTCGTGGACCGTGCCGTCCTTCTGCAGGAAGGCCGCCAGGACATCGATGCGGCGGGCCACATCCGCTTCGCCCACAGCTTGGGCACCGAGCAGGCGTCCGTCGGACGGGCGGAAAAGAATCTTCAAATGCATCTGCTTGGCCCCCGGGTAATAGCCGACGTGGTTCATCGGGTGGAGGTAGATTTTCTCGTAATCGGTGAGGCCGGCGCGGCGGAGCATGTTTTCGCTGCAACCGGTCCCGGCGGCGGCCAGGCCGAAGACGCCGATGATGGATGTTCCCTGCACGCCGCGGAAGGTGGAGGGGCGCCCGGCGATGTTGTCGGCCGCGACGCGGCCCTGGCGGTTGGCCGGACCGGCGAGGGCGAGAAGCTGGGGCTGGCCCGTCACGATGTTGCGCACCTGCACGGCATCGCCCACCGCCCAGATGTTCGGGTCGCTCGTCTGCATGTGGTCGTCCACCTCGATCCCGCCGGTCACGCCAATCCGCAATCCGGCCTCCCGCGCGAGCATGGTCTCCGGGCGGACGCCGAGGCCGAGAATGACGATCTCTCCGCGGTGACGGGAGCCGTTTTTCGTCAGCACTTCCATGGCGCCGTCCGCCGTCGCTTCGAAGCCGGCCACCGCATCGCCGAGGGCGAACTTGCATCCATGCGCTTCGAGCCGCTGTTGGACGGCCACGGCAATCTCGGGGTCGAGATTGGGCATGATCTGCGGCAGCATCTCGACCAGCGTGACCGACAGGCCGCGATGCAGAAGATTCTCGGCCATCTCCACCCCGATAAAGCCACCGCCGACGACCACGGCCGATTTGGCGCCCTGCTTTTCGATCCAATTGCGGATGTGCTGCGAGTCGGGAATGGTGCGGACCTGGAAAATCCCCGGAAGGTCGATCCCCGGAAGCGGCGGGCGGATCGGCGCGGCGCCGGGCGAAAGAACGAGGCTGTCGTAGGCCAGGTCGCTTTCGTCGCCGCTCCCGGCTTGGCGCACGCGCACAGTGCGCTGGATCGGGTCAATCTTCAGCGCCTCGGTGTTGATCCTCACGTCGATGCGGAAGCGGTCCCGGAACAGGGCGGCGTTGGCCAGCACGAGTTTGCCCTGCTCGGTGATGACGTCGCCCACGTAGTAGGGCAGGCCGCAATTGGCGAACGAGACGTAGGGACCGCGTTCGAGGATGGTGATGTCGCAGGCTTCGTCCAAGCGGCGCAAACGAGCGGCACACGAAGCTCCGCCGGCCACGCCTCCAATGATAACAACTTTCTTCGGCATGGCCTCGATTCTGGCCTTCGTGGACACCGAGGGCAAGGCTTAGCCCCGGGCGTGGTGGGCGGCTTCGGCCAAGGGGCGGACAAACTCCACCACGCGGGCGACGAAATCCGGCGCAGATCCGAATTCGTCCATGCGCCGCACAATCGCGCTGCCCACGACCACGGCGTCCGCCTCCTTGGCCACCTCGGCGGACTGTGCAGGCGAGGAAATGCCGAAGCCCACGGCCACGGGGAGGTCGGTGTGCTTTTTGATTTCGGCCACCTGCGCGGCGATCGACGTCGAAACCTGCGTTTGCTCGCCCGTCACGCCTTCGCGCGAGACATAGTAAATGAACCCCTCCGCGGCCCGGGCGATTCGCGCCATGCGTGCCGGTGGTGTAGTCGGGGCGATGAGGCGGATGGCGCGCATTTCGTGGCGGGAGGTCAACTCCCGGTTGGCCTCGATTTCCTCGGGCGGGAGGTCGAGGATGAGGATGCCATCAACCCCTGCGGCCGCGGCCTCCTCGTGGAATTTGGCGAATCCGTGGACGTAGACCGGGTTGAGGTAGGTGTAGAGAATGAGGGGCACGTCGCACTTGCGGCGGATGGCGCGGACGGCCTCGAACACCTTGCTGATGGTCGCGCCGGCGACGAGGGCGCGCTGGGCGCCAAGTTGATTGACCACGCCGTCGGCCAGCGGATCGGAGAACGGCACGCCCAGCTCGACAAAGTCCACGCCGGCCTCGGCGAGCGCGGGAACGAGACGCACGGTCCCGTCCATGTCGGGGTCGCCGGCGGTGATGTAGGCCATGAAACCGGAGCGTCCGAGGGAGCGGAGTTCGGCGAACTTTGCGTCGATGCGATTGGACATGAGCGTTTCCTTGTAGAGGTTGCGGCGGGCAGTTCCAAGATTTTGCGCGCGTCGGTCCGCGGGGCGTCTGCTACGTTCGCCTCCGCGATGGTCGAATTGTCGGAGAAATGGCTGGCCGCGGTGGCGGGTTGGCCGGTGGTGCACGAAGCGCGCAAACTGCACGGCGGCGGCCGGGTCTTGCGGGCGTCGTTTGTGCCGCCGTTGCTCACCGGGGTGGTGCGCGAGGGCACCCGCAACTACGCCGCAGGCCTGCGCATTCTCTCCGGCTCGGAGGTGGAAAACCTGTGCCCCTGCCGGACTTCGCGCGCCGAGGGCAAGGTTTGTCCGCACTCTGTCGCCGCCGCACTCTGTGTCCTTGCTGGCGACACGGCGGGCGAGGGGACCGAACCCATTGGCGTCGTGAAGTCGCAGCCCGCCGGAGCGGGGCCCGCGATGGCGGCTGGCGAGGTTGTGGTGATTCTTGAAGGCTCCTTGCAGGGTGTGGAGGCGGAGATCCGCAGCGAGGACCTGACGGCCCGGACCCGGGCGGGTGAATTTCTCGAGCGCGAGGGGTTTGTCGCCCGGGCGGGGCGCTTGACCCTGACAGGACGTGAAGCGGTGCTGCGTTTCTTGGCCGAGGGGGCGCCGAGCTTTCCGACCACATGGCGTCTCGAATCCGGGCCCAGATTCCGGCCGTTCCGCGAGGCTTTGGTTCCCGTGACTTTGCGCGGTGCCCTCACGTCCGACAGCGGCGAGGGGTGGCTGCGGCTGCACTGCGAGCCAACCGCTGGCGCGGATGCCGTGCCGTGGGAGGCGGTGCG